>JAAYVP010000171.1 GCA_012517115.1 Brooklawnia sp. | reverse complement strand
TTGGCCTTGGTCGCCTGCGGCGAAGCCGCAGACCTGGAGGCTGCCGCCCAGATGATGGTTACCTCGGTCTCGAGCTACGAACCGAACCCCGCCAATCGTGAGGTCTACCGCAAGGCCTTCGACGTCTACCGGCTGAGCCGCGACGCGATCCGTCCGGCCTGGCCTGCCATGCGGGAACTGCGCGTGCTGTCCGGAGCAGAGGAGGACGCCAAGTGAGCACCGATCCCATCCAGGAACTGATTCAAGTCGGCGCCGACGCCGTCCGACAAGGTCTCGTGCTCGCGTCCGGCGGTAACCTGTCGGTTCGTCTGCCGGACGGCACGGTTGCCGTCACCGGCAAGGGCACTTGGCTGAACTCGCTGACCGCTGACCAGTTCGCCGTGCTGAATCTGGATGGCAGCCGAGTCTCGGGGCCGGCGCCGTCCAGTGAATGGAAGTTGCACACCCGGGTCTACGAGGCGCGTCCCGACGCACAGGCAGTGATCCACATCCATCCGCAGTTCACACTCCTGTTGACCGCGCTGGGCCACAAGATCCGCTTCATCACCCAAGATCACGCGTACTACGTGGGCAGCTACGGATACACCAAGTACTACACGAACGGTTCCGACGAACTCGCCGACACCGCCGCCGACCAGTTGCGGGACGGTACCCACGATGTCGTGGTGCTGGGCAACCACGGCATCTGCGTCCTGGGTGACTCGGTGACTTCGGCCTACCGCAAAACCCTGAACATGGAGGAGGCCGCGAAACTGACTTATCACGCCCTGCTGCTCGGAGACCGTGAGACTACCTTCCCGCCGGCAGAACTCGACAAACTGAAGCACGCTTGAGGAGTGGAAATGAAAATCCTGCTGGCAGGTGATGGGTTCGTCCTGACGGAGATCTTGCAGACCGCGATCGACGAATCAGGTTTGGACGCCCAAACAGTACAGATCAGCAACGACTGGCCGGTCACACCGATGATCGACATCGGTGGGGTTCACGAGGCCAAC
The DNA here is from genome assembly GCA_012517115.1 of Brooklawnia sp. Taxonomy (GTDB): domain Bacteria; phylum Actinomycetota; class Actinomycetes; order Propionibacteriales; family Propionibacteriaceae; genus Brooklawnia. The sequence goes on along the minus strand of JAAYVP010000171.1, from coordinate 37,755 downwards.
GGCGACGAGGACGTGCTGATCGAGGCATTGCAGGGCTGTGAAGTGTTGTTCACCCACACCCAACCGGTTACCGAGAAGGTGATGACGGCCAGCCCAGACCTGAAGCTGGTCGTGGTCTGCCGTGGTGGCCCTGTGAACGCCGACGTGGCGGCCGCCACTAGGCTCGGCATTCAGGTTTGCAATACTCCGGGCCGCAACGCCAACGCCACCACCGAGCACTCGCTAGCGATGATTCTGGCAGCGGCACGTCAGATCAGCCAGCGCGATGCCGAACTCAAAGCGGGCAACTGGCGGGGCGACTACTACCGGTACGAACTCGTCGGCCCAGAGTTGTTCGGGTCGACGATTGGTCTGGTGGGCTATGGCGCGATCGGCCGACGCGTGGCCACGGCGCTGGTGGCGATGGGGGCGCACGTGCTGATCTTCGACCCCTACTTGACCGGTCCGCTGCCGACGGACCTGACGCAGGTGGAGACGCTGGAGGAGTTGCTGCGACGCAGCAATGTGCTCAGCCTGCACGCCCGAGCGACAGCCGAGAACGCGGGCATGATCGGCCGCGAGCAGTTGGCGATGCTGCCGAAGGGAGCCATCGTGGTGAATTGTGCCCGCCCGCAACTGCTCGACTACGACGCGCTCTGCGACGCACTGGACGACGGTCACCTTTATGCCGCGGCGTGCGACGTGCTGCCGTCCGAACCGCTGCCACCGGACCACCGGATCCTGCGGACGCCCAACATCACCGTCACCCCGCACCTGGCGGGGGCCAGTAAGTCCGCGGCCTGGATCGCAGCCCGGCTCGGCGCCGCGGACATCGCCGCGTATGCACGGGGAGAACGTGGCGTCAACCTGGTCAATCCGGAGGTGCTGGACGCTTGACGCTGCTGCGCTGGGCTCGGACCAACCGGAAGCGGCGGACCCGAGCTCAGCGCAGCCTACGACTGGCAATGGCCGCGATCGGCTGGGGTGAGGGCGTGCCAGACCCGTCGCGTTTCCCGGTGGCCGGTGGCAACTCGATCGGCGATCCCGATTCCGCTGCCGCGATCGCCGGGAGCGGCCCCGCCCAACCGAGCAGCAGTGCGTCCTCACCCTTCAAGAAGCGGTGGCACCGGACGCCAGCGGTGGCGCGACCCTTGCCCGGGTACTCTTCGAACGGGGTGACCTTGACACTGCCCGACTCGGTTCCGGGTAGGGACGACGAGCTGCCCGAGACAGTGACCACCACCGCATCTTGTCCGGGTGTGGCGCCGAAGAAGACCACTGTGGCACCTGCGGTGAGCTTGATGCCGGCAACCCCACCGCCACCGCGGCCTTGGGGACGCACCACGGCCGCTGGGAAGTGCAGCAGTTGCGCGTCCGAAGTGATGAAGACCAGTTCATCGGCCTCGCTGCGCAACTCGAAGGCAGCTACTACCTCGTCGCCCGGCGCCAGGCTGATGAACTCCCAGGAGTCCTTGCTGGTCAGGTGCTGGGGGGTGACGCGCTTGACCACGCCGTTGCGGGTACCGACCGCCAGACCGGGCGAGTCCTCGGCGAACGACGTCAGACCAAGGGCACGCTCGTGCTTGCCGAGGGTGACCAACTCGCCGATCCGAGAACCACCCTGCAGATTGGGCGACATCGCGGTCTGCGGCACTGAGGGCACTTCTATCGCCTTCATCTTGATCAGTCGGCCGGTCGAGGTGAGCACGCCGTATTCCGAGTGCGCGGTGGTCCGGATCGCCCCGATGATCGCGTCGTGTCTCGAGCGGGGCCCTTCGACTGAGGCTGGGGGTTCGTCGGCGCCGTCCAATCTGGCTACCAGGCCCACCGAACTGAGCATCACCCAGCAGGGGTCATCGGGGATCTCCAGTGGGGTGGCTGTGCTTGCGACTGTGCCTGAGTCGGCGAGCAGCACCGTGCGCCGCGGGGTTCCGTAGCGTTTGACCACTTCGTCCAGTTGATCGCTGACCAGCTTGTGCAGCACTTCGGGGTTTTCGAGGATCTCGTTGAGGTGCGCAATTCGCGTCAGCAGTTCGTCGCGTTCGGCCTCCAATTCGATGCGGCTCAACCGGGTCAGGCGGCGCAGCTGGAGGTCGAGAATGTAGTTGGCCTGTGCCTCGGACAGCTCGAACGACTCCATCAACCGAGTGCGAGCTTGCGCCACGTCGTCCGAACTGCGGATGATGGCGATCACGTTGTCGATGTCGAGCATCGCCAGCAGCAGGCCTTCGACCAAGTGCAGTCGATCGCTTGCGCGAGTCAACTGGAATCGGGTGCGTCGCGTGGTGACCTCGATACGGTGGTCTAGGTAGACCTGCAGCAGTTCGAGCAGGCCGAGGGTGCGAGGCTGACCGTCGACCAGGGCAACCGCGTTAATCGCGAAGGTGTCTTCGAGCTTGGTGAGCTTGTACAACTGCTCCAGCAGAGCCTCGGGATTGATGCCGTTCTTGGCCTCGATCACCAGACGGGTGCCGTGGGTCAGGTCTGTCAGATCTTTTACATCGGCGATGCCCGCGATCCGCTTGCGCCCGACCAGGTCCTTGATCTGTTCGATGACCCGCTCGGGCCCGACACCGTAGGGGAACTCGGTAACCACGATGCCGCGTCGGCGTGGGCTGGTCTGCTCGATCCTCGCAGTGGCACGCAGTTTGAAGCTGCCGCGCCCGGTTTCGTAGGCGGTCTTGATGCCGTCCAGGCCGATGATGGTGCCGCCAGTCGGGAAGTCTGGACCCGGGACGAAGCGCATCAGCGTCTCCAGGTCGGCGTCCGGGTGGGCCAGCAGGTGCTTGAGCGCCCCCGTTACCTCTACCAGGTTGTGCGGGGCGATGTTGGTTGCCATACCAACCGCAATTCCGGTGGCGCCATTGACCAAGAGGTTGGGGAAGGCGGCTGGCAGTACGGACGGCTCAAGTTCCTTGCCGTCGTAGTTCGGTTTGAAGTCGACGGTATCTTCGTCCAGTCCGTCGACCAATGCCAGCGCGGCCGGGGCAAGGCGGCACTCGGTGTAGCGGTAGGCGGCCGGGCCAGCGTCCAGCGAACCGAAGTTTCCGTGCCCGTCGATCGTGGGCAACCGCATCGACCAGTCCTGACCGAGTCGTACCATCGCATCGTAAATGGCGGTGTCGCCGTGGGGATGCAACTGGCCCATCACCTGGCCGACGACACGGGCGCACTTGACGTGCGGCTTGTCGGGGCGCAATCCCATGTCGTGCATTGTGTAAAGGATGCGACGCTGCACCGGTTTCAGGCCGTCTCGGGCGTCTGGCAGCGCACGCGAGTAGATCACCGAGTAGGCGTACTCGAGGAAGCTGGTCTCCATCTCGGACGAGACGTCGACATCGATAATGCGTTCCTCGAACTCCTCCACGTCCGTGGTTGTCCTGTTGGCCATGTGGTGCCGGTTTCTCCTGGTCGATTCACTTGTCCGATGGCGACTTGGGGCGCGCGGCAGGTCGCCGTTGCCGGGTGATGATCACCCGGTCCTGATCGAATTGTGCCGTTCGATCATGTCATGCCGGGACGCGACACCCCGCGTCCCGGTCGCTCAAGGCCCACCTGAAGACTCCTCAATGACCAGTTGGACCTGTTGCGACAACTCATCCCCGTCGGCGCCTGTCAGTTCGGGGACGACCGGCGGTTCCCAGCGTAGGTCGGCGCTGTCGCGTAGCAGGGTCGCGGTGCCGTGCGCAAGGATCTGCTCGGTCGCCGACAGTTGCCGGATCGCGATGGCGCGCACGTGCGCCGGACGCAACTCGGCGAACTCTCGGTAGATCGCGGGGTCGTGTTGGCCGTCATCGCCGAACATCACCCACTTGATGTTCGGAAAGTCGCGCGCTAGTTCGGCCAGCGCACGGCGCTTGTGCTCGGGTCCGCTGCGGAACCAGCGGGTCTGGGTTGGCCCGAAGTCGGTGAGCAGCATGGGCCCCTTCGGGAAGCCGTGTCGCTTCATGAACCGGTTCAGGAAGGGCAACGTGTTCCACGACCCGGTTGACACGTAAATGATCGGCGCGCCCGGGTACTTCGCCAGGAGCTTCTTGTACAGCCGAGCCATGCCTGGCACCGCCTGCCGGTTGCCCTCGGCGAGGAAGAACGTGTTCCAGACAGCCAGCAGGATGCGGGGCAGCCACGTCGACAAGATGGTGTCGTCAATGTCGCTGATGAGCCCGAACTGCTCGTCGGGCCGAACCACCTGCACGGGGGCCCTGGTCGGGGGTGCCTCGTCGGTGCTCAAGGTGACGTGCTGCCAGCCGTCGGTCATACCCGAAGTGCGCACTGTCACATCGATGTAGCCGCCGCCGTCGGTCATCAGTTCCAGCTCGTTCTCGCCAACCTTCACCGTCACCGGACGCCTGGGAACCGGGGCGGTGATGAAGTTGCGCCAGCCGCGCCGCTGAAAGAGTGTATCGGCGTACATCCCCAGGTAGCTGCGGGGCTTGGTCGGACGCAGGATCAACCTGCCCAGCACTCGGACGTGATCGTCGGTGCCATAGCCGGTGAACGGGACGATAGCTTCGCGCCAACCCCTGCGACGAAGCGTGCTCACCACGTGGCGGGTGACGAAGTCATCAATGCGGACCCCGAGGAACTGCCGTGACTTCATGACGGCAAGCCTAGCGATGCGTGTCAGGCGGCTGAGGCAGGTGGCAGGATGGGTGGGTGAGGCACGAATCATTAGCCAGTCAAGGCGCGCTGCCCGCTTCGTTGGTTCGCGAGATCAACGACTGCGGCTTCTTCCCCCAACTCGTGACCGACTCGGTCGCATTGGCGGTCGGCGAAGAGGTGGTGGAGGCGCACCTGGTGCAGCATGAGGCCACCTTCACCCATGAGGGCATTACCCGGCACATGTCCGTGCTGGTGCTCACCCCGACCCGTTTGGTGGTCAGCCACACCGACGATCACACCGATGACCCGCAGGGCGGCGCGGCCATCAGCTCGACCGAATCAGTCCCGTTGCGCTTGCTCGGTACGGTCGCGATGAGCCGGGTGGTAGCCCATCCAGAACGATTCGGCACGAAGTCCGCCGAGGTCGTCGAGACCTGGCTGACGCTCAGCTGGAACACGATGCGCAAGATCGATCTTGAGCCAGCCACCTGCGGCGATCCCAACTGTGAGGCCGATCACGGCTTCAGCGGCTCAGCGGTAAATGAAGACATGGTAGTCAGGATGAGTCCGGCGGCAGATGGCCCCGAGCAGGTTCGGCGGTTGGTTTCGTTTGGCGCCGCGTTGCAGCAGCGAGTGCATTGACGTGGTACCTCTCCTGCTACCCGAATACGGACGCAGCACGCTGGGCGAGGTGCTGCCGGCGTTGGCGGCTCACCTTGCCCCCGAACTGGCGAGCAGCGACGTGCTCGGCCTGCCTGCCGCAAAGCGCTACGTCCTGGTGATGGTGGACGGCCTCGGCCACCACCTGCTGCACCGTGCGAAGTCGCGGGCTCCATACCTGGCTGGGCTGCTCGACGGCGGACTGATCCTGACCAGTGCCGTGCCAGCCACCACCGCGACATCGCTGAGCACGCTCGGCACCGGTTGTGAGCCGGGGCAGCACGGCATAGTGGGTTACTCGTTCCGGGCGATGGGCGAGATCATCAATGCGCTGACTTGGGATGATCGGCTTGACCCGCTGGACTTCCAGCCCGAGCCCACCTGGTTCGAGAAGCTCGCAGGCGTCGGCATCGCGGTTGGCACGGTCTCGTTGAACACGTTCGCGGGCACTGGGTTGACGCACGCCGCGCTACGCGGCACTCGGTTCGTTGGCCTGGATGATGAACGCGACGATCAGACCCGGGTAGACCAGGTGGTCGCTGCTTCTCGATCGGGGGAGCGTTCGCTTGTCTACGCCTATGAGAGGCGGCTGGACCACGCCGGCCATGGCAGTGGCTGTGGCTCAGAGATCTGGCGCCAGACGCTAGACGGTATCGACGGCTGGCTGGAGCATCTCAGAGACTCGCTTGACCCCGACACCTGCCTGCTTGTCACCGGCGACCACGGCATGGTGGACGTGCCCGGCAACCGTCAGATCATCATCGAAGACACTCCCGGCCTGCTCAGCGGTCTTGACCTCATCGGCGGTGAAGGCCGGCTACGCCAGCTCTACGCCGATCGTCCGGAAGAGGTGGCCGCCCGCTGGCGAAGCCAGCTGGGGGAGCGGGCCGTTGTTCGGTTGCGCGAGGAGGCGATTGAGGAGGGCTGGTTCGGCAAGGTGGCGCCGTCGATGCTTGCGCGGATCGGTGATGTCTTGGTCGCCCTGGAGGGAGACTGGGCCGTCATGACGCTGGCACGCCCGGGGGAGTTCACGCTGGTAGGCCAACACGGTTCGCTCACCGCGGAAGAGATGTGCGTCCCACTGTTGGTCGACTGTCTTACCCGAGTTACCGGCCAAGCTCCCGATCAGGCCTGACTGTCGCGAATCACCTCTGCGTGGGTTGTTGTGGTCCGCCGAACATGATCTCGTCCCAGGTGGGCACCGAGGCGCGCTTGCGCCGTTTGCTTGGTCGGGGAGCGGGTTTGGCCGCAGGCTCGCCCACCAGCGCGTCCTGCTCGGACTCGGTGACCGGCGGAATTGGTTCGGGCCCTTGCGGTGTGACGGGCTGGGCGTTTTCGGCTGAGTCGGTCTCAGGTGCCGCCGCAGGCTCGGCTGCCTCGGGCTCTGCTTGAGGTTGAGGTGCCGGCGGGGTCTGGGGTTGGGGTGTCGACTCCGGCTGGGGTGGTTGAGGTGTCGGCATGGCTTGGGACGCGGGCTTGGGCGCCGATCCCTGCTTCGGGCGTGGACCGGGCTTGGGTCGCGGGGATTCTGTGGAAGCGGCCGGCTGCTGTGCCACCGTAGGTTTGGGTGCCGTCGACTGGGGGATCGGCGTGCCGGGAGGCACTGGTCTGGCGTCCTGAGCGGGTTCCGGTTGCGGCACGGCATCTCGCGACGGTTCGGGTTGGGGGCTCACCGGTTGGGTGAGACCGGCGTAGATGCGAACTGAGTCCTCATTGAAGCCCGCCAGCATGTCATAGAGCACGTCCATGTCGCTGCGCGGATTGGGGATGATGTCGTAGACGCCGTCGACCTGCTCAAGTTCGACGGGGGAGTAGTCGTGCGGCTCTTCGTCGCTGGCCTGCTCACCTGGCAGTTTGATGATGCGGGCCGAAGGCTGGTCGGGGACGACGACAGGCGGCTCGGTGTCGGCTTGTACGGCGCGGACGAGAGCCAGTTCATCGTTCAAGTCGATCGTCGGTTCGGAGTCCGGGTCGCCGCCGGATCCCGTCGCCGGGGGTGCCTCGTTGATCAGCGCGCGGGCGCGGTCGTCGGCGGCGGTCGAGACCCGCCCGCGTAGGTCGAAGCTGAAGTGTGCCTGCTCTTCGACGCCGTCTAGCGTCCAGGACGCCTGCACTGTCCACCGCCGGTTCTCATCGCGCCAGGCGTCCCACTGGATCCCATCGGGCGAGACACCCTTGGTTTCCAGGTTGTCTGCGACCACTTCACCGAGCACTCGGTGCGAACTTGATTCGCCGCGGCGGCGGACCTGCGACTCACGCGCCAGCAGGGCGGCATGCTCGCGTTCGGCCAGCACGGGGCCGGCGTAGGCGTCGATCTGCTCGACCGGGACGCCAGCCAACTCCGCGACCCGGGTCAACGACTCGCCGCCGCGGATCTTGGCCTGGATCTCGCGCGGAGTAAGTGCGCTTTCCATCTGGCGGTCTCCTGGTCTTTGATCTACCTACAGCGGGTTCGACGACTGGGCGTCGAATATCTCTGACGAGTAACCTACCCCCAGCCGCCCAGCGCCGTTCGGCTGCCGCGCCATTCTCACGCGGGCACTCGAGATTGGTCCCGCTGCCTGCGAGATTTGGGAAGGTGTGGTACAACATGCATCGTTGCGTCACACGGCGCTGCCGGGTGACATCCCAAACTTACATTGCTGAAAGGTGACGATGGCAACTGACTACGACGCTCCTCGCAAGTCAGACGAGGAAATGAGCGAGGATTCCCTCGAAGAGCTCAAGAGTCGTCGCAACGACAAAACCTCCGGGCAGGTTGACGAGGACGAGGTGGAGGCCGCAGAGGCTTTTGAGTTGCCTGGGGCCGACCTATCGCACGAAGAACTGACTGTCCGCGTCCTGCCCAAGCAGGCCGACGAGTTCACCTGTGCGTCCTGCTTCTTGGTTAAGCACCGGAGTCAACTCGCCGAGACTCGCGGCGGCCGGGACTACTGCGTCGACTGCGTGTGAAGCGCGGGTCGGCCACCCAGCTCGATTCCGGACTCGAATTCGCTATCCCACGAGAAAAGAACCCTCGCCTTACGCGGCGGGGGTTCTTTGGCTGCCGGTACCCTCTTCTGCGCGGCGGTTGACAGTTCGGGCGCGCCGACATCCGGAGGCTACGGGATGGGCCCGTCGCCGACCCGACGACAACCAGGCCGGCTGCGGGCTGACCAGTGCGCGCCGCCGATGGCGCATTATTCTGGGCGAGTCTGGCTCACTGGGTTGGGGTTTGTTTGCGGCCCAGCGAGGCGTACCGGTTGGCGGCCATTCGGCGGGCCAGCACCTGCACGACGGCGACGCCGACTGCGCTAGCCGCGACCCAGGCCACCGCAGACACAGTCGAGGCCTCGGGATCGTCGGGATCGGGCGGCTCTTGCCCAGTGATCTGCTTCCAGCCGGCGCGAATCAGTTTCTGGACCACGAACGTAGACAGAGCGGCCAACGCTCCCGCCATGATCTTGAACTCAATGCTGGAGGCCAGCGTCTCGTGCTTCTCGTCGTTCACGTCAGCCATCCTAGATCCCACTGCGCGGTCGCGTTTGCGTGCGGCGTGAACCGCTAGCCTTGCTTGAATGAGCCATGACCCGCGCGGTGGTGACCTGGTCGTCGCCATCAAGATGCTCGATGACGGGTTGCCGATGCCCGCGTTCGCTCATCCCGGAGATGCCGGGGCCGATCTCGCGATCGCCGTGGACGTCGTCATCAAGCCGGGGGAGCGCGTCTTGGTGCCCACCGGCGTCGCCATCGCGCTGCCCGACGGGTATGCCGGCTTCGTGCATCCACGATCTGGGCTTGCCGCCAGGAGCGGGCTGACCATCGTCAACGCCCCCGGCACCGTGGACGCCGGATACCGCGGCGAGATCAAGGTTTGCCTGCTCAACACCGACCGACGAACACCCATCGAACTCAAGCGCGGCGACCTGATCGCTCAACTCGTGGTTCAGCAGGTGGCGCGCGTCCGGTTCGAACCGGCATCCGAGTTACCTGCCAGCGCGCGCGGAGTCGGTGGCCATGGCTCGACCGGTGGCATCCACGCTTGGGCGGACGATCCGGCAGGTGCCGCGGCCGGGGCTAGGCTTGCTTCGATCGAAGAAGGGGACCAACCGTGATCTTTGGCCGATTCAAGCGCAAGGACGACGAGGGAAGCGACCTCGCCGAGGCCCTTGGCGAAACCGACGACTCGAACGACCACGACGCTGAGGTGTCGGACGAACTCGACGAGGCCTCCGACTACGAAGACGACCTTGACGAGTGGGAACGGCTGGACGCCAGCCGCGACTGGCGTGAAGACGGCCCATTCGACATCAGTGAGGTCGATCTGGACGCCGACGAAGTGGAGCGGCTCGACTTCGGTTGTGTGGTGCTGACCCCGTTCGAGGGAATGCAAATGCAGTTGCAGGTCGACCAGCGCACCAAGAAGGTGCAGGCTGCCCTCGCGATGGCAGGTCCGTCCGCCATTGAGATCGCATTGTTCGCGGCGCCAGCGCAGACCTCGATGGTCGCCGAGATTCGGGATGAGATGATCGCCGCCACCCAGAAGGCAGGCGGCAAGGTCACTTTGGCTGCAGGACCGTTCGGCACTGAGGTCCGCCGCGTCATCCCGATGACCGACCCGAAGGGCAATCGAGTGTTCCACGTCTCACGGACTTGGTTCGCGGAAGGTCCTAGGTGGTTGTTGCGTGGGGTGGTGATGGGTGAGGCGGGCCAGGCGTCCGGCATCGAGGGCGTTTCGGAACTGCTGTACGAGTTCTTCAGCAACTCGGTCGTCCGGCGCGATCAACAGCCGCGGGTACCTGGCGACCTGATTCCGATGACGCTACCCAGTTCGATGGCCGCTCCGGTCCCCGGCTCCCAGCGGGACGATCACCCAGGTGCCTAGGGCCATGATTCTGCGTCGGCCCGGCTGGTTGCGCCGCTTGTTATCTTCTCATCAGCAATTGGTAGCCGACGAACGCGAACAAGAGGCCGTGGTGGCGGGGGCGACCCCGATCCGTGACCTCCAACCCCATACGGTGGGCACAGTGCAAGGCACGGTCTCGATGCTAACCCTGAATCCTCGTGGCGGCGGTGCCTGGCTGGAGACTGAACTGCACGACGGCACCGGCACCCTGAAGCTGATCTGGATGGGACGTCGGGTGATCCCGGGCATCATCCCCGGCGTGAAGATGCGCGTTGAGGGACGCATCACGCTGCACGAGGGCAGCCCGACCATCTTCAATCCCGCCTACGAGCTGGTGGCGTAGCGGCGGGTGGATCCGGACGGGCCTTGGGACTTCGGTGGCTTCGGCAGGCTCGACGCCTCTCCCGGACGCACGAATACCGGATTGATCATTCGTTCTGCCGAGTTGGACTGGCGGATCGCGTTTCTGTACATCTCGGACAACGCGACTCGTTTCGCTCATCGGGGCGCTGGCGGCGGTTGCCCAGGCGGGGTCAGTCGTGCTGACGGGGGGCACGGGAGGGCTGGTTGCCCGCCAGCATCTGGCGTAGCCCAAATTCGGCATCGGGGGAACTGACCAGGAGCAGCTCGTCCCGGGCCTCCAACGCTGCGTCCGGTTCGGGAGCGCGTGGCACCCCATCGCGGACGATGGCGACCAAGACCACACCGACCGGCATCTCGACGTCACGAACCCTGCGACCCACGACCGGGGATTCGTCCGGCAGTGTCAACTCGACCAGGGACGAGGTGCCCTTCTTGAAGGTGAGCAGCCGCACGATCTCACCAACGGTGACCGCCTCCTCAACCAATGCCGACATGATCCGCGGAGTGGAGACGGCGACATCGACACCCCACTGTTCATCGAAGAGCCACTCGTTGCTCGGGTGGTTCACCCGAGCAACAGTGCGGGGCACCCCGAACTCGGTCTTGGCGAGCAGGGTGTACACCAAATTCGCCTTGTCATCCCCGGTGGCTGCGATCGACACGTCGAAGCTCTGCAACTCGGCTTCTTTGAGGGAGTCCATCTCGCAGGCGTCGGCGAGCAGCCACTCAGCGTCCGGCACGGTTTCGGACTTGATGGCGTGCGGATCGCGCTCGATCAACAGGACGTCATGACCGTTGGTGATCAGCTCCCGGGCAATCGACCGGCCGACGTTGCCAGCTCCCACAATGCAAACTCGCATTTTCAGCTCCTAGTGCTTCGGCGGGTCTTGGGTGAGCAGTCCGCGCACCTCGGCCAACCGTGCGGTTTGGGTTGCCACCCAGATCAGGTCTCCGGCCTGCAGCACTGTGGCCGGTCCAGGACAACTGCCGCGTCCGAGCCGCATCATGAACGGGATGCGGGCAGCGATCATAGCCTCAGCCCGCGCCAGCGGCATGCCAACCCAACTGTCGGCGTACTCGAGCCGGATCAGGCAGACGTCCTGCGCTGGATCGAGCCAGTCCGGTGCCACTGCGCTGGGCAACAGTCTCTGCATCATCTGGGAGGCCGCCCAGCGCACCGGAGCCACTGTGGCGATGCCGAGCTTCTCATAGACCTCGGCACGTCCCTGGTCGTAGATTCGCGCCACCACATTCGTCACGCCGAACTGCTCCCGCACTACGCGGGCGGCGAGGATGTTCGAATTGTCGCCGCTTGACACCGCGGCAAAGCCGTCGGCTTTCCGGATGCCGGCCTTGACCAGCACATCCCTGTCGAAGCCGACGCCCTGGAAGGTGCGGCCACCGAAGTCGGGTCCGAGCCGTCGGAACGCGCCAGCCTCGAGGTCGATCACCGACACCGAGTGGCTGCGAGCCTCCAGGGCTCGTGCCAGCGTCGATCCGACGCGGCCGCAGCCCATGATCACGATGTGCACGGAAACCTCCCGGATGGTGAGCTGGCCGATCTGCTGGCAGCACGTTACACCTTGGCAACAACCCGCCACGTGCCTGAGAAATCAGTTCCTCCCGGGGGATTGACAGGCGACAACACAGGCGTACAGTTTTCGGCCGTGAGTGTTTGGGACGCCACCAAACGAGTCCTGGTCGGACCCAAGCTCGCCAGCACCAGGCTGGGCGAGACGCTACTACCCAAGCGCATCGCGCTGCCGGTCTTCGCATCGGACGCACTGAGTTCAGTCGCCTACGCCCCCGATGAAATCCTGATCACCCTCTCGCTGGCGGGGATGGCAGGTTTCGCTTTCTCGCTGCCGGTGGCTCTCGCGGTGGCCGCCGTCATGCTGATCGTTGTCGCCTCGTACCGGCAAGTGGTGCATGCCTACCCGTCCGGGGGCGGCGACTATGAAGTGGCCACGGTGAACCTTGGCGCGAACGCCGGCCTTACCGTGGCCAGCGCGTTGCTGGTCGACTATGTGCTGACTGTCGCGGTGTCGGTCAGCTCCGGCATCCAGAACGCCAAGGCAATGTTCCCGTTCCTATCGGGACACGAGGGTGCGTTCGCTGCGTTGGTGATCCTGCTCATCATGTCGATGAACCTGCGGGGTGTTCGGGAATCCGGCACCTTCTTCGCCATTCCCACCTACGCGTTCATGGTCAGCGTCGGCGCGATGGTGGCTTGGGGGCTCACCCAGATCTTTCTGTTGGGACGCGACCTGCGGGCAGAGACCGCCGATTACACCGTGGTTGGGTCATCGGAGTACGACCCGTTCATCGGTTTCGTGGTGGTCATGTTGCTGGCGCGCACCTTTTCATCCGGTTGCGCGGCGCTGACCGGTGTCGAGGCGATCAGCAACGGCGTGCCCAACTTCCAGAGGCCCAAGTCGACCAATGCCGCAACCACCCTGCTGTTGCTTGGCACCATCGCGGTCAGCATGCTGCTGGGGATCGTAACCATGGCCAAGATGACCGGGGTGAAGATGCTCGACATCCGTGACGGGGTCTACCTCGTGACGCCGGCCGGTGAGCAGATTCATGAGGAGGCGACCACTGTGATGGGGCAGTTGGCCCAGGTGGTCTTCTACGACTCGTTCCGGCCGGGCTTCTACTTCCTGATGACGGTCACTGTGATCATCCTCTTCCTTGCCGCCAATACCGCCTTCAACGGGTTTCCGACGTTGGCGTCCATCTTGGCCAAGGACGGGTACTTGCCGCACCAGTTACACACCCGAGGCGACCGGTTGGCGTTCAGCAACGGCATTCTGATGCTGGCCGGTGGTGCCATCGCACTGGTGATGGTCTTCAATGCGTCGGTGACGATGCTGATCCAGATGTATGTGGTTGGCGTGTTCATTTCGTTCACGTTGAGTCAGACCGGCATGGTTCGGCACTGGACGCGCCACCTACGAACCGAGGACGACCCGGCGACGAGGGCAGTGATGAAGCGATCCCGGGCGATCAACGCCATCGGCCTGATCGCCACCGGAACCGTGCTGTTTGTCGTGCTGATCAGCAAGTTCATCCACGGCGCCTGGATGGCGATCCTGGCCATGGTGGTCATCTTCGGCCTGATGAAGATGATCCACCGCCACTACGACCACGTCGCGCACGAGACGGCGCTGGACGATGTCTCCGACCGGGCGCTGCCCAGCCGTGTGCGGGCGATTGTCCTTGTGAACGCAGTTAACAAGCCGACTGTGAAAGCGTTGCAGTTCGCCCGCGCCACCATGCCCAGCTCAATCGAGGCAGTGACCGTGGCGGTGGACGCCGACGAGACGACCGAGTTCATCGAGAGCTGGGACGCCGAGGACCTGCCGGTGCGGCTCCGGGTGATCGACTCGCCCTACCGGCAGATCACCCAGCCGTTCATCGACTACGTCAAACAGATCCGCTCCGACAACCCACGCGACGTGGTCTGCATCTACATCCCCGAGTACGTGGTGGGGCACTGGTACGAGTCGATCTTGCACAACCAGACGGCGCTGCTCATCCGCGCTCGGCTGCACTTCATGCCCGGGGTTATGGTGACCTCGGTGCCCTACCAGTTGGGCTCCGGCCAGGCACATGGCCAGCGGCAGGCCGCGGCCGAACAGCAGATGAAGGACGCCCATGCCATACGAGCGGCCCGTAGCTCCTGACACACTGCTGGGGCCCGTCGAGCTTACGGCGATTGCACACGGTGGGCACTGCGTGGCCCGTATCGGCGGACGGGTGGTCTTCGTCCGGCACGGCATCCCGGGCGAACAGGTGTTCGTCCGGGTGACTGACGACTCCAAGCCGCGCTTCTGGTGGGGCGAGGTCGCCGAGGTTGTCTCTGCGTCGGACGATCGAGTGGTGCCGCCGTGTCCGGTGGCCGGACGCTGCGGTGGCTGCGATTTCCAGCACGTGGCGCTGCCCAGGCAGCGTGAGCTGAAGGCGCAGGTTGTTGCCGAGCAGTTGCGCAGGCTGGCAGGTATCGATTGGCCCGTGGTGGTGGACCCAGTACCCGGCGACGACAAGGGCCTTGGCTGGCGGACGCGGATGCGTTACTTGGTGCGAGGCGGTCGCGTCGGACTGCGCGGGTGGCGGTCGGACGAACTGGTCGAGCTACCCGAAGGTGGTTGCCGGATCGCGCACCCGGAAGGCCCCGACGACCTGACCCGCTGGGCGCAGGACGACGGTGAACTGCAGGTGGTGGTTGGGTCTGAGCAGACAACGGTGTTGGGAGGCTCCGGTGAGCCGGTGCAAGGCAGCGCCATCGTCCGCCAACAAGTCGGCGCCCGCTGGTACCGAGTGCGCGCCGACGGCTTCTGGCAGGTGCACCCAGGGGCCGTGCAGGTTCTGACGGAGGCCGTGCTCGCCGGACTGCAGCCTGCGGCGGGGGAGCGGGCGGTCGACCTGTATTGCGGGGTGGGGCTGTTCGCCGGCGCCCTGGTTGACGCGGGGTGCCGAGTGGTGGGGATTGAGGCCAGTAGAATCGCCATCGACTTGGCTCGTGTGAACGTCCCAGAGGCGAGTTTCCACGCTGTGCGGCTGGAACGTGCCGGCAATCGGCTGCCTCGTCGCACTGACCTGGTCGTCCTTGACCCACCCCGCACCGGCGCTGGTGCTGCCGTCGTGAGGCGCGTGACCGATATGGACGCCCGGGCTATCGCGTATGTGGCCTGCGACCCCGCGGCCCTGGCCCGCGATCTGGCCACGTTCGCCGGGTTAAATTACCGGCTCACCGGGCTGCGGGCCTTCGACCTGTTTCCGATGACCCACCACGTCGAATGCATCGCTATCCTTAGGCGCGGATGATCCAGACGCCGAAGTCCGCGGCTGGGCGGTCTGTGGGGAGGCCATCGCCTGCGGCAAGTTCCAACGGTGAGCCGCCAGCTGCCGGGGCGGCTACGGTGGTCTTCACCCGCAACCAAGCAACCAAGACCCGAAGGAGCGGCCATGATTGACTCTGTGCTCGACCTGTTCAAGTTGACCGGACGTCGTGCCATCGTCACCGGCGGCGGCGGGGGAATCGGCTTGGCGATCGCGAAGGCCCTGGGGCAGGCTGGCGCGTTGGTGGCCTTGGTCTCGCGCACCAGGTCGCGGCTGGAGGCGGCCATCAACGAGGTGCCGAATTCCGTGGCGATACCTGCCGACGTGATGACCGTCGATCCGGGGCAACTGGTTGACCAGTGCGAGGCGGCACTGGGTGGGCCGATAGACATCGTGGTCCACGCGGCTGGCTTCCAGCATCGCGAACCCTCGGTAGATTTCCCTGTCGAGCAGTGGGATCGGCTGATCCGTGTGCACCTCACTGCCCCGTTTCTGATCAGCCAAGAACTTGGTCGCCGGCAATTGGCGGCCGGACGCCCAGCCAACCACATCTTCATCGGCTCGCTGAACAACTGGCAATCGGTGGTGCCGAACATCCCGGCATATGCGGCAGCCAAGTCGGGGATCGGTGGGGTGATGCGGGCCCTCAGCAGAGAGTGGTCGGGCCACGGGATTCGGTGCAACGGCGTGGCGCCAGGCTGGGTGCACACCGAGTTGACGGAGTCGTTGTTCGCCGATCCGGAGAAGTCGGCACAGATCAGATCCCGCATCCCGATGGGACGCCTGGCCGAGCCGCGCGAGATGGCGTCGGTGGCACTTTTCTTGGCCAGCGACGCGTCCAGTTACATGACCGGCCAGATGCTGGTGGTCGACGGCGGCTGGACGACATCTTGAGGCGACCTGGGCGCAGGGCTGAACGGTCGTTCTGTTGCCGGTTTCACGCGCCGAAGTTCATGGCGGGAGGGCCGAAGGGTAGCATTAGCAGCGATGAAACCCCCAGTGAAGAGCACTCCGCGCTGTCCCGTACGGCCGGGCGATCCGTGCAGTCTCTGCTGGCCCGGTGCGAGCGGTCCGCAGGATTGTGGTCTGGTCTACCTCGTGATGGACGATCCCGAACTGCGGGACCTCTACGTCGCCGACCGCAAGGAACGCCGAGCGCGGAAGGATGCCAGTGAGGACACAAGGAGCTGAACGGCTCTCCGGCTTGGCACTGGCGGGCGTTGGCTTGGCTGCCTTCGTCGTGTATTTGGTGAGTTCAGGACCGATCGTCCTGTGCGAGGTGGGTCCCTGCCCGCCGAAGACGAAGGACATGACCGGGGTCTGGGGCTTCTTGGTCGGAGTGATCGTCGCATTGGGTGCTGCGGTCGTCGCGGTGCTGCGCCGGGCGGCCAAATGGGAGGTGCCGTTGCTCGTGGTGGCGGGACTGGCTTTGGCCGGACCGCCAATGCCGCGGATCGTCGGGATGATCCTCGAGGTGCGGCGCGATCAGTCGATCGTATTGAACGAACGCCTGGCAGCGATCGGGCCCCTCGACCCGATGGGTGTCGTTCTCGGGCTGGCGCTGTTGATCTGTGCGCTGCTGGTCTGGGCAACTGCGGGAAGAACGACGCAAGCCGGGGCAGCTGCCTTGCCGGTGGTGGTCGGGACTGGGTGCGGAATGGCAGCTACCGCCGTGGCGCTTGTTCCTCTGGTTCCCGAATGGGTACTGACCGGGCCGCTGCTTTCGGGGCAGTACAGCTCGCCGGGTTGGTATCCGGTCGACGGTCCAGGCATCGCGATGTCAGCGGGCGCCCGTAATGCCGCAATCCTGCTGTTGATGATGGTCGTCTTGTTGGGGGTTGCGACGCAAGCCTGGATGTTGGCCGGCAGAGCCGCCAGCAGGGTGAAGTCAGTCGTCCTCGGCCTGGCTGGTGCCCTGACGGTGGGGGTTCTGTTGGTGCTCTACCAGTTGGTGGTCGAATCATGGCATCAGACCCGGGTGGGGTTCTTCCCGGGGCCGTTCGTTACCGCGGCGCAGTACGCCATCGCGATGCTGGGCACCGCGATGGTCGCGTGCGCATTGGCGTTGATCTTCTGGCCCCGCTCGGAGGTAACCGCGAACGGGGCCTGAGCCAGTTGGTGTTCTGGGTTCGGTGCGGGACTCGACGGGTTCAGTTGCGAGGTTCGCCGGTGCGGACGATCTCTACCTTGAGCTTGGCGACCGCGCCACCGATAACCGCGACTGCGGAGAGCACGGGGGCCATGAAGATGCCGAGGGCGCCACCCGCGATGCCCACTACTAGTGGGATGCTGATCAGTTGGCGACCTTCGGCGTTGCGGATGACGATGCGGCGGACGCTGGCGTCCGACATGAGGTTCTTGACGGTGGACAGGAGGTTCTGTCCGGCGACCTCGATTTTCTCGGTGAAGTCGTTCTTGCCGTCCGCGCTATGTGTGTCTTTGACCATGTATCGAAGGTAGCGCTCGACACCGGGCTATGATCCGCCTTGCTGGCGGATTGGGTGGAGAATCCGGGACGTGCTGGCCGTTATCACTCACCCGGCGTCTCCCGCAGCGGCCTCAGTCGGCGAGTTCGGCCACCTCCTCGTCTGGGCTACGCTCGATGAGTCGGCACTCCTCGTCCGCGATGGCGAGGTGGGCTTCGCGATCCGCCATTCACCCACCCAGCTTGATGCCGAAGACCGAAAGTGCGTCGGCGCGGTCGCAAGTCGCCTAGAGGCCACGTTGAGTGATGTCCCCGCAACCAGCGCGGAGGTCTGCGTCCGATGGAAGAATGCTTGGAAAAGACGTCCATCGTGATATCTTGACATCAAGAGAAATCGGACAGGGAGCACGCATGAGCATCGACAGCTTTGGCGCCAAGGACACTCTCGAGGTCAACGGCACGAAATACGCCTACTACCGACTAGACAAGGTGGCGGGGCAGGAGCGTCTTCCCTACAGCCTCAAGGTGCTCTTGGAAAACCTGCTGCGTACCGAGGACGGCGCAAACATCACCCACGATGACATCGCCTTCCTGGGCAACTGGGACCCGAAGGCCGAACCCGATCATGAGATCCAATTCACCCCGGCCCGTGTCGTCATGCAGGACTTCACTGGCGTGCCATGTGTAGTCGACTTGGCCACCATGCGTGAGGCGATGGCAGGTCTGGGTGGCGACCCAGCCAAGATCAACCCGCTTTCGCCGGCTGAACTGGTCATAGACCACTCCGTCATCGTGGACACCTTTGGCACGCCGGAGGCGCTGCGCATCAACACCGACATCGAGTACGAACGCAACCGTGAGCGCTACCAGTTTCTGCGCTGGGGTCAGACGGCATTCGACGACTTCAAGGTCGTGCCGCCGGGCACCGGCATCGTCCACCAGGTCAACATCGAGCACTTGGCCCGGGTCGTCTTCTCGCGTGAAGAAGGCGGCGAACTGACTGCCTATCCTGACACCTGCGTCGGTACCGACTCGCACACCCCGATGGTCAACGGCCTCGGCGTGGTCGGTTGGGGCGTCGGCGGCATCGAAGCCGAAGCCGCGATGCTGGGCCAGCCCGTTTCGATGCTCATCCCACGAGTGATCGGCTTCAAACTGACCGGCAAGCTGCCCGAGGGTGCTACCGCCACCGACCTGGTGCTCACCATCACCGAATTGCTACGCAAGCACGGCGCCGTGGGCAAGTTCGTAGAGTTCTACGGCCCCGGCGTAACCCAGGTGCCGGTCGCGAACCGAGCCACCATCGGCAACATGACCCCCGAGTACGGCGCCACCATCTCGATCTTCCCGATCGACGACCAGACCATCGACTACCTGCGTCTGACAGGACGCGACGAGCAGCGGTTAGCCCTGGTTGAGGCCTACGCGAAGGCCCAAGGCATGTGGTTCGACCCGAACGCCAAGCCCGACTTCTCCGAACAGCTCGAACTTGACCTATCCACCGTCGTTCCGTCGATCGCCGGGCCCAAGCGTCCCCAGGACCGCATCTCACTGTCGAACGCCAAGCAGGCCTTCGGCAAGGCGCTACCGGATTATGTCTCCGACATCTCGAAGACCGTCCACTCGTCCATCGACGGTACCGATGTGACTCTGAAGAGCGGTTTGGTCGGCATCGCGGCGATCACTTCCTGCACGAACACCTCCAACCCCAGCGTGATGGTCGCGGCTGGCCTGCTTGCCAAGAAGGCAGTCGAGAAGGGGCTGTCCCGCAAGCCTTGGGTGAAGACATCGCTGGCCCCCGGTTCCCAGGTGGTCACCAGCTACCTTCAGCGGGCCGGACTTGACAAGTACCTCGAACAACTCGACTTCAACGTCGTCGGGTACGGTTGCACCACCTGTATCGGCAACTCCGGCCCGTTGATTCCAGAGGTCTCCGCTGCCGCCAACGAAGACGTGGCGGTCGTCTCGGTGCTTTCTGGCAATCGCAACTTCGAGGGTCGGATCAACCCCGACACCAAGATGAACTATCTTGCCAGTCCGCCATTGGTCGTCGCCTACTCGCTGGCCGGTTCGATGGATGTTGACCTCGTCAACGAGCCACTCGGCCAGGACAAGTCCGGCAACGACGTCTTCCTTGCCGACATCTGGCCCTCGCCCGCCGAGGTCGAGCAAGTGGTCGGCGAGTGCATCAGCGCAGACATGTTCTCCAAGTCGTATGCCGACGTCTTCGCCGGTGACCAGCGCTGGCGCACCCTGCCGACACCAGACGGCGACGTTTTCGAGTGGGACGAATCGTCCACCTACGTGCGCAAGGCACCGTATTTCGACGGTATGCCCGCACAGCCGGAGCCGGTCACCGACATCGCTGGAGCTCGCGTGCTGCTGAAGCTGGGCGACTCGGTGACGACCGACCACATCAGCCCCGCCGGTTCGATCAGGAAGGATTCGCCAGCAGGTGGCTACCTGCTGGCCCACGGTGTGCAGCGCAAGGACTTCAATTCCTACGGCAGTCGGCGCGGCAACCATGAAGTGATGATCCGGGGCACGTTCGCCAACATCCGGCTGCGCAACCAGATCGCACCGGGCACCGAGGGTGGCTTCACCCGCGACTTCACCAAGGACGACGCCCCGGTCACCACGGTCTACGACGCTGCGATGAACTACCAGGAAGCGGGTATTGCGCTGGTCGTCCTGGCGGGCAAGGAGTATGGCTCGGGCAGCTCACGTGACTGGGCGGCCAAGGGGACGATGTTGCTGGGCGTCCGCGCGGTCATCGCCGAGAGCTACGAGCGCATCCACCGCTCGAACCTGATCGGTATGGGCGTGCTGCCTCTGCAGTTCCCTGCTGGTGAGGACGCGAACAGCCTGGGCTTGACCGGCGAGGAAACCTTCGACATCACCGGGATCACCACGCTGAACTCGTGCATCACCCCGAAAACGGTCGCCGTGCTGGCGACAGCACCGGACGGACGCGAGACCCGGTTCAATGCGCTGGTGCGCATTGACACGCCAGGAGAGCGCAACTACTACGTGCATGGCGGCATCATGCAGTACGTGCTGCGGAACCTGAAGAACCAGTGAAGCTTCGAGCGCAGCGCTAGTCGTGGGGGTCCGCGGCCAATGGCATCGTAGTGATGTCGTCGGCCGCGGACTTTTTCGCTGGGTCTTCCTGCTTGCCGACGCGGACTCGATTCGGGTTGCCGATGTCGGTGGACGCTTGCGTCGCGCTGCCGGTGCGGTCGCGCAGCACCATGTAGCCCTCGTCCAGGTCGAGAGGGTCGGGACCGTTTCCACCCTGCTTGGCGTCGACCAGCAGCATCTTCTCAGCCCGCTTCACCTCTTCCCAGTGCGCATGACCCGGCATGAAGATGCTGAAGACATCACTCATCGGTCCTCCTGGGCGTTCGGTTATCCGGGGCGGCCAACGCGGCACGAAGCGAGTCTGCCACGGTATGCAACTCGTGGGCACTTGGACGGGTGCGGGGCCAGAAGAATCCCCGGAGGCCGTCTTTTCGGCGACGCGGAACTACATGCAGGTGGAAATGGGGGACCGACTGGCTGACCACATTGTTGTTGGCGAGGAACGTACCGTCGGCGCCAAGAGCCGTCAGCTGTGCGAGTCCGACGCGGCGGGCGGCGGCAAGCAGGTCGACGTAGAGATCTTCGGGCAGGTCGTAGAGGGTCTCATGATGGTCGATCGGGCAGATGAGGGTGTGACCCGGGAACAGCGGGCGGGCGTCCAGGAAGGCGATCACTGTGTCGGTGCGCAGGATGACCTCTGCAGGTAGCTCTCCGGCAATGATTCGATCGAATACATCCACGTGTCCAAGTCTCGCGCGGACCGGCGTCGGTGGGCGAACGCGACTGTCGTGCTCCCTCTTGGTGAGTACTGAGATTGGTCAAATCCGCCAATCCTGGGTCAGTTCGCAAGCTGACCCGGAATGTGGTCAGTGGCTGGGAGAACTTCCGGAAATTGTCGGTGGCGTGGTGCAGACTAGTAACCCAATCGAACAGTTGTTCGATGAAAGTGACAGGAGGGACGCCATGACCGCAGTCGCACACCGACATGCATCCGCCGCAGACGAGGGCGGTTCGGGCCAGGTATTTCGGCAGTATCCGCGGCGGCGTCCCGACCGTGCCGGAGTCGCCTCTTCTCATCAGGCTGGGGGAGCGACTCGTTCAGTGAACCGCGACGAGGCCGGGTTGCGCGCCAGCGCTCAAACCGGCCAGATCTATACGCCGCCGGGCTGGCCGGAGGCAGTGCTGCCGCCCGGGGCGCCAGATTGGGAACAGAGCGCCAGTAGTTGGCTGCTAGATTGCTGCCCCGCCGACTATCGCGGGTATCCGGTGCTGCGCCGCCACCCCGTGGTGCTGGCCAGGTTCGCCGCTGATTTTGTCGAGGGCCAGATCAGATCCAGCCGACAGGCTTTGTCGCAGGCCCGCGCCAACCTCACCGACTACGTCGAACCGCAGGTGCTCGACAGCGCCACTCAGATGCTCGAAGCCGAAGAGGCACGCCTGGTCAGGGTGCGCCGATCGGTAGCCCTGGTCGAAGAGGCACTTCGTGGCAAGATCTTCATCCGCAAGCTCTGAACTAGCGCTGAGATGGCGCTTGGGCGCGCCCACACGGAGCGCGCCCACTTGCAGGGGAGCTCTACTTGGTGGCGGTCGGCAGCCAGACCGACGACCAGCCGATGATCGGCTCACCCCAGCCGTCCGCCGGCTCGTGTAGCGGGATCAGGCCGACCCCGGTGGGGGCGCCATTGCTGAAGACCATGCCGTCTCCGGCGTACATCGCCACGTGCCCGTACGGGTTGCCGACCGGGGTGCCGTCGTACCAGATCAGCGCTCCGACCGGAATGTTGGTCAGGTCTGTATGCATCTGGCCAGCGGCGCTGATGGTGGCGGCGGCCTGTTGGGCGCCCACTTCGCCAGCCGACGTGTAGCCATAGAAGGTTGCCACCAGCGACAGACACATGTTCTGGTATCCCCAGTTGCCGGTCATCGACGCGGCCTTCGCCATCGCTTCCTCGACGCTGGCGGCGGGCAGCTGACCAGGCGCGATGTTCTCGGCCACTGTAGGCACTGGCGCCGCGGGTTCAACTGATTCTGTTATCGGGCGCGCCGTGACCGCCTTCGTGCTCTCAACGGCCTTGGCAGCGACCCCCTCCAATGCCGCGGCGGAGGACACCTCAACGGTCAGATCGCCGCTCGCAGCGACGCGGGTGCTAGACAGGGGGGTCCTTGGCGCCGGGCGATCGGCATCTCGGCTGACGGAGACCTCGCGCGTTGCCGCGGCTGCCGGGGTCTGGGCAGGCGCCGCAGACAGCGCGGAACTACCAACGATGGCCGACCCGGAAAGCGCGCCGACCGCAACCAACAGACCTAGGGAGGCAACTAGCCTACGGCCACCGGACCTGCGCCGCCGCGCCGGCACGAACGCCTCGGCCGAGCACGCCGGCCGCGCCTCGAGCGTCGCCGTGGCAGGTTCGAATCCGATATGCTCGACCGCTGCCCGACGGGCCGTGCCGCAAGTGCTGGTGGCCGCATCCGTTCGGCGTGCATGCCCGGTGTGGGCATCGCTTGCGCGCCGTGGCTGCGCCAGTCCAACGGCCGTTTCGTCGTTTGCGTCCAAACCCTCGGGCAGTGCCCTGCTTGCGCTCACTTGCGTTCCTCAATTAGTGGATGGGCCGCTCACCGCTACCCGCTCCTCCGGTGTTTTCTGAGAAAACTATAAAACCGTTCTTAAGTATCGCCCAAAAGTCATTGGCAACTCCCGGTCGTCCAGTTGCCAATCTCGTGCGCCAGCTGTCGCCCCGTCCCCGCAACCGGTCTCACCAGGTGCCGCACCGCGGACTGCCGCTGACCCCGGGTAAAGTCAACGCATGTCGCTGTTGCAGACGATCAACGAACCTGGGGACCTGCGAAGGCTGGGGCGCAAGCAGCTGCCAGAGCTGGCCGCTGAGATCCGGCAGTTCTTGATCGCGCAAGTGAGCCGAACAGGCGGGCACCTCGGCCCAAACCTCGGTGTGGTCGAACTGACCATCGCACTTCACCGGGTCTTCGACTCTCCGCGCGACCCAATCATCTTCGACACCGGTCACCAGAGCTATGTCCACAAGATCCTCACCGGCCGCCGCGAACACTTCGCCTCCCTGCGGCAGATTGGCGGCCTGTCCGGCTATCCGTCCCGAGCCGAGTCGGAACACGACTGGATGGAGAACTCCCACGCCTCCACCGGACTGAGCTGGGCCGAGGGCATGGCACGCGGTTTCAAGCTTCGCGGCGAACGCGAGCGCACGGTGGTGGTGGTCGTCGGTGACGGTGCATTGACCGGCGGCATGGCCTGGGAGGCCCTGAACAACATCGCAGTCGACGATGACCTGAGGTTGGTCATCCTGGTCAACGACAATGGACGCTCATACTCCCCGACGGTGGGTGGTCTGTCGCGCCACCTGTCGGCGATCCGCGCTGACCCGCGTTACGAGCAGGCCTTGGATGTGGTGAAGAACACCATGCAGCGGGGCCCCTTGGGACGCCAGACCTACGACCTGCTGCACGGCATGAAGAGCGGATTGAAGGACGTGCTGGCGCCTCAAGTGCTGTTCAGCGACCTCGGGCTGAAGTACCTCGGCCCAATCGACGGCCACAACATCAACCTGATGATAGACACGCTCAAGCAAGCCAAGGGGTTCCGCGGCCCCGTCCTGGTGCATGCGGTCACCCAGAAAGGTCGCGGCTTCCAAGCCGCCGAAAAGCATGAGAAGGACCACTTCCACGCCGTCGGCTGCATAAACGCCACCACGGGTGAGCCCATCGGAGCCTCCGATCAGGTCACCTGGACCGAGGCGTTCGGGCAGGAGATGATGGAGATCGGAGATGAGCATCCCGAGGTGGTCGCGCTGACCGCGGCGATGCTGCACCCTGTGGGGTTAGGCCGCTTCGCCGCTGCGTATCCCGACCGGATCTTCGACGTGGGGATCGCAGAGCAACACGCGGTGGCCTCGGCGGCAGGCCTGGCAAGCGCTGGACTGCACCCGGTGGTCGCGGTCTACTCCACCTTCTTGAATCGCGCGTTCGACCAGTTGCTGATGGACGTCGGTCTGCACGGCCTCGGAGTCACTATCGTGCTCGACCGTGCCGGCATCACCGGCCCCGACGGGGCCAGCCACAATGGTGTCTGGGACGTCTCAATCGCCGGGCTGGTCCCCGGCTTGATGCTGGCCAGCCCGCGTGACCGTTCCTGCCTGCGCGACTCGATGCGGCGCGCCATCACGGTGAACGATGCGCCCACGCTGATCCGCTACAGCAAGGAGAAACTGCCACAACCGCTGCCGGCTGTCTGTTCACGCGACGGTCTCGACCTGCTCTCGATAGACCCGGACGCCCGCGTCCTGATCGTCGCCTGGGGTGCGATGTGTGGTCCTGCCCTGCAGGTCGCTGACCTGCTCCGGGCCCAGGGCATCACCGCTACCGTGGTGGACCCGGTTTGGGGATTGCCGATCAGCGCCGCTCTGGTGGCATTGGCTGAACAACACCAACTCGTTGTCACCATGGAGGACAACATCCTTGTCGGCGGGCTCGGCTCACGGCTGGAACTTGCCATGGACGCCGCCGGCGTGGACGTCCCGATGCGTCAGTTCGGGGTGCCACACCAATTCCTGGATGTCGGCAGCCGCACCGAGATTCTCACCGCGATCGGTCTCACTCCGCAGTCGGTGGCCCGACAGATCACCGAAACGGTAAGCCGCCTGGACGCGTCCTCAACCGAGCAGTTCAACCACCAAGGGAGCCACTAGTTCCCGCTGCCACGGGCGGACGCTCAGGTTCGCGAGCTGCTCGGAGATCGCATCGACTGTCAGCGGCCCGTCTGGCTGCCAGAGTAGCTGGCGAAGCGCGTCGGGGCTGATGAGGTTCTCCACCGGCAGATTCAGTTCGTCCGCCAGCGCGACCACAGCGGGACGCACCAGAGACCAGCGCTGCCACGCGTCTGGATTAACCCTTTCCCAGTTGCGCGGCGCCGGGATACCGCTGCTCGGCAACCGCACCGGCGGCAACTCGTCGGGCGTCAGCCGGCTGACCTGTTCGAGCGTGTCCAGCCAGACTGACTGGTACTCGCGCGCCTGGCGACGTTTGAAGCCATCTACTCGACGCATGTCTGCCGCCGTCGGCAGCTGCGGTTGCTGTTTGGTGACCTTGGACGCCAACTCGGTGATCGCCGCGTCCGGAAGCACTCGGCCCGGCGCCCGGTCGGTTTCGAAGGCGATTCGGTCGCGGGCCAGCCAGAGCTCTCGAACCAGCGCCAAGCCCCGCGAGGTGTGCACTTTGTGGGAACCGGCCGTGCGCCGCCAGCGGTCCGGACGCTCGGTCGGCGGCGCCAGCGTCCAGCGGCACAACCAGTCGAACTCCTGGCGTGCCCATTCCTGCTTGCCGGCCGCGGCCAGATCGACGGCCAACTCCTCTCGCAGGGCGTGCAGCAGTTCCACGTCCAAGGCAGCGTAGACCAGCCACTCTCTTGGGATCGGACGCTTCGACCAGTCAACCGCTGAGTGCTCCTTCAACAGTCGCACCCCGCAGTAACGCTCAACCATCGCGCCTAGACTCACCTTCGGCAGCCCGAGCAGGCGTCCGGCAAGCTCGGTGTCGAACAGCCGCTCCGGCTGGAGCCCCAGCGAAACGAGGTTCGGCAGGTCCTGACTGGCCGCATGCAGGATCCACTCCTGATCATGAATCAGGTCTCGCAGTGCCGCGAACTGCGCCACCTCGCCAGCGGCCGACTCGAACGCGGTCGGATCGATCAGCAAGGTACCTGAACCGGCTCGCCGCAACTGCACCAAGTAGGCCTTTGAGAAATACCGATAGCTCTGCGCTCGCTCGACGTCTATGGCGATCGGTCCGCTGCCGGCCGCCAATGCGTCCAGGGCCTTTCGGCGGGCCTGAGCGGAATCAACCACCTCGGGGAGACCGTCGGCCGGCTCGGCCAGAACCGGCAGGTCGGCTCCGGTGTCATCGCTCATCAACGGTCTAGCCGCGTGGTAAGCGGGATAATGCCCTCCGGTAACGGCGGAAGCCCCGCGGTGGTGCACAGCAGCGCCTGCCAGGCAGCCAAATGAGGCGTGATATCGAGGTCGTCGTCAAACGCGGGCGTCCAGGACGCCCGGATCTCCACTTCCGCGCGGTCTGGTTCACCCTCCAACTCGCCGAAGCTCCGGCTTGATACCGCGGTGACCGTGCCGGACGCGTCATGGTAGCCAGCACCGGCACCTAGCAACGCGTCAGTGAGCCACGTCCACCCGACCTCGGCCAGCAGGGGATCGGTCACCATCTCGACGTCGATATCAGCATGCGCGTAGCTCACGCAGCGATAGGTGCCTTGCCAAGCCGGGTTACCGGCTGGGTCGTGCAGCACGATCAGTCGCCCGGTGCCAACCTCGGCGTCCCCGACCATACCGACAATCGCCTCGATCGCGTAGGCGTGGGGGGCGATGCGTTGCGGCGCGGGGATCTGGTCGATGCTCAGCTCAGGTCGCCACCGGAAGACCTCGATGGCGTCCTTGACCCGATCGAACGATCCGGAGCTCATGGATGACTGAACCTCCCGCAGCACATCGCCGAGCCTACGCACCGGGGCAGTGCGCGACGGTTAGACGCGCCGAACGGCCAGCCGTGGGCCCAGGCCTGCGCAACTATTCGGTGGGCTCGAATGTCAAACTGATCGAGTTGATGCAGTACCGCAGGTCGGTCGGTGTGCCGTAGCCCTCACCCTCGAAGACATGGCCAAGATGCGAATCGCAGTTCGCGCAGCGCACCTCGACGCGCGCTCGTCCGGGCAACGACCTGTCCTCCAAGTAGCGGACGCGATCCTCGGCGAGCGGAGCGAAGAAGCTCGGCCACCCACAGTCTGAATGGAACTTGGTGGTGCTCCGGAACAGCTCGGCTCCACATGCCCTGCACCTGTAGACGCCTGCAGTTTGGGTGTCGGTGTATTCGCCGACAAACGGTCGTTCGGTGCCCGCCTGCCGCAAGACGTGGAATTCGTCCGGGCTCAGCCTGACCCGCCACTGGTCGTCGGTCAGTCGGAAGTTGCCATCACCCGGCAGTGATTTGGTCACAGTCGTCCCCCTTCGACTCCGCCCAGCATAGGCGGGCATCCCTACCCACCCGCGACCCTCGGTGGCGGCCACGATCCAGCCCGGTGACGCATCCGAGCATCGGATCAGTCCCGTTGAGCGTTGGGCTACTGGTGCCCGACGCTCTCGGGGCGAATCTGCAACATCTCGACGACGGCTCCGTCGCCCGCCTCCAGAACGTACTTCACTGCCCGGGCCACGGTTGCCGGGGCGAGATGCTCGGCCGGGTCGTACGGGCGTCCCATGGCCTTATAGGCGGCACGCTGCATTTCGGTGTCTATGCGGCCAGGATGGATGGAGGTCACCTTGATACGGCCGCGTTCCTCGGCACGAAGCGTGTCGGCGAACGACCGCAAGCCGAATTTGGAAGCCGAATAAGGCGCCCACCCGGCCGCGGCGTGGAGTCCGAGGCCGGCATTGATCATCACCACATGACCATGGGACTCCCGCAGCTTCGGCAACAGCAGGCGGGTGAGTTCGGCGACCGAGACGAGGTTGAGGTTCAGCACCTGGACCCATTCGGCTGCCGAGACCTCCTCGATGCTCTTCCGGGGGGCGACGCCGGCTGAGTGCACCACGACGTTGACCCGGTCGATGCCGTCGACTGCCCCGGCGACCGCCTCCGGGTCACCGAGATCGCAAGCCCATGGGCGAGCGACCGGGAACCGGGCGGCGACCTGTGCCGTACCCCGCGGGTCGCGGCCGCCGATCAGCAGTTCGTAGTCGGAGGCCAGGGCATGCGCGATGGCAAGCCCCAAACCGCGCGTGCCGCCGGTGATCAGTGCAACGGGTCGTTCCATGGTTGGAGTCTATGGGCCGCACTGGGCCGCTGGCGCAGACGCGGACCCTTGCGCGGGCTTGCGCCTGGCTGCCTGCGTGAGAGAGCTCACCTACGTAGCCTTGCTCCATGGCGACTCCCGCGATCCAACTGGACGTCGAAGGCATCGAGGTCCGGCTGTCGAATCCTGAGAAGATCTACTTCCCCGAACTCGGGCTTTGCAAGCGTGATCTCGCCGAGTATGTGTTGGCGGTCGGCGATGGCATCCTGGCCGGGCTGTGGCGGCGTCCCACCACGTTGGAGCGCTGGCCAGGAGGGGTCCAAGAGGGCATGCGACTGGCCACCCGCGCCAACAGCAGGGGTGATGCGTTCTTTCAGAAGCGGGCCCCCGAGAAGCGGCCCGACTGGGTAGACGTCGCCGAAATCGAGTTCCCATCCGGCCGCAAAGCCTGGGCGGTCACTCCGTCCAACCTGGCCACCGTAGTCTGGGCGCTGAACCTGGGCTGCCTGCGGTTCCATCCGTGGCCGGTCAGTGCCCCCAACGTTAACGAGGTCGACCAGTTGCGCATCGACCTCGACCCGCAGCCCGGCACCGACTTCGACGACGTGGTCGCGGCGGCCTTTGAGCTTCGCAACGTCATGGCTGAGTTCGGTCTGGAGTGCTTTCCGAAGACCAGCGGGGGACGCGGGATCCACGTGTTCAGCAAAGTTGCGCCCGTCAGCTTCGTGGACGCCCGACATGCTGTGATCGCGATCGGACGCGAGTTGGTGGCCCGAATGCCCGACAAAGTGACGGTCGAGTGGTGGAAGGAGACCCGTGGGGCCCGCATCTTCGTCGACTACAACCAGATGGCGCGCGATCGGCTGATGGCCAGCCCCTACTCGATCCGGCCGGTGCCGCAGGCGCGGGTCTCGGCACCGCTGGCTTGGGATGAGGTGCCGAATGTTCGCCCGGACGACTTCACAGTGGTAACCATGCTGGAGCGGTACCGCGAGAAAGGTGACGTGTGGCGGGCGCTGCACGAGTCGAAGCCGGCCAGCCTGGCATTGGCGCTCGACCGTTACCGGGCGGGCATTGAGGCGGGCCTCACCGACTTGCCCTACCCACCGGAGTACCCGAAAATGCCAGGGGAGCCGCCGCGGGTCCAGCCCAGTCGACAGACCAAACCAGACGACGCGTACTTTGTTCCCCCGGGGCCTTGAACGACGATGCAGCAGCTTGAGAGCCGCAATCGCAAGACCGAGACGGACCATCACGGGAAGTGACGCCACGATGGCGGGTCGATCCGCGGCTCTGCGCGCGCCGGTGAGCCGACGCCGACATACTGGGCAGATGAACCACAAGGAAGGATCCATTCGGCAGCTGCTGCGCGTCCCGGTGGGACCCGTCGATGTGCTGCGGGACTTCGATGCCGGCGCCAATCCCGGGTTCCCGAAGGACAAGGGCAAGAATGACGTCGCCCAGCTCAACGATCAACTCGACCCCGAGATCGACTATCGCCAGGAGCAGATGTACGCCGAGGGGCTGCAAAACCCCGAGAGCGCGCCCAGCATCCTTCTGGTGCTCCAGGGTCTGGACACTGCGGGCAAGGGCGGCGTCATTCGGCACGTCATTGGAATGATCGATCCGTCAGGGGTGAAGATCCACGCCTTCAAGAAGCCGACGGAGGAGGAACTCCGGCACGACTTCCTCTGGCGGATCCGTAAGGCGTTGCCGAGTCCCGGCGACATCGGCATCTTCGACCGCTCACACTACGAAGACGTACTCGTGCAACGAGTCGAGAAGCTGGCACCGCCCGAAGAGATCGAGCGACGCTACGGGGCAATCAACGAATTCGAGGCCGAACTGGTCGCCGGAGGCACGCACCTTGTCAAGTGCTTCCTGCATGTCTCGAAGGGCGAGCAGCGCGAGCGTCTGTTGGCTCGCCTGCGCAATCCGGAGAAATACTACAAATACAACCCGGGTGACGTTGACACTGCCCTCAAGTACGACGAGTACATGACGGCTTACAACATCGCGCTGACCAGGTGCAATACCGAATTCGCTCCGTGGTTCCTGGTGCCTTCAGACGACAAGTGGTACCGCAACTGGGCGATTGCCCAGCTCCTGCTGGAGACGTTGGAGACACTCCAACTCGGCTGGCCGGGAGCAGACTTCGACTTGGAGGCGGAGCGGGCAAGAGTGCAGGCGTTAGCCACGAAATAGCGTCAGGGGCAAGTACAGCCCCTAGCCAACCGCGGCTACTGAGCCCGGCTGGTTGGTGCGGTGTCGACCGCGCACTCCTCGTCCAGCAGCTCCATGGCGGCGAACGCGTAGCGTCCCATAGACAGCTCAGACAGCAAGGGGTCGGGCCCGATCGGGGCGCTCACGGCGAGAGCGCCGGACTCCATCGCCAACTCGAGTTGACGACGGTAGCTCTCGGTGGGAGCGATGTAGACCGACCCGACGGCGATATTCCGGCGTCCGACCTGCCGCAGGCTCTGCATGGCAGAGGTCACATCCGGACCGGTCCCATCGCCTTGGGCGACCAACACTGGCAGCCGATGGTGTGCGGCCCACTGGCGGGCACGGCGCGCGATGAGGCCCGCTCCGCGGGTGTCGCCCCAGGCTGGCGACGACATCACCAGGCCATCCAGTTCGGTGGCATGGGCAGCCGAAAGCGCATTGCGCAACCGCACGTCAAGCACATTCAGCAGTTCGATCGCTGGCCCGACGGGACGCGCCATGGCGATCCTGACTTCGGGCCGGTGCCGGCGCGCCGCCGCCAGGACGTCCTGCATCTGCTGGGAAGGCTCACAGACGCGTGACAAGTCCAAGGGCACCATCACAATCTCGTCGATTCCACGGTTGGCGAGCGTCCCGACGACCTGAGGGCCGGTTGGCGGGCAGGTATCGGCGAACGCTAGGTGAACCGACAGGGCGGGGCGCTGGGTCTGCAACTGGTGGCGCAACGTGTGGTATACCTGCTCGACGCGGGAGTCGCTCGTGCCCTCTGCCAGAAGGATCAACGCCGGAGCGCTCATCGGCCTGCCTTTCTGTTGTCACCAAACGTCGGCGGCCTCCGCGCCGCCCCACAGGGTACCTTCAGACTTGAACTGCTCAAAGTGCAAATCGCGTCTCACGATGCGAGATGTCGCGCAAGAGAATTGCTTGCTGCATGACTGAGGCGAGGCCTCCGGTTGGCGTGTCCACCGCAGATTCTTCGGTCGAGCGACCTCAAGGACGAACCGTGAGGCGTGCACGATCGGACGGAGCCCAGCGCCACGGCTGAGCGCAACTCAAACCCTCAGCCTCCTGATCGGATCAGGCCCGCTGAGTATCCAGCCAACTGAAGGCGTCCTCGACGAATCGACGCGCCCCTGCAGTGACCACTGGCCCGTGCGCCATGACCAATTTGTCGAAGTCCCACCGCAAGATGCGGTCCACGGACCGCCGGGTGGCTTCACGATTCCGGAAGGTCAGGCGGATGTCGCGCGGGACGCCGCCGTCGGCCTTCACACCCCCAAGCGCGATCAGGGCGTTAAGCATCGGGTGCCCGGGACGATGCTCGTGCGCCTGGATGATGTCCTCCAACAGCAGGGTGCGGCTTGGGTGGTGGAAGATCGCCACCTCTTTGAACCACCGGCTACCCCGAATGGGAGTTTGGTCCAGGTCTGCTGCCCAGGCATCGGGGGGTTTCGCGCCCAGGACTCCCGTCAACCCCAACTTGCCTCTTCGGAGCGTGAACGCAGTCACCGGACTTGACCACAACTCGGCGTCTGGGAAGAGCCGGTGCCATTCGTTCAGCCGCCAGTGGTGACGCGGCGTCGGTGAAACCAGGTAACGGACAGGGCCCAGAGCCCCGATCTCGGCGAGCGTCGCGTACCGAACAGGTACCGGTGAGGCGATCCAAACCGATCCGTCGCTCAACTGGACTACCGTCATTCGAGTTTCGAACGGGAGACCCATGTCACGGACGACCGGTCCGTCGACCACGAAGATTCCCTCGCCCAATGGCTGAAGCTCCGACATGAACCCACGGTAGTTGCTGGCCGGCGTCATCGTGGTTCGCGCACGGCTTGAGTTGGGTCACGTTTGCGCATCCGGCTGACTGATTCTGGTTTGGCAAGGTGTGCCTCGCCTGGTGAGCCGGGGCACTAGCCGGTGGGTGTGCTCGTGGCGTGCGGACCGCGAAGACCTCGTCGCGAGGGCCCGGCGGGCGCGTTATCTGGTCTGGCAGCAAACCGCCTCGGTGAGACCGTGACCCGTTTCCTTTGTCTGGGGCCGGTTTCGGTGCTGTTGCCACGCTGTCTACCGCGCAGGTTGGCTATCAACAGTCAATGAGAAGGAAGTCCGTCACCTGAGGTGGGCCGCGTTCACAGATCCGGTGCAGCGGATCGCCGTCGGCCGGGACGGACTGTGGTTGGGAGGAGGCCTACCGGGTCGTGGTCGAGGTCACCGGTACCTGGAGGGGCTGGTTGCTGGACGGTATCGCAGATGTCTACCGCTAACTCGACGTTGGACGCTGCACTCGGCGGTGACCCGGTGTTCGAGGAGTGGGTGACCAAGCCGATCATCAAATCGGAGCTGGCGATCCTCGCACGGCTCCACGGCCAGGGCGGGCGCTAGTCTGGCCCCACTCTCGGCGGCCGGCATCGCGGTTCACGTACGACTTGAGGCCAAGACCCGTAGCACCCGGGGCGACCCGCCGCTCGTAGTCTCTACCGAGCGCTCATGGGCGCGAGGCCGCCGGGTTATGGTGAAAGCTGAACCACCCGCGAACGAGAAGGAGCAAAGCCATGGCGAAAGCCTCCGTCAGCAAAGCCAGCACTCATTGGGAAGGCAGCCTCTTCAAGGGCAAGGGGCAAACCTCGCTCGACACCTCCGGTCTGGCGAC
Source organism: Brooklawnia sp. (assembly GCA_012517115.1). Classification (GTDB taxonomy): domain Bacteria; phylum Actinomycetota; class Actinomycetes; order Propionibacteriales; family Propionibacteriaceae; genus Brooklawnia. The sequence continues at coordinate 4,211 of JAAYVP010000171.1, read as the reverse complement.
CTTCGACGTCAACTGGGGCAAGCGCGCCGAGTCGGGTCATGGCACCACCAACCCCGAGGAACTGCTGGCGGCTGCCCTTGCCAGCTGCTACTGCATGGCGCTCAGCAACGCGCTTTCAGAGGAAGGTCACGAGCCCACCAGCCTCGATGCCACCGCTGAGATGACATTCGTGCCCGGTGAGGGTGTCACGGGCGCGAAGATCACCGTAACGGGCGTCGTCCCCGGGCTCTCCGACGACGACTTCCGCGCGAAGGCGGAATGGGCCAAGGACAACTGCCCCGTCTCCCAGGCTTTGAAGGCGGTTCCCAAGGAACTTGTGATCGTTTGAGGATACGAGGCATTGCGGCCGCATCCCCTAATCCGGGACGCGGCCGCAATGTGTTGAGTAGTGACACTGCGCGACGGTCGGCTAGTTCAAGGTGTTATCCAGTCGGTACATGAACGCTGCCATCGCGTCCCGCGCGACCGGCTGGCTCGGACGGAACGTGTAGGTGCCATTGGCTTCGGGCCAGCCGGTGGAGATGCCCGAATCGGCGAGCCACATGATCTCGTCGTAGAACTCAGTGCTAGTGGGAGTGACATCGGTGAACCGGCTCGTGCCCGATGGAGCTTGGGGTGATCCCGCGTACCGATACATGAACGCGGCCATGGCGTCCCGATTGATCGGTGTGACCGGACGGAAGGTTCGGGTGCCGTCCGCCTCGACCCAGCCGGTGGAGTAGCCCATTTCGTTCAGCCAACTGATCTCTTTGTAGAACTGGTCGTTGGGTGTCAGATCGGTGAATGGGCTCTGCGTCGGCGGGGTGTACGCCGGTGATCCGGAAAATCGGTACATGAACGCGGCCATGGCGTCCCGATTGATGGAATTGAGCGGACGATAAGTCCTGGTCCCGTTCGCCTCAAGCCAGCCGGTGGAGTAGCCGTTGTCATAAAGCCAGTTGATTTCGTCGAAGAACTGGGTGCCGACCGGCACGTCGCTGAAGACGACTCGAACCATTCGGTCTGCGGCGGTCTGACGGACCTGTCCGAGAAGTGAGTAGAGCGTTTCACCCGGGCACGCGGTGGCGTTCCAATCACGGTGGGCACTGAGCACCGGGACACTCTTCTTGGTCCCGCCCACCGGGTTGACGTAGGTGGTGGAACCGGTCGGGTTCAGACCGTGTCGCTGCGCGAGTTTCGATACCTGAGTAGCGAGCGCATCGATGGCGGCGGCGGTGGGGGTGGTGTTGCCGGTGCATTCTCCGGGTTCGAAGCAGCCCATCAGCGAGATGCCAATGTTGCCGGAGTTGTAGCCGCCGACATGGGCGCCGGTGACGACGTAGTCAGTTCCGCTTTGGTGACCGAAATCGCTGCCGTCACCACCATAGAAGCAGGACTGACTCGCCGCGCCGGACGTGCGTCCCTCGTAAACGACGCCGTTCGCATCGATCAGGTATTGGTACCCGATGTCGGACCACCCATTGGTGAGCACATGGTATTGGTAGATCGCCCGGACGGTTGCGGAGAAGTCCTGCGACGAGCTGTTAGAACCCGCGGTGTGATGCACGGTCAGGGCCTGGGCAGGGTAGTAGGTTTCGGGGTCACCGCTCGTCCACTTGCGGATCGACTCGTCGGCACCCCAGTCCGCCCGCGACCGACACGTCGGGTTGTCGACATAATCGAGACTCGTTGCCCGCGCATCGGCGACCGGCTCGGACACGCCTCCCACCGCGCCGCGGTCGGTGTTGATCGCGGCCGCGCGCCAGTTCACTCCCCACTCCGGCAGGGCCCGCACCTGGTACGCCTCGGCGTTGTCGGCCAGCAGCAGGCTACTAGTGAATGTGCCGTCGCCCTGGGCGCCTTCCTGGTTGAACGGTTGCCACTGCGTCCACTCGCCCTGCACCTGGAATCGGGCTTCACCGTAGGGGATGGCGCCCTGCGGATCAGCCTCGACGACGCCGGGTGCCAGGTCGGCCACGACGCCGAGGTACTGGATGGGGAAGTCCACTTCGACGGGCTCCGAAACGACCGGACGAGTGTCGTTGAATGAGTCCGGAGCCGGCGTTGCCTGCGCGGGGGAGAGCCCCGAGGGGCTGAGGGTGAGACCCAACGCCATCAGCAGGGCGACGATGGTAGCTGTGACACGGGGTTTACAAGACATCAGAGGCTCCTGTGCGTCGACATGGCTGACAGCGTAGGACTGCTTTGCCCGGATCTCCCAGTCGTTTGCGTCGGCCGAACCAACGAGCAGCGTCATCACGCCTAGTCGCACCCCAGAAGCTTCAAGCTTGGGTCGAGCCTTAGCCCACGATGTCTCGACCCTGGGCGACTGCGTCCAATCGAGAACAGGGCGGCTGGGTGACATGACACCGTTGGTGGTCAGCTCGTCGACGATGAGGCTGATGAAGCGGATCTGCTTCACGCTGAATCTGCCCTCGTCGAGGAAGCCGGAGAAGGCTCCGACGAGGGCTGGTTCGCGGTCGAGGCCGACGAGGCTTCGAACGACGAGGCCCAGATCGCCGACTCGCTGGGAATCCCTGGCGATGTCGGCGCACTGGCAAGCGCCGGACTTGATGAGCAGGTCTTCGTTTGGCCGCTGTCCTTGTTCCCCGTGGGTGTTTCCCGAAAACTGAAAGAGGCCCTCGAAAGGGCCTCTGAACTGGGGCTATCTGGTGGGCGATACTGGGTTTGAATTAGTTTCGCCGCTGGTCCGCCTACCGTCCTTCAACTAGGGTTTACCGCTCAGCGACTAGGGGTTGCGCTGTTCTGCGGTCTGGCCTATAGTGGCCTAGAGAGGACACGGATTGCCTCTCATTGGGCACGTATTGTGCACGTATTGGGCACGACATTGGGCACGGGATTGGGCACGGACGATGGGCACACGCAAACACTCCGCTAAACGAGGCTTCGGCAGCATCCGGCGGCTGCCCAGCGGCAACTACCAAGCGCGCTACGTCGGCCCCGACCTGGAACGACACACGGCTCTAACGACGTTCTCCACACGGGCGGACGCTGAAGGCTGGCTGGCTGTCGAACGCCGCGCTATCAGCGCTGGCACGTGGCAGCCGCCAACCCGCAAGACCGAACCGGCGCCCGTGCTGACGTTCGGCGCCTACGCCGAGAAGTGGATCGACCGGCGGCTCAGCAAAGGCCAGCCGCTGCGGCCACGCACGAGAGCGCACTATCAGCGGCTGCTCGCCCTCCGCCTGGTTCCCTCGTTCGGCGACGTTCCGCTGGACACGATCACGCCGTCCGCGGTGCGTGCTTGGTTCGACGCCCAGCCCACCGACAGCCCCACGATGAGGGCGCACGCCTACCAGCTGCTGCGGACGATCCTCAGCACGGCTGTCGAGGAAGAACTGATCGCCACGAACCCGTGCCGTATCCCAGGGGGCCAGCGGGTGGAGACAGCGCACAAGACGCAGCCCGCAACGCTCGACGAGCTGGCGTGCATCGTCGAGCACACGCCCGAGCGCTACCAGCTGCTCGTGCTGCTCGGGGCGTGGTGCGCGCTGCGGTTCGGCGAGCTGACCGAGCTCCGCCGCAAAGACGTTGACCTGGAGCGTGGCGTCATCCGCGTCCGGCGCGGTGTGGTCCGGGTGCCGGGGGCTGACGGCCACGGGGCGACGCTCACCGGACCGCCCAAGTCACGCGCCGGTGTCCGTGACGTCGCCGTACCGCCGCACGTGCAGCCGCTGCTGGCGGACCACCTGCGCCGGTTCGCGCTGTGGGGGCCGGACGGGCTGCTGTTCGTCTCCCCGACCGGCGCCCAGTTGGCGCAGAGCACGTTCTACAGGCACTGGCTGCGGGCTGTGACGGCCGCTGGGCGGCCCGATCTGCGGGTGCACGACCTCCGGCACACGGGCGCGGTGCTGGCCGCTCAGACGGGCGCCACGCTGGCTGAGTTGATGGCGCGGCTCGGTCACGCCAGCCCCGCCGCCGCGATGCGCTACCAGCACGCAGCGGCTGAGCGGGACCGGCTGATCGCTGACCGGCTGAGCCAACTGGCGGGGGGCGTGTCGTGATCGCGGTCTACTGTGACGCCGGGCATCCGCGCTGGGCGGTGACGTCGTTCCGGCGCACCACGGACGGCTGGGAGCAGCTGCTGCCACCTGCCCCCGCCAAGGGGGGCGAGCGTAGCCCCGCTGCCGACCGCAGCCGCGCTACCGGCGGCCCGACGTGGCGGGTGCGCTACCCCGGCGGGCTGACCGTCCGCTGGGCCGAGTGGTGCT
>JAAYVP010000170.1 GCA_012517115.1 Brooklawnia sp. | reverse complement strand
GACCTGATAGAAAGCCGCCAGCTTGCCGACCGCTTGCCCGGACTCGTTCATGAAGGTACGGGGCTTGGCGATGATCAGCTTGTCCCCGGGCGGCACCCCCAGACCAGCCGCCGAGATGACCGTTGTCGCGACGGCCGCCCGCATGCCACGGGGAGCCGAAAAGCTCGCCCGGGCGCGCCGGGCGAGCTCATCAGCGATCATGAACCCGACGTTGTGGCGGGTTCGTTCGTACTCGGGGCCGGGGTTACCCAGCCCCACCAGCAGCCAGGAGGTCACTCCTCGGCGGACTCCTCATCCTGCTCGCTGCCTTCGGCGGCCTCGGCCGCTTCCTCTGCGCCGGCCTCGAGCATCTCGTCAACGCCAACCGATGCGTTGATACCGACGACCAGCACCTCGGGATCGTCGGCAAGCTCGACACCCGAGGGCAGGGCCACCTCGCCGGCGAGGATTTGGGCGCCGACATCCAAACCCTCGACGGAGATCTCGATCTGAGCCGGGATGTGGGTCGCCTCGGCCGACACACTCAGCTCGGTAAGGCCTTGGTTGACCAGGACATTGAGCACCGGCTCGCCGACGAGCACGATTGGCACTGACACCACGACACGCTCACCACGACGCACGATCAGCAGGTCGACATGCTCAATGGTGTGCCGCACCGGATGCCGCTGCACCTGCTTGGGCAGCGCCAACTTCTCTTCACCACCGGGGAGCCCGACGCTGAGCAACGCATTGGCCTGGCGCAGCGCGAGCATGGTCTCGTGGCCCGGCAGGGTGATGTGGATGGGATCGTCGCCGCGGCCGTGCAGCACTGCGGGGATCTTGTGTTGGCGACGGATTCGGCGGGACGCACCCTTGCCGAACTCGTCGCGAGCCTCAGCGGCCAGGTTGATGGTGTCTGCCATCGGTCTCCTCAACTTCGTCTCAAGCGATAACTCAAGGCCCGGCGAAGGAGGGGCGCGAAGACGATCGCGCTCAAACCAGTCGATCACGGACCCAGCACGCCGGCCCCTCGCCAAGCAACCCCGGTAGCTTACCGCGCCCCGTCCGATGGGACGAAATCAGCTCTCGCAATCAGCCGAGGCTGCCATGGAACAGGTTGGTGACCGACCCGTCCTCGAAGATCTCGTGGATAGCTTGCGCGAGCAGCGGGGCGATCGACAGCACGGTCGCCTTCTCAATATGCACGCCGCTGGGCATGGGCAGGCTGTTAGTCAAGATGATCTCTTCGAACGGGGTTGCGTTCAGCCGGTCGGCGGCCGGGCCCGACAGGATCGGGTGGGTGGCTGCGCAGATCACCCGCTGCGCGCCGTACTCGAGTAACGCGTTCGCGGCCTGGCAGATGGTGCCGCCGGTGTCGATCATGTCGTCAACCAGCAGGCAGGTGCGTCCGGACACGTCACCGACCACTTCGTGAACCGCCACTTGGTTAGCCAGATTGGGGTCGTGCCGCTTGTGGATGATAGCCAGCGGCGCCCCGAGCGTATCGCTCCAGGTGTCAGCAAGACGAACGCGCCCAGCGTCTGGGCTGACCACCGTCATGTCGGCCATGTCGTACTTGGCCGCCACATACTGCGAGAGCACCGGCAATGCGGTCAGGTGGTCGAGCGGGCCGTTGAAGAAGCCCTGGATCTGGGCGGTGTGCAGGTCGACACTCATGATCCGGTCGGCGCCGGCCGCCCAGAAGAGGTCAGCGATCAGCCGCGCGGAGATCGGTTCGCGACCCAGGTGCTTCTTGTCTTGGCGGGCGTACGGATAGTAAGGCGCCACCACCGTGATGCGCTTGGCGGACGCCCGCTTCAGCGCGTCCACCATGATCAGCTGCTCCATCACCCACTCGTTGACTGGTGCCGGGTGCGATTGGATGACGAACGCGTCGGAGCCGCGCACAGACTCCTCGAACCGGACATAGATCTCAGAGTTCGCGTAGTTGATCAGGCGTCGTTGGGTGAGTTCGACCCCCATGATCTCGGCCACCGACTCCGCCAGCTCGGGATGCGCGCGACCCGTGAACAGCATCAAGTGCTTCTCGGTTGGGCGCTTGACGCCTGTCACTGCTGGGCCTCCTGCTGCTCGGCGGCCTCTGGCTGGCCGGCGGTCTTGTCCTGGACGCGGGCTCGGGCCTCGGCCACTTTCGGGTGTACTTCGCCGACTGCGGCCTCGGCGGCTGCGGCGGAACGGCTACCGGTGCGTTTGCGCTGGACCCAATCTTCGGAGATGTGCTCCTGCCCGCGGGCCACCGCCAGCGCCCCGGCCGGCACGTCGCTGGTGATGGTCGACCCGGCGGCCACGTAAGCGCCGTCACCGATGTCGATCGGCGCCACCAGTACCGAGTTGGCGCCCACGAAGGCGTGACTGCCCAGATGGGTCGGCAGCCGGTCTTGGCCGTCGAAGTTGGCGAAGGTGGTACCCGCGCCGACGTAGGCGCCTTCGCCCAGGTAGGCGTCCCCGACATAGCCGAAGTGCGGGATCCGCGAGCCGGCCCCGATCTCGGCGTTCTTGGTCTCGACGAAAGTGCCGATCCGGCCCCGTTCACCAAGCACGGTGCCGGGCCGCAAACGCGCAAACGGGCCAACCTCAGCGTTGGGTCCGATCACGGCAAGCTCGCCGTGACAGCGGACGACTCGGGCGTTCTCGCCGACCTCGACATCGCGCAGGGTGGTGTCGGGCCCGATCACAGCGCCGGTCGCGATCGAGCTGGCGCCCAGCAGATGGGTGTTGGGCAAGATGGTGACATCGGTTGCCAGGTCGACATCGGCCTCGATCCAGGTGGTCTGCGGGTCGAGCACGGTGACACCCTCGCGCATCCAGTGCTCGACCAGGCGGCGGTTGACCTCGGCGTTCATCCGGGCCAACTGGACGCGGTCGTTGACGCCCTCGGTCTGCCAGAGGTCGTCGGTGACGAAGGCGCCCACTCGCTTACCCTCGCCGCGTGCGTAGCCAATCATGTCGGTGACGTAGAGCTCGCCCTGCACGTTGTTCGGCTGCAAAGTCGGCAGTCCGGCACGCAGCAGATCGGCATCGAAGACGTAGATACCCGAGTTGATCTCGTTGATGACCCGCTCGGTCTCTGTCGCATCCTTGTGCTCGACGATTCGGGCGACCTGGCCCTCCTCGCGGACGATGCGTCCGTAGCCGGTCGGGTCGGGGATCATCGCGGTCAGCACGGTGCAGGAGTTCTGGTCGGCGCGGTGGGCCGCCACCAAAGCCTTCAGGGTTTCGCCGTTCAGCATCGGAACGTCGCCGTAGGTGACGACCACTTCGCCTTGAACGTCGCCGAGCTTCGCCATGCCGACGGCCACCGCGCCGCCGGTGCCGTTGCGCACCGGTTGTTCCACGGTGAGCGCCTCGGGACAGTATTCGGTCAGGTGTGCCTCCACCTGCTCGCGCAAGTGCCCGACCACGACGACCAGGTGTCTCGGTTCTAAGGCGCGGGCGGCGTCTACCGCGTAGCTGAGCATGGGACGCCCGGCCACCGCGTGCAGCAGCTTGGAGCGCTTGGACTTCATCCGGGTGCCACCACCCGCCGCCAGTACGATCACCGCCGCGACGGAGGACTGGGTTGGTGTGGTGTTCACGTCGTCTCCTTCAACGCACCAGTGTCTCGCGTGCCTCGGGTGGCCGACACCTGACCCTCGTCCTATCCCAATGGGTTAGGACGCTCACGCCGCCCAAAGTCTAGCCTTCCGCCTGGTTCCGTGGTGATCGGCTGGCCCAATCCGGGCCAAACGCCCGGCGGAGAGCATCTGCGGCTCTTGGGTCTATCTCCTCACTGAGTACGATGGACGAGCGTCCAGGGGGCTGACCGGCCTCGGCTTGAACTGTCGCGCGTGACGAGTTCCCTGGCACGAGAGAGGCTCAGGCATGCTGCAACTGTTGAACGTCCGCAAGTCGTACACCACAGCAGACTTCACGCAAGTTGCCCTGGACGATGTCTCGGTCTCGTTCCGAGACAATGAGTTCGTCGCGATCCTGGGGCCCTCCGGTTCGGGCAAAACCACCTTGCTCAACATCGTCGGTGGCCTGGACCACTACGATTCCGGCAACCTGATCATCGACCAGATCTCGACCGAAGAGTACACCGACCGGGACTGGGACACCTACCGCAATAACCGGGTTGGCTTCGTCTTCCAGAGCTACAACCTCATCCCCCACCAAAGCGTGCTCGCCAACGTCGAACTCGCGCTGACACTCATCGGGGTCTCCAGAGCTGAGCGGCGCGAACGCGCCCTCGCCGCCCTGGCCGAGGTCGGGCTGGCAGATCATGTCCACAAACGGCCCAACCAGCTCTCGGGTGGGCAGATGCAGCGTGTCGCGATCGCCCGAGCCTTGATCAACAACCCGGAGATCCTGCTGGCAGATGAACCGACTGGCGCCCTGGATTCCCAGACCAGCGTGCAGATCATGGCCATGTTGAGCAAGATCGCCGACGACCGGCTGGTCATCATGGTGACCCACAATCCGGAACTGGCCGAGCGATACGCCACCCGCACGGTCCACCTCAGTGACGGCCGAGTCATCGAGGATTCCGACCCTTACTCCCCCGCCGAAGCCAACCTGCGTCGCAGCGACAAGCAGGTCCGCCAGACTTCTATGTCGTTCCTGACTGCCATCGCGTTGTCGTTCAACAACCTGATGACCAAGAAGGGCCGCACGTTGATGACCTCGTTCGCGGGCAGCATCGGCATCATCGGCATCGCGGCGATCCTGGCTCTGGCCACTGGGGTGAATGACTACGTGCGCAGCGTCGAGGAAGACACGCTGTCGGTCTATCCGCTGACCATCCAAAGCCAAGGCATGGATCTGACCTCGCTACTGGCTATGTCGTCGGACATGACCGGCCAGGATGACAGCTCCCCCGCGAGCAGCGGCGACGTTCACGAAGTTCAGATGATGACTCGGATGTTCTCCAGTGTCGGGTCGAACGACCTGGCCTCGCTGAAGGAGTACCTGGAAGCTGGCGGCGGCGGCATTGACGGTTACGTGAACTCGATCCAGTACTCCTACGACGTGACGCCGCAGATCTTCCGCGTCCAGTCGGGGGGTGGTGTCCGCCAGGTAAACCCCGACACCACGTTCAACGCGCTCGGTTTCGGCGGCGAGTCATCCGCGAACAGCTTGATGTCGGCGTCCATGAGCACCAACGTCTTCTCCCAGATGTTGGACGATCCGTCGCTGTTCGAGTCGCAGTACGACATGCTGGCCGGGCATTGGCCCCAAGGCGCCGACGAACTGGTGCTGGTACTCACCCCCAACGGCGGGATCAGCGACTTCGTCCTGTATGCCATGGGTTTGCGCGACCCAAGCGAATTGGACGCCATGGTGCAGCAGTTGGTCAACGACGAACCGATCGTCACCCCCGACGGGACGAGAGTGCTCAGCTACGACGAGTTGATGGCTGTGGAGTTCAAACTCGTCAACGCGGCCGACTTCTACTCCCACGACTCCACTTATGACGTGTGGACGAGCCGACGCAACGACGAGCAGTTCGTGAACGACCTAGTGACACGCGGTAAGACCCTCAAGATCTCCGGCATCGTCCAACCTCGGGCCGGGGTGGCGGCCTCAATGCTGACCCCCGGACTCCACTACACCTCCGCCCTCACCCACCAAGTAATCGAGCAGGCAGCCAGCACCGAGATAGTGCAGCGCCAACTCGCCGACCCGGGCCGCAATGTCTTCTCCGGGCGTACCTTCGCTGACGAGGCAGAAAACCCCGACACCAGCGGTTTCGATCTGGCTTCGGCGATCACCATCGACCAGGAAAAGATCGCGGCCGCGTTCACCTTCGACGAATCGAAGCTCTCAATGGACCTGTCGGGGCTCAACCTCGACCTGTCCGGAATAGATCTCGGCGGAATGGATCTCGGGGCGCTGGGGCTCGACCTGTCGGACCTCACGATCGACGCGTCCGCCATGCCCTCGCTGGATCTCGCGGAGATCGTAGCTGGCCTTGATCTTGAGGTCGACACCGAACTGGCGTTGTCGGTGACGCAGCAGGTCGTCACCGGTTACCTCGGGTTCTGCGTCGACAACGACTTAGACCCCGTCGATGCGACGACCAACTTCCCGGCATTCCTCGCGTCCGCCGAAGGGCAGCAGATCACGCAGGACGCTGCGGGGATCGTCGACCTAGACGCGATCGGCGCCCAACTGCAGACGCTGCTGGGCGAATACCTGCAACAGGTGATGGTGACCTACCTGGATCAGATCGTCGGGCAGTTCGGCGCCACCCTGCAAACCCAGCTCGCGGACGCCCTGCAGACCCAGATCGCCGCTGCGCTGGAGTCGTCGATGAGCCAACTCGCGACCAACATGTCCAGCGCGATGGGTATCGACCAGGACGCCTTCCTGGACGCCTTCCAGTTCAACATGGACGAGGAACAGCTGACCCAGGTGATGATGTCGATGATGTCGACGGGGCAGACCTCGCTCGACTCGAACCTGCGCCGACTCGGCTACGCCGACCTCGCGAAACCGTTCATCATCAACATCTACCCCAAGGACTTCGAAAGCAAGGGCCGGGTCGTCGAGACCCTGGACGACTACAACGCCCAGATGCAGTCCGCCGGCCACGACGAAAAGGTCATCACCTTCACCGACATCGTGGGCACGCTGATGTCGTCGGTGACCGACATCGTGAACGTGATCAGCTATGTCCTGGTGGCGTTCGTGGCGATCTCGCTGGTGGTCTCGTCGATCATGATCGGAGTCATTACCTACATCTCGGTGCTGGAACGCCGCAAGGAGATCGGCATTCTGCGGGCTATCGGGGCCAGCAAGCGCGACATCAGACGAGTCTTCAATGCCGAGACCTTGATCGTTGGTTTCGTGGCGGGGCTGGTCGGCATTTCGATCACGTTCCTGCTGACGATTCCGACGAACTTGATCGTCGAATCGAAGTACAACATCGCCAATGTGGCGCAACTGACCGGGCAAGCTGCCGCCGTGCTGGTGCTGATCAGCATGGGGTTGACCTTCCTGGCCGGGCTCCTGCCGTCGTCGGCGGCTTCACGCGAGGATCCCGTCGAGGCGCTGCGCAGCGAATAGCGAAGAGCTTTCTGGTTCCCCGGGCAGGAGTCGAACCTGCGTCGCTAGTCCTGATTCAAAGTCAGGCGGGCCCTGCCGACAGACCAACCGGGGATCGCGCCACGTGTGTGCGGCCTCCACTCTACGGGGTCGGGCCAGCCGGGTGCACATCAGGAGGCTGAAGTCGCTGTGGGAGACTGAATTCATGACTCCGGCCGACTCTCAACGCGCGCGTCGTGGGCGAAAGCGGATGAGCAGCACCGAACGGCGCGAGCAACTCATCGATATCGCCCGAGGCCTGTTCGCCGACCGCGGGTTCGATGGCACCTCGGTGGAGGAGATCGCCGCGCACGCCGAGGTCAGTAAGCCGGTCGTCTACGAACACTTCGGCGGCAAGGAAGGCCTTTACGCGGTCGTCGTCGACCGCGAGGTGCGGGCCCTCGAAACGTCGATCAAGGACGCATTGGCCACCCCGAACGCGAACTATCGCGAGATCATCGAGCGCGGCGCCCTGGCACTGCTCGACTACATCGACGCCTGTCCGGACGGCTTCCGGATCATCTCCCGCGACTCGGCGACGCGCAGCCACAGCGCGACGTTCGCGTCCATTCTGTCCGACATCACCGCCCGCGTCGAGGACATGCTCGTGCAGCCGCTGGCCCGCCGCGGCTACAACCCTCAACTGGGCAAAGCCTTCGCCCAGGGCTTGGTCGGGTTGGTGGCCGCGGCCGGACAATCCTGGCTCGACGAGCGAGAACCACCCAAAGAGGAGCTAGCGGCACAGCTGGTCAACCTGGCGTGGAACGGGTTGGCGAACCTCCAGAAGGAGCCTCGG
>JAAYVP010000169.1 GCA_012517115.1 Brooklawnia sp. | reverse complement strand
CCAAACGGACGCCCGCCAGTTTGCGTCCCCAAGACTGGCCGGTGGTGCCGCCGAGGTAGACCATGTTGTAGAAGAACCAACCCAGGCCGAGCACCGAAGATATGACGTTTTGCGCATCATCGCTCGCAAACCCACCGAGAACTGCAACGATGACGCCGATTACCATGCCGGGCGCGACGTAGTCGATGAGACCGCCGAGCGCACGCTTGCCCCAGGGCGCGTAGGGGGCCGCGCCAGGGAAGACGGGACCGTACACCTCGCCGCTATAAGTGGGCTGTTGTCCATAGGTGCCGAACTGGCTCTGGGTGCTGGACTGCTGGGCGTAGCCAGTGGTGGTGTCCTGACCGTAGCCGCCTTGACCGTACGGGGACGAACCGGAACCGCTTTGGCCGTACGGCTGCGTAGGCTGCTCAGCGCTGGTCTGGCCATAAGTGCCGTAGCCGGGTTGTTGTCCGCCGTCGGTCTGGCCGAATGTGGATTGGCCGTAGGCGCCGTAGCCGGGTTGTTGGCTGGGGCCGGGTTGACCGAAGGTGCCGAAGTCGGCCTGTTGGCCGGGTGTCGGCTGGTCGTATGAACCGAGGCTAGGCGGGTTGCCGCCCGTTTGTCCGTAGGGGTCGTAGCTGGGCTGCTGGCCCGGGTCGGGCTGACCGGCGGGGGGTTGGCCGTAACCACCGAAGTTCGGCTGGGGATCGGCGGGCTGCCCGTGTACGGGCAGCTGGGGTGGCTGCTCGGCAGTTGATTGCTGGCCGTAGACGGGGTCGCCATACGTTGGTTCCTGCTGGCTCTCCGGCGTGTTGCCCGGCTGTTGGGTGGACTTGTCTGCTGGCTGCGCCCCCTCACCGCCTGGGGGATTCTTCTCAGGATCGTTCGGGCGACCCCAGTAGTCGTTGCTCACCGCTGTCTCCAATCGCATTGAATTGACGGACAAATCCTAGGCACATTGGGAGCAATAGCCGCAAGGCGTGCGGTTGGAACCAGTGGATAATTGGGGCATGGTCACGACTGCGGAGACCGCGACCATGTTCTCGGCGGGGGTAGCGCTTCGTCGGTTGGCGGCGTTCGGGGTGCTAGGAGCTGGCATTACCGGAGCACATGTGCTCTTCGGAATTGGCCTGCCCTGCCCCTTGCTTGCGCTCACCGGTATCCAATGCCCGCTGTGCGGGTCGACGCGGGCTGCGGGCGCATTGGCGCACGGCGACCTGGTCGCGGCCTGGTCGCACAACGCGATGCTGGTGGTTGGTATCGCGGTGGCCGCGCTGTGCGCTACCGCTTGGACAGTCGAGTTGGCTGGCGGACCAGCGCTGCGTCCCCCTCGGAGGCTGCGCCCGTTCACCCAGAACAGGGTCTACACATGCGTCGCCGTGGTCGCGGCCGTTTTCACGCTCGTGCGCAACCTCGCGTGAGTGTGTTCGCGTCCGGCTGAGTCGTGGTGGCCGCCTGAGAAGGCAGTGATAGTGCGACGAGCAGCACCACTATGACGTGGGCCTTGACTATGACGTGGCGCCTTGACGCCACGCGGAATCGGTGTACTGTTTCCCTACATCTAGTAGTTACAACACTGTGATTTGTCCACAAGTTGTGGTTGATGTCCACAAGTGATCCACAGTGCGATCCACATGGTTGCTGGGGGGAGGCGTCAGATGCATTGCCCATACTGCCGTCACTGTGATACGCGCGTACTCGATACCCGTGTGAGCGAGGACGGCGCGAGCATCCGTCGCCGTCGTCAGTGCCCCGCGTGCGAACGGCGCTTCACCACGATCGAACAAACCCAGTTGGTTGTGGTCAAGAGATCCGGTGTTGTTGAGCCTTTCAACCGAGACAAGGTGATCACCGGCGTGCGGAAGGCCTGCAAGGGACGACCGGTCACCGAAGCTCAACTAGCCAGACTGGGTCAACGGGTCGAGGAGGCGCTCCGCGCGTCCGGCCAGGCTGAGGTGGCGACCGAGAACATCGGCATCGCGATCCTCGGCCCGCTCAGTGAACTGGATCCGGTCGCCTATTTGAGGTTCGCATCGGTCTATAAGAACTACGGCAGCGCCGACGACTTCCTTGATGAGATCGCCCAGATGCGCTCTTCGGCAACCAAGTCGGCGGAAGAGCGCGATGACGGCCTCGACCCGAGCGATGAACAGAACTGTCAGCCCGCGCTGGCACTATGACCTGATCGCGGAAGCACGCAACGACCCAATCGTTCCCAAACATCGACAACTGAGCCAGTAGGAGAGCACCGTGACCGATACGATCCACTACCACGCGCCCGCCGTCGACAACGGCACCAGGAACGGCCTGACCATCGAGCGGGTCTTCACCACCGAGGGTGTGCACCCCTACGACGAGGTGGCCTGGGAACTGCGCGACGTAGTCCAGACCAATTGGAAGACGGGCGAGAAGGTTTTTGAGCAACGTGGCGTGGAGTTTCCGAACTTCTGGAGCCTCAACGCCTCCACTATCGTGACCACCAAGTATTTCCGCGGTGCACTCGGCACCCCGCAGCGTGAGGCGAGTCTGAAGACCCTCCTCGACCGGGTCGTCGGAAAGTACCGTCAGACCGGGATCGAGAGCGGCTACTTCGCGTCCGAGCAGGATGCCGAGATCTTTGCCCAAGAACTCACCTGGCTGCTGTTGAACCAGCAATTCAGCTTCAACTCGCCGGTCTGGTTCAACGTGGGGACCGCCGCCCCGCAACAGGTCAGTGCCTGCTTCATCTTGTCGGTCGATGACTCGATGGAGTCGATCCTGAATTGGTATCGCGAGGAAGGCATGATCTTCAAGGGCGGTTCTGGTGCTGGGCTGAACCTGTCGAAGATCCGTTCATCGAAGGAGTTGCTACGCAGTTCGGGAGGCACCGCGTCCGGCCCGGTCAGTTTCATGCGTGGGGCGGACGCCTCGGCGGGCACCATCAAGTCAGGCGGAGCCACCCGCCGCGCAGCCAAGATGGTGGTGCTCGACATCGACCATCCCGACATCGAGGAGTTTGTCGAGACCAAAGCGCGCGAGGAGGACAAGATCCGTGCGCTGCGCGACGCCGGCTTCGACATGGACCTGGGTGGTAAAGACATCACCTCGGTGCAATACCAGAACGCGAACAACTCTGTGCGCGTCAGCGACGAGTTCATGCGTGCCGTCTTGGACGGTGGCCAGTTCGGGCTGCGTGCGCGGATGACCGGCGAGGTCATCGAAGAGGTGGACGCCCGCGAACTGTTCAATAAGATCGCGCAGGCCGCTTGGGAGTGCGCCGACCCCGGATTGCAGTATGACGACACGATCAACGACTGGCACACCAACCCCGAGTCTGGACGCATCACCGCGTCCAACCCGTGCTCGGAGTACATGAGCTTGGACAACTCGTCGTGCAATCTGGCCAGTCTGAACCTGATGAAGTTCCTGCGCTCCGACGATTCCTTCGACGTGCAGCGGTTCGTCAAGGCAGTCGAGCTGATAATCACCGCGATGGACATCTCGATCACTTTCGCCGACTTCCCCACCGAGCCCATCGCGAAGACGACCCGCGACTACCGCCAACTGGGGATCGGCTACGCGAACCTCGGCGCGCTGCTGATGGCCCTCGGCAAGGGCTACGACTCCGAAGGTGGACGCTCACTGGCTGCCGCCATCACCTCGCTGATGACCGCCGCCGCTTACCGGCGGAGCGCGGAACTTGCGGCCGTAGTCGGTCCATACGCCGGATATGCCCGCAACGCCGACGCGCACCAGCGGGTGATGCGCAAGCACCAGTCCGCCAACGACGACCTGCGCACCTTGAACGTGGTGGACGCGGAGGTTCGCCGTGCGGCAGCCGATGAATGGCGCCAGGTGGTCGCACTCGGTCAGCGCAACGGCTTCCGCAATGCCCAAGCGTCGTTGCTCGCCCCGACGGGAACTATCGGTTTCATGATGGACTGCGACACCACCGGTATCGAGCCGGACTTCTCGCTGGTCAAGTTCAAGAAGCTGGTCGGTGGCGGGTCGATGCAGATCGTCAACCTCACTGTCCCCCAGGCGCTTAGGAACCTCGGCTACCAAGCGGAGCAAGTCGAGGCGATCATCGAACACATCCGCGAGCACGGCAACGTGGTGGACGCGCCAGGGCTCAAGCCGGAGCATTACGAGGTCTTCGACACCGCCATGGGTGTGCGTGCCATCAAGCCGATGGGTCACGTCCGGATGATGGCCGCCGTGCAGCCGTTCCTCTCGGGCGCGATCAGCAAGACCGTCAACCTGCCGGAGGCGGCGAGCGTGGATGACATCGCCCACGTCTACATGGAAGGTTGGCGTCTCGGCTTGAAGGCGATCGCCGTCTACCGAGACAACTGCAAGGTCGGCCAGCCATTGTCGGCAGCCAAGACCAAGGCCGAGAAAGCCAAGGAGGCCGCCGCGGCGGCGCCTGCCCCGCAGGTGCGCATCGAGTATCGCCCGCGCCGCGAGCGACTGCCGAAGTCGCGTTCGGGGCGGACCACCAGCTTCTCAGTTGGTGGCGCAGAGGGGTACATGACCTCCGGTGCCTACGACAATGGCCGGCTGGGCGAAGTGTTCCTGAAGCTCGGCAAGCAGGGGTCGACTTTGTCGGGGGTAATGGATGCCTTCTCAATTGCGGTCTCGATCGGTCTGCAGTACGGCGTGCCGCTGGAGAGCTTCGTGCAGAAGTTCACCAACCTGAAGTTCGAACCGGCGGGCATGACTGACGATCCGGACATCCGGATCGCGCAGTCGATCATGGACTACATCTTCCGCCGGCTGGCGCTCGACTACCTCAGCTTCGACGAGCGTTCCGAGTTGGGCATCTTCACCGCCGCTGAGCGGGCCCGTTACGTCGAGACCGGCAGCTACCTGTCCGAGGAGGACGAGGCTCAGATGCCGGAGTCGCAGCAGTTGAAGAACGACCCCGGTGACAACATCCGGGTCGACGAGGGCGGCCCGATTCAGCCGAGCTTGATCGACGCGCAGCCGCAGACCACCAGCGAACTGATGGAGGCGCTCACCGGTCTTGCGGTGGATGCCCCGCTGTGCATGACATGTGGGACGAAGATGCGACCGTCCGGCAGTTGCTACGTCTGCGAGGGTTGCGGGGCAACCAGCGGCTGCAGCTGATTTGCCCTTCAGGCCCCGAGCGACCGGCTCGGTGACCATAGGCAGGGGTGCACCTGGCGCAACAGGGGCACCCCTGCCATTTCTTGCGCCAGCTTCTTGCCGGTTCATGCGCCCTTCGGTCAACGGTTGAGTCAGCGATCAGTGACTGGGGAATCTCCCTTTGCGGGAACCGGTTTTCGTGCGGAGCAAGATATGTCAGGTTTGGCAGTTGGGAGAGCAGTATTCGTTGACCTTGTGCCCTTCCGCTTCCCTAGGCTCTTGGAACAAGCGCAATGCCGATAAGGGCTAGCGCCGATCCAGCGAAGGGAGTCGAGCCCAGTGCGTGTGTGCAGCACAGTTCAAAGCATTGAGGAGTTGGACGATCAGATCGCGATCAACACCGACGGTGCGCAGATCCGCGTCCAATTCGTCACCGACGACATTATTCGTATTCGAACCGGATTCGACGGCGACTTCGCCGAAGAGTCGTACTCCTTGGTGATGACGGCCTGGCCTGACCGGCTTGATGAGTTCATGGGCGATCGCCGGAGGCGGGTGACCGCTGCGTCCTACGAGTTCTCCGACCACCCAGCCAAGACGGTACTCAGCGGCCTCCGCCTCAGGGTGGAGATCGAGAAGGCGCCCTTCCGTGTCTGCGTTTACGACCAGGACGGCACGCAGCTGCATGCCGACCTGGTCGATCTGGGATACCTGGAGGACAGCAACCGCCGCCGGATCCACACCAGTGAGATCTCTGCTGAAGACTGCTTCTTCGGCTTCGGGGAGAAGTCGGGGGAGTGGAACAAGGCACAAACCTACATGTCAATGTCTCCGGCCGACGCCATGGGTTACGACCCAAGGAAGACCGACTCCCTTTACAAGCACATCCCGTACTACGTGAAGCTCAACCGTGTCACCAAGAAGGCGGTCGGCTACTTCTACCACAACACCGCCGAGTGTGATTTCGACATGGGACGGTCCAAGAGCAACTACTGGGCTCGGCACAGCCGCTATCGCGCCGACGCCGGGGACATCGACCTCTTCCTGATAGCAGGACCAGCGATCCGAGACGTTGTGCAGCGCTACACCGATCTGACCGGCAAATCGGTCATGCTGCCGAAATCTGCGCTGGGCTACCTGGGATCGTCGATGTACTACCCGGAGCTGGCAGCCGATGCCGACAAGGCGATCATCGATTTCATCGACACCACTAAGGATCACCAGATTCCGATCGACGGCTTCCAACTGTCGTCAGGCTATACACAGCAACAAACGGCCGAGGGTCTGAAACGCTGTGTCTTCACCTGGAACAACGATCGGTTCCCTGATCCGGAACGCTTCTTCGCCGAGATGGCCAAGCGCGGGGTCACCGTGTCGCCCAACGTCAAGCCCGGCGTGTTGCTGGTCCACCCCCAGATTGAGCAGATGAAGGCCCAGCAGATCTTCGTGCGCAACGCCGACGACGACGCCCCAGCCGTCGGCACCTGGTGGGGTGGCAAGGGGCATTTCGTCGACTTCACCGACGCCCAGGCTCGCCAGGCTTGGAAGCAACTGCTGAAGACCAATGTGCTGGACAAGGGCACCGCGTCGGTCTGGAACGACAACTGCGAATACGACTCGTTGGTCGACAAGGACGCTCGGGTGAGCTTCGACGGCAAGGGTGGCACCATCGGCACGCTCAAGGCCGTGATGGCGAACCTGATGTGTCACGTCACACAGGAGGCCATCTGGGAAACCTGCGAAAACACCCGGCCCTACATCGTCTGCCGCTCCGGCCACGCCGGCATCCAGCGCTACGCCCAAACCTGGTCAGGCGATAACCTGACCTGCTGGGAAGCGCTGGAATACAACATCGCCACGATGCTCGGTATGAGTCTGTCCGGCGTGGCTAATCAAGGCAGCGATGTGGGTGGATTCTATGGACCCTCACCAGAGGCCGAACTGTTCGTGCGCTGGGTCCAGAACGGGATCTTCCAACCACGTTTTTCTATCCACTCGGTCAACACAGACAACACAGTCACCGAGCCGTGGATGTATTCCCAGTTCACCGAGGTGATCCGCGACGCGATCGAACTGCGCTACCGGCTCTTCCCGTACTTCTATTCGTTGATGTGGCGTGCTTGCCAGACCGGTCTGCCGATCATGGAACCGATGTGCAGCGCGTTCCAGCACGACCCGGCCTGCTACGACGAGGGCGTCGACTTCATGATCGGCGATTCCTTGCTGGTGGCCAACGTGGTGAAGAAGGGGGCCAGCACTCGCGAGGTCTACCTGCCGGCGGGGGAGAAGTTCTACGATTTCTTCAATCGTGCGGAGTATCAGGGTGGCCAGACGATCAGCCAGCCGGTCGACATCACCTCCATCCCGTTGTTCATCCGTGCTGGCGGCATCGTGGTGATGGCTACTAATCAGATGACCAACCTCGCGCGGCAGCAACCAACCGGTCTGCACGTGATCTGTGTCCCCGACGCCGACGGTGAATTCACCATTCATGAGGACGACGGCACCAGCCTCGACTATCAGAAGGGAGAGTTCCTAAATACAAAGATCTCCATGTCAGTCGGAGAACGGGTAGTCATCGACGTAACCCATGAGGGTCCGTATGCCACTGCCGTGGAGGAGTTGCTGTTCGATGTCGTCCATCGGGAGAAGGCGCCTTATTCGGTGAGTCTTGGTGGCGATGTGCTCGCACATTTTCTTGATCGCCGGTTGTTCGAGGATTCGAATAGTGGTTGGTACTACTCGCAGACTCTGAAGTCGGTTCTGATCAAGTTCCCCAATCCTCGCCGCGACTATCGCCTCGTGGTTTCATTCGAGCAATTCGACATGATCGGCATGTGACTACCAAGGTATCGTGGTGTCGTCCAACGTCACGATCCTGTTCTATCTGCCTGGGACCAAGCCACTTTTCTGCACCTGAGCAATGTGCGAATTGGCAAGGTGCAACGGTTGCTGCTCGAGACAGATCTGACGATCAGCTAGCCCCGATCTTTCTCCGGGCGGGCGGGGATCGTTGTCGGGGCGGGGATCTCGGCCTTGTGGCCTGATTGTGGCGGGTGGGTGTGACAGTGGGCCGCGTGGCGACGCGGTGGCGGGCTGTCCAGGCCTGGGGTCTTTCGGGTGGTG
>JAAYVP010000168.1 GCA_012517115.1 Brooklawnia sp. | reverse complement strand
GTTGTCTGGGCAGGTCAACAGCGAGCAGGCTCGAACGATCCACAGCGTGTTGACCGAACTGCCGCAAGACCTGGACGATGAGCAGCGCCAGGCTGCCGAAACGTTGCTGGTCGAGCACGCTGCGTCGACACCGGCGGAGGGATTGGCGAAGATGGCTCCGCAGGTGTTGGCCGAGGTTGCACCCGACCACCCAGCCACATCGGTGGCAGATGAACTCGCCCGGCTCGACGCCCAACGCAAACGAGCCCAGGCCAAACGCAGCCTGTGGTTCGGCTCCGACGGCGACGGATCAACCCTGATCCGGGGCAGCCTACCCACTTTGGACGCAGCACCCCTGATCAAACTGATCAGCGCGTACGTCGAGTCTGATCGCCGCACCGGACGCGAACGCCTCGACCGGCTCGCCGAGCAGCGCACACCCGAACAACGCCGCGCGGACGCATTGCTGGCGCTGGTGGCCGCCCACCAGCAAGCCCGTCAGGCTCCAGGGGTGATTGGCGACCGACCACGCGTCGTGGTGGTCATGCAGGCCGAGCAGCTGCGCCAGCAGGCCGAACAAGCCGGACTTCTCGAACAGGGTGAGCAGATCGGTGCTGGTGACTTGCGGCGGTTGTGCTGCGACGCCGACCTCATGCCCGCGGTACTTGGCGGTGCTTCTGAGGTGCTCGACATCGGCCGGACGCAGCGGCTGGTCACCCCAGCGATCCGCCGCGGCCTATCGTTACGCGACGGCGGATGCGTATTCCCCGGTTGTGACCAGTCGGACGCCCGATGCGAGGCCCACCACATCCAACCGTGGTGGGACGGCGGTACGACTGCGCTGGACAACCTGGTCTTGCTTTGCCCCCATCATCACCAGTTGGTCGAACCACCACGCTTCTGGTCAGGTGCTCCACCAGACCGGTGGCAGATTCGCCTCGACCAACACGGCATGCCCGAGGTGCTTCCGCCAACCCGGGTCGATCCAGAACGCCGGCCCATCCCGGAACGCCCGCCCATCCCGGACCGTGCCAGACCCACCCAGCCCCTGGGCGAGCGACCACAGCAGCAACTCGGTCCACCGGAAACCCACCCGCCTTACCCGCCCAGCACCAGGGAAAGCGAGGACTGCAGCGTCTGGGGGTTCTCCGCATGATCCGTCAACTTGATCCACCTGACACCGCCAGGGGGGCAGTTCGTCGAAGGGGCGCACACCGACCCTCCGGCGTCGTCCCAGTCGCGATCGATAGTGAGTTGCGCTGCCATGGACGACGGCGTGACGACACGGCGTCGCCAGGAGGAGGTTTCTCGGAGTCGAACGAGTTCGCAGGTGCCCTGGATGCGGCTCGGAATGCGCCTGGCATAGACTTCGGTTGCACGAGCACACCATTTCTGGGGGATCTGGGGGATCTGGGGGATCCGGGGGATGAGGATGAACGCAGCTTCGCCACCGTCCGGCTTCGAGGACTACTTCGAGTGGACCGCGGGGGGCATGATCGACCCCGACACCGCCCCGGAAAGCCAATGGGCCGCGATTGCCGCACTTTCGAACTTGCAGTTGCTGGACCGCATCATCGAGCACGAGCGCGATCTGCGTCGACGCGACCGAATGATGAAGGCGCGGCTGCACTTCACCCGGAACCTCGAAGCCGCCGTCGCGTCCAACCAGACGCCCGGCGCCTTTCCACCCGGGTTCACGACGGCGCCCGGCCGCATCCGCGGCTTGATCCACAAGAAGCTCCCCGAGGCGATGTGCCTGGGCTTGCTGATCGCCGCCGAAATGGACAACCCATTCAGCCCGTTCGCGATCAAGGTCTCCCAGGACCAGCACGCGCGGGCACTCGAGACGTTCGCACGCGACCTGGGTGTGCCTGCGCGTTGGGCGGCGCAGGCCGATGATTCGGTGGCCGCCGTCGCTCCCGGGCGGGGGCGCGGGGATTGGAAGACCTGGGCGATGGTGATCGGCGGCGGCCTGGTCGCCATCGCGTCCGTGCCGCTGGCGTTCGTGTTGGCCCCCGCTGGACTCGCCGGCGGGGCTGCTTTCGTCGCGGGTCTCGCCGCCCTGGGCGGGCCAGCAGGAATGATGGGCGGGCTCAGCATCGTCGCCAGCGTCGCCGCCGCGGGCGGGACGACCATGACCGCAGGAGTGTTCCTCGCCGGCTCCGCTGCCCAGGTGGAGACCCGCGTCAAGATCCTCCACGCGAACGCCCATGCGAAACACTCGCTGCGACCCGCAACGCCGGTGCCGGAAATTCCCGTGCTGGAGGCGATGTTGCGCGACCTGAGGCAGGATCTGGAACGTCACCGGGAGATCGATGATGGACGCTCCTCGGCCCCGATCAAGGAGATCGACAAGAAGATCAAGACGGTCGAGGGGGCGCTCACTGCGCTTTCCCGGCTGAAGGCGGAGAAGGGCAGACGGAACAGATGAGTCTTGAGCGCGAACTCGCAGGCGCCTGGGCCAAAGCGGAACTCCCGCGTTACAACCTTGCCGTTCTCGGCGCCACCGGGGTTGGGAAGAGCACGCTCATCAACGCGGTGTTCGGGGAAGATCTCGCCAGAACCGGGATCGGCGCCCCGGTGACCCAACAC
>JAAYVP010000014.1 GCA_012517115.1 Brooklawnia sp. | reverse complement strand
TTTCCTCAGAACGGTCGATGATTGGCAGATCCATTAGCTCATCCCTTTCGCGTGGTCGCTCGCCACCGTGCGAGCGATCTCCTCAAGTGCGGCCTCGCTGAGCAGGTTGAATGGTGCCCGGCAGGGACCCACGGGTTCGCCTGCTGCGTTGGTGGCGGCCTTGACGACGGTGTTTGGGTTTCCGAGTTGGAGGCAGTTGCGGATCGGCCGGATCGAGTTCTGCGCCTTCCACGCACCTTCAATGTCACCACTCGCCCACTTTTCGTAGATCTCCACCATGGTGCGCGGGTAGATGTTCGCGATCGCCGTGATCGCGCCAGTTCCGCCGGCGAGCAGGTTCGGCAAGATCAGCGAGTCCGATCCGGCGAGCACCGAGAAGCCAGTTCCCTCGGTGACCGAGATGTACTGCAGAATCTGGTCGAAATTCCCCGAAGAGTCCTTCACACCCACGATCCCGTCCACCTCGGCCAAGCGTGCCACGGTGGCCGGTGTGATGTTCACACCAGTACGCGCGGGAATGTTGTAGACCATCACGGGGATGTCGACCGCGTCCGCGACAGCCGTGAAGTGCGCGATCAACTCGGCTTGACTCGCCGCCGCAAAGTACGGGGAGATAACGGACAGCATGTCCGCCCCGCGCCCCGCCATACGCTGCGCCAAGCTCACAGTGTCCCGCGTACCGATGCATCCGGCACCGGCAACCACTGGGACGGCACCCGCAACCTCGGCCACCACGGTCTCGAGCACGGCCAGACGCTCCTCATGGCTCTGGATGTAGAACTCGCCGTTGGTGCCACCACAGAAGACCCCGTGAGCTCCGGCGTCGAGGACTCGACGCACATGCCGCGCCAGCTGTGTCAGGTTCAATGATTCGTCTTGGTTGTACGGGGTGACGAGGGCCGGGAAGATACCGGTGACTGCCATTCTTCTTTCCTCTCCGGGGGTGAGCATTGGAGATGGGCGGGGAGCACTCGCGATTCCCCGCCCACCAAGACAACTAGCCGCCGAACGCCGACACGATCATCTGCGGAAGGTTGATCGCGATCTGGATTCCGACACCGATCGAAATGACACTCAGGATCCCGAGGACCACAGTCTCCCACGGCTTGTTCACCGCGTAGTCGTGCATGTGCTTCTTCGACGAGGTCAGGATGAACATCACAACGACGATAGCGGGTAACGCGAGCAGCGTGGACAGTGCGGTTCCTGCGATGCCGAGCGCGATCAGGTTCGGGGCCTTGGGAAGTGCCGCCACGATGGGCAGCGCCGTGAACAGACCGATCTGCAGCCACTTGAACAGCGGGTCCTCCTCATCGCGCCCGGCCCACTTGGCTCCGGACTTGGTCGAAAGGTGGATGCCACTGATGGCGAGTTGGGCGAACCCGCGGGTCATCGCCGGGAACGACGTGAACGCGGCCAGGAAGAGAGACATCCACAGCAGGAACGGTCCAACTGGGCCGACGATGGTGTTCATCAAGGTGGCGAGGTCCTGCTCCGAGGTAATGACGAACTCGTGGGCACGGGCATACTCGGCGGCGACGATCCAGAACAGCAGGTTGATGATCAGCAGCGGCCCCATGCCAGCGATGAGGTCGAGTTGCTGGAGCTTGCGATACTTGGGGCCGGTCCAGCCCTTGTCCTTCATGAAACCCGGGTAGAGCAGGTTCGGCATGTTGCCGGCGATCGTTCCGATGGTGGCGGCCGCCACGATGATCGGAGCGAAGGTACCCACCTGGTCCTTCGGCATCTCGAAGAGCATGCCACGGAAGAACCCGGCCACATCGAAGGTGCCGATCTTGAAGATGGCGAAGATGTAGGTGACGATGATCAACACGCTCGCGATGCGCGCGATGTACTCAAGAATCGTGAACTGCTTCTTCTGCGAGATCATGCCGATGGACGCCCCGACGACGACGATCGCCATCGCGAACTGTCCCCACTCGCCTCCGAACGATCCACCGAACATGTTGTAGAGGCCGATTGCGCAGGCCTTCAGGAATCCGGCCTGGGTCACGAATCCGGCCACCAGCACCACGACCGTCATCACACCCGGGAGCCACTTGGCAACCGCTGCGAACCCTTCGAGGATTTGAGTGTGGCCGTGGCGGTTCATCAGGGCGTACTTGGCGATCGTCGACACGATGAACGTGCGCGCGACCAGCGACAGTACGAGCGTCCAGATGAGCGCATAGCCGTAGTTCGCGCCCGAGGTCGACGACGACGTCAGGTCGCCCACGCCTAGGAAGGACATCGCGAGCACGAGCCCAGGTCCCAGAGTCGTGATGAGCTGTGGGCCCTTTGGAAGTGGGATCTGTTCGGGAGCCTGTGAGCTGGAGGGGAGTGTTGAGGCTGTCATAGGAATCCTCGCTATTGGGTTGGAACGCGCCTGCACATTTGTCTCGCTGCTTCGTGCGCGCCGGCCGATCGTGGGTGCCGTCCATCCTCCGTTGGAAGTGGTGCGCACGGCACACACTGAGTGTGACACAAATGTACAGATCGCGCAAGTACTGGATCGATAACCGAACGGTATGCGCACTTTGGATCTTCACCGACGATCGGAGAGCGCGCACAGTCCGCATCTGGGACTTCGACGCTCTGACAGCAATCGGCGAATCGAACTGAGTTGAGCTGCCTGCACCCGCTGCGCGGTGCAGGCACCAATCGGCGCCTTAGCGGACCTGAGTGCCTACGGCGTCGACGACGACGACCTTGATTCCGCTCGCGCGGAATGGTGCGAGTTGCCGCTCGGACGCCTCGTCGTCGGTGACCAGAGTCCACTGCGCGGGCATCCGCATCCAGGCATGGAACGGCGCGTATCCGACCTTGGCGGCATGGGCAAGCACATAGGCGTCCCGGCTGTGCTGCCACATGAGCTCTTTCAGCCTGGTCTGCTCCAGGTTGGCCTCACAAATGCCCCGCTCAGCGGTGACGCCGTCAGCGCCGAAGAAGACGGCGTCGAAGGTGAGTCGCTCCAGGGACGCCTCGGTCAGCGGGCCGACGAAGCCTTGGCTCAGTTCGCGCAAGCGTCCCCCCAGGCAGAGCACCTCTATGCCATCCGCCCCAGAGATGGCGGCCAGCGGCGTTAGTCCAGTGGTAGCAACAGTCAGGGGCCCGTGGCCGCGCAACGCGCGAGCCAATTCGGCGGTCGTGGTCCCCGCATCCAGCAGGACAACATCGCCCGGATGCACTTGGCTTGCCGCCCAGGCGCCGATGGCAGCTTTGGC
>JAAYVP010000167.1 GCA_012517115.1 Brooklawnia sp. | reverse complement strand
GCCCCGTGATCGTTGACCCGTTCTCCCGAGCGTTCAGACGTCCCCGCGCACGCGGGGGTGAGCCCCGACGATTCGCCGCGTACCCGTCAGCGATCGCGACGTCCCCGCGCACGCGGGGGTGAGCCCGTGCAGCGGGTGAAAACACTGTGCCCGTCCGGGACGTCCCCGCGCACGCGGGGGTAAGCCCGCGGCTGGTCAGTCCCTCAAGGGTGTCGAGGTGGACGTCCCCGCGCACGCGGGGGTGAGCCTCCAGCAGTAGGTCCGCCTCCGCTCGGGTGAGTGACGTCCCCGCGCACGCGGGGGTGAGCCCGCTGCGTCGTCACCCAATTTTTCGCCGGCGAGGACGTTCCCGCGCACGCGGGGGTGAGCCCGCCCCCGAAACCGCCCGCATTCCGTCCAGATCGACGTCCCCGCGCACGCGGGGGTGAGCCCATGTGCCCGTAGCGGCTGTGGACACCGCCGCCGACGTCCCCGCTCACGCGGGGGTGAGCCC
The DNA here is from genome assembly GCA_012517115.1 of Brooklawnia sp. GTDB lineage: Bacteria > Actinomycetota > Actinomycetes > Propionibacteriales > Propionibacteriaceae > Brooklawnia. The sequence goes on along the minus strand of JAAYVP010000167.1, from coordinate 5,208 downwards.
CGAACTACCTCCCACGAGGATCGTGCAACTGAAGCCTCACGATCCCGAGTCCAAGGGCCTGGTGGAACGCCGCAACGGGTACTTCGAGACCTCGTTCATGCCCGGCAGGGACTTCGCCTCACCGGCCGACTTCAACGAGCAGTTCACCGCCTGGCTGGCCACGGCGAATCGCCGGGCGGTGCGCACCACGGGTGCCCGGCCGGTTGATCGGCTCGAGACCGACAATGCTGTGTTCTTGACCGCGTAACGGAGAATTGGAGCATTCCCGCCGCAGAGGGGAGGTGCCGCCATGGGTGGGACGAGGGCTCCACAGACCGTGACGTATCCGCTCGCGGAATGGATTCTGCGCCGTGCTCGCCGAGTCGGTCCGATCGCGTTCGGCTGGCTTGGTCGGCCATACGCCTACCTTGTTGGGGCCGAGGCCAACGAGTTCCTGTTCGCGCACGACGACCACTTCAACCAATTCGAAGCGATGAAGGCGCTGATCCCGGTCGACGGCCCGCAGTCGGTCGTCGTCAGCGACCCTCCCGAGCACGGACGACGGCGGGCGCTGGTCCGTCCAGGCCTGCACCACAAGCAGGTCGCCGGCTATATCGACACGATGGCGCGCACTGCATCCGAGGCACTCGCGACGCTCGTCCCCGGATTGCCGTTCGACGGCTATGCGTTGTTCCGGTCAGCGATCCGCCGCTCCACGATGAGGTGCCTGTTCGGTGAGCGTGTCGCGGCCCATGCGGACTCGGTCGGTGATGCGCTACAACCGCTCATTGAACTGACCAATCTGGCACCGCAGATGCTCGTCGCCCACGAGCGGTGGAACACCGCACGCTGGCGTCGGGCGATGGCCGCCCGCGCAGCCTTGGACGAGTTCGTCCTCGGCGAGGTGGATCGGCTCGCCACCCACCCCGATTCGGACGATTCTCAGGTGCTTTCGTTGCTCGTGCACGGCCGCGACGGTGCGGGTTCGGGTCTGGACCGGGGCGAGGTGCGGGACCAGGTCGTAACCCTGATCGCCGCCGGTTACGAGACCACCTCGGCCGCCATGGGTTGGACGCTGTATGGCCTGGGCGGGCGTCCAGATGTCATCGCAGCGGCTCGCGCCGAAGTGCTCGACGTCACCGGCGGAGAAGCTGTCACAGCCGACCACCTGCCCCGCTTGCGCTGGGTGCCGGCGATCGTGAACGAGGCGCTGCGGCTGTACCCGCCGGCCTCGATCAGCGCCCGCTACGTCGCGCGCGACTTGGAGTTCCACGCCCGTCGCATCCGGACCGGCACGACGATCGTCTACTCGCCGTATGCGACCCACCGCTGCGAACCTGTGTTCGAGGATCCTTTGGCCTTCCGTCCCGAACGCTGGCTGGACGGCCTGAAGCCAGCCCCCGGGGCGTTCGTCCCGTTCGGCGGCGGCGCGCACCGTTGCCTTGGTTCGGTGTTGGCGACGACTGAACTGGCCGTCATGCTCGCCACCACCCTCATCCATGGCGAGTTCAGACTCGAGCAGCAGACCATTCGAGCCACGGGGATCACGTCGATGAAACCCCGCCCCGGGGTCTGGGTGCGGTTCTGCTAGTCGACTGGTGCTCTTCGCGGCGCGGTACGTGCTTTGTGGGAGCTCCGACAAGCACCGATACGCGAGTTAGCATGTCCTGAACGGTCATGCTCCGCCGCGGAGGACCGACCGTGGGAGAACGAGCCACTGGTCCAGGGCGGCCTCGAAGACCGCGCTTCCCGAAGAGAGGCTGTCGTTGTGCGTTGGTCCCAAGCCCCCAGTCCCGCCGGAGCGCCACCAACTCTCAGGCCATCGGCACGCGCTGGGCGGGGACAAGGACGCGATCACGTGCGAGTGAGTCCAGTCCTGTCGGGATTGCTTGCCGCCACAACGCTGCTGCTGGCTGGCTGCACCAGCTGGCCGTCCATCACGTTGCATCCGTCAAGCGTCTCCTCGCCCGATCAGAATGGGTCGCCCGAGCAGAATGGGCCTTCGTCGCCTGCCTTGGAGGCATTAGATCGTCTGCCTGTCATCCGATGGGCTGACCTGGCCCAGGGCTATCAGCGGGCAGACTTCGGGAATAGTTGGCTCGACACCGACGGCAACGGCTGTAACCAGCGCGACGACGTTCTCCTGCGGGACGCGCTACCCGACCGCGAGTTGGTTGTGACCACTCAGGGCGGCTGCGATCACGACGTGCTGGCGGGCACGTGGCTGGACCCCTACACCGGCCAGGAACTCACCTTCACAGATCTGAAGGATCGGACGCAATCTCAGGCGATTCAGATCGATCATGTTGTCTCCCTGTCAGACGCGTGGGCGACCGGCGCGTGGGCATGGACGCCACAGGAGAGGATCGAGTTCGCGAACGACCTCGACAACCTGCTCGCCGTGGATGGCCCAACCAACCAGGCCAAGTCCGACCAAGGCCCTCCGTTCTGGCTTCCCGAGGTCAACAGGTGCCGCTACGTCGAGCATTACGTGCGGGTCAAGGACGCCTACGGGCTCGGGGTGTCGGTCGACGCCGTCGCGGGTCTGCGCCGTCTCCTCGAGGAGTGCGTGTAGTATCACGCTGATCGTGCTCACCAATCTGCAGGCCGGCCCGGGCGGCGAACAGGTCGCGAACGAGATCGCGCGCGCCGTGATCGGGGAACTCTATGCTGGCTGATCCGCGAGTGTCGACGGCGTGTCATACGAGTCCATCCCAGCCGAACTGATCGTCCGGGCCGGGCTGCTGGCGGCGGCCGAACAGTTCGGGTCCGCGAACAGCCCCGACGACTATCGTGCACTGGTAGCGGACGCAGACTCCGCGCTGCTCCCGGTCTGCCCCACGAGTGGTGGGTGCTGCGGCTGACCGGAAGCGTCAGCTGGCAGTGGCAGACTAACCGGCATGACCGACGCTCTGGCCAGCTTCTCCGCCCCGACGGGGGAGTGGTTCCGCAGCGTCTTCGACGCACCGACCACGGTTCAGATCGAGGCCTGGGCGGCCATCGCTCAGGGTGAACACGCTCTGGTCGTGGCCCCCACCGGATCGGGCAAGACACTGGCAGCGTTTCTGTGGGCGTTGGACCGGTTGGCTTCCCGCCCGGCGACCCCGGGCACCAAGGTCGTCTACGTCTCGCCGCTCAAGGCGCTTGGTGTCGACATCGAACGCAACCTGCGAGCTCCGCTGACCGGCATCCAGGTGAGCGCCGAACGCCTCGGCGTGCCGCCGAGCAGAATCACGGTCGGGGTCCGCAGCGGCGACACCACCGGTCGGGAGCGGGCAGCGTTGCTGCGCACCCCACCCGACATCTTGATCACCACTCCCGAGTCGCTTTACCTGATGCTGACGAGTTCGGCCCGTGCGACGCTCACCGGCGTGCAGACCGTAATCATCGACGAGATTCACGCGGTGGCAGGCGCCAAGCGGGGCAGCCACCTGGCGCTCAGCCTGGAGCGGCTGGACGCGCTGGTCGGCAAGGATGTCCAGCGGGTTGGCTTGTCAGCCACCGTGCGTCCGGTCGAGCGGGTAGCTCAGTTCCTCGGCGGTGACCGACCGGTCCGGGTGGTCTGCCCGCCAGCGCACAAACAGTGGGACGTCACCGTCCGGCTGCCGGTGAGCGACATCACGCACCCCGGACCCGCGCCCGGAAGCGAGCCACCGGTCGACCCTCTGCTGGGCGGGCCAGGAACTGACACCTTGGCGGTGGACTCCGCAACCAGCCCGTCCCTTTGGCCACATGTCGAGCAGCAGATCTACCGGACCGTCACTCAGGGACGCTCGACCCTGGTCTTCACCAACTCACGACGGACAGCGGAACGACTGACCGGCAGACTCAACGAACTGTGGGCCGCCGAACACGCGCCCAGCACACTGGACGAGCTGCCCGACCGTCCGCCCGCGCAGATCATGGCGCCTTCCGACATCGTCCGCGGCGTCCCGGCTGTGATCGCTCGCGCCCACCACGGCTCGGTCAGCAAACAGGCACGCGCCGAGATCGAGGCGGCACTGAAGTCAGGCGAGTTGCGCTGCGTGGTGGCGACCAGTTCGCTGGAGCTCGGCATCGACATGGGCGCTGTCGACCGGGTGATCCAGGTCGGTGCTCCGGCATCGGTCGCCAGCGCCTTGCAGCGGATCGGGCGTGCTGGGCACGACGTGGGGGCGGTCTCGCGAGGCGACGTCTACCCGCTCCATCGAGGAGATCTCGGACCGGCCGTCGTGGCCACCGAAGCGATGCTGGCCGGGCAGATTGAGGAACTCAGGGTGCCGCGTCATCCGCTGGACGTGCTCGCGCAGCAGACCGTCGCAGCAGCTGTGGCCGCCGGTGACGCCGGACTCGACGTCGACGCCTGGTATGCGTGCGTCACCCGGGCATATCCCTACGCGCGGCTTGACCGCGCATTGCTCGACTCCGTCGTCGAACTGGTGACCGGGGTCTACCCGGCCGCCGACTTCGGCGAACTGCGAGCCCGGCTGGTGAGCGGCGACGACGGCCGGCTCTACCCGCGACCAGGTGCGTTGCGGCTGGCGGTCACCTCAGGTGGCACCATCCCCGACCGCGGCATGTTCGGTGTCTTCCTGATCTCCGACGAGCAGGGTGGGCGCCGGGTGGGCGAGTTGGACGAGGAGATGGTCTACGAATCGCGGGTCGGTGACGTCTTCACCCTGGGGGCGTCCGCTTGGCGGATCGAGGAGATCACTCGAGACCAGGTGCGCGTCTCGCCGGCCCCCGGCCGTACCGGACGGCTGCCGTTTTGGCACGGCGACGACGAAGGACGCCCTGCCGAACTGGGACGCCGGATCGGTCGGCTCTACCGCGAGGTCGGCCGCGACCCGGCCCGCCTCGACGGGCTCCATCTCGATCACAACACCCAGGCCAACCTGATCAGCTACACCGGTGAGCAGCGGGTTGCCACCGGCGCACTGCCGGACGACCGGACCGTGGTCATTGAGCGGTTCCGGGACGAATTGGGTGACTGGCGGGTGGTGGTCCATTCCGTCTTGGGTCGCCGGGTGCTGGGTGCGTGGGCCTTGGTGATGGCGGAGGCGCTGTCTCGGGCGGCGGGCGTCGACGTCCAGCCCGTCGTTTCCGACGACGGCGTGGTGCTGCGGCTACCCGACTCCGAAACCGCCGATCGGCTACCCGAGCTGCTGGTCGCTGACCCGGACGAGGTGGCCAGCATCATCGCCGGTCAGGTGGGTGGCACTGCGTTGTTCGCCGCCCGGTTCCGCGAAT
>JAAYVP010000013.1 GCA_012517115.1 Brooklawnia sp. | reverse complement strand
GGACTTCGCCGACCGGTTCGACCAAATGGGCGCCGAGAACCTGCAGGACCACTACGCGCTCGACCTCGACTTCCACACTTTCCTGATGGGGATCACCCAGAATCAGCGTCTGATCCGGGTGCACCGGGAGATCATGATCCACACCCAACGGCTCTCCCGGCATGCCGTGAAACCCGGTGCCGTGCAGGTCGAGCAGGACCGACCCGAGCATCTGGCGATCATAACCGCGCTGCTTGCCGGAGATCCCCCGCGAGCGCGGCAGGCACTGATATCTCACATCAATCAATCGCTGGTCACTGCGCTGCGCGCGCTGCGCGGCATCGTGACCGACGAGCAGTCGTCAGCTGACTGACGAGGCTGGTTATCTCAATAGGCGGTTCGACCGTCAGCGGGCGTTGAAATACTTCGCCTCCGGGTGATGCACGATCAGCGCGTCCGTGGACTGCTCGGGGTGCAGCTGGAACCCCTCGGAGAGTTCGACGCCGATCCGCTCCGGACGCAGCAGCCGGCACAGCGGTGCCCGCATCTCCAGGTCGGGGCAGGCCGGGTACCCGAAGCTATAACGGCTGCCGCGGTAGGCCTGGTCGGCGATCTGGGCGTCCACGGAGCCCTCGTCCGCGCCGATGCCCAACTCCGCCCGAACGCGGTGATGCCACATCTCGGCCAGCGCCTCGGTCAGTTGCACCGACAAGCCGTGCAGTTCGAGATAGTCGCGGTAGGCGTTCGCCGCATACATCTTCGCAGTCTCCTCCGAGACCCGCGAGCCCATGGTGACGAGTTGCAGCGCCAGCGTGTCGGGGCCCAATTCGGCGGCCTCGGCAGCGTCCCGGAAAAAGTCGGCCAGGCACAACCTGCGGTCGCGGGGCTGGCGGGGGAACTCAAACCGCGCCACCTCGCGTTGCGGATCGTCGACGTCCCCGACGATCAGGGTTTCGCCCTCGGAATGGCACGGGAAGTAGCCGTGCACGACGGCGAACTGACCCAACCCGTCGGCCAGCACGCTATCCAGCAGCCCCCGCAGCCGCGGGCGTCCCTCGATCTCGACGAGTTCATCGTAGGACGCGCCGCCGCGCACCCCGCGCAAGCCCCAGCGGCCCGCGAACAGCGCTTTCTCGTCCAACCAGGCCACGATCTCGGCCAACTGGACGCCCTTGGTCACGCGGGTCCCCCAAAACGGTGGGGCAGGCACATCGATCCGGCGCGCCACATCGGAGCGCTCGATTTCGTCCAACTCGGGCAGTTCACGGGTCTTCGCGGTGACCCGGCGGGGTCGTACCGCAGGTAGTTCAGCGCCGGGCTCACCCCGTTTGACGGCCATGATCGCGTCCATCAGTTCGAGGCCTTCAAAGGCGTCTTTCGCGTAACGCACGGTGCCTTCGTAGATGGCTGCGAGGTCGTGGTCGACGAACGTCCGGGTCAGCGCGGCACCGCCGAGCAGCACCGGTAGCCGGCCGGCCAGGCCGCGATCGTTGAGTTCGAGCAGGTTGTCCTTCATCACCAGCGTCGACTTCACCAACAGTCCGCTCATACCGACCGCATCTGCTTGATGCTGCTCGGCTGCCTCGATGATCGCTGAGACCGGCTGTTTGATACCCAGGTTGACTACCGTGTACCCGTTGTTGGACACGATGATGTCGACGAGGTTCTTCCCAATGTCATGCACATCGCCCTTCACGGTCGCCAGCACCAGCGTGCCCTTGCCCGCACCGGCCAGCGAGGCGTCCATGTGCGGCTCCAGATGAGCGACCGCCTTCTTCATCGTCTCGGCGCTCTGCAGCACGAACGGCAGTTGCATCTGCCCGGAGCCGAACAGTTCGCCGACCGTCTTCATGCCGGCCAGCAGATCATCGTTGATGATGTCCAGCGCTGGCTTGACCGTGAGCGCTTCGTCCAGGTCGGCGTCCAGCCCGCGGTCGTTGCCGTCCACGATGCGCCGCGCCAAACGTTGCGACAGCGGCAGCGAGACCAGTTCAGCCTCGCGTTGCTCGCGCAGGGAGGCTGCGGTCACCCCCTCAAACAGTTCTAGGAACCTAGACAGCGGATCGTAGTCGCCGGTGCGCCGGTCAAAGATCAGGTCGAGTGCGGTCTGGTACTGCTCGTCGGGAATCCGCTCGGTCGGCATGATCTTGGCGACGCTGACGATGGCCGAGTCCAGGCCGGCCTTCACGCACTCGTCCAGGAAGACGCTGTTCAACACCACCCGCGCCGCCGGGTTCAGCCCGAAGCTGACGTTTGATACCCCGAGGGTGGTCAGGACGCGTGGATGCCGGGTCTTCAGTTCTCGGATCGCCTCAATGGTGGCCAAGCCGTCTCGACGGGTCTCTTCGGCTCCCGTGGCGATCGGGAATGTGAGCGTGTCGACCAGGATGTCACCCCCGTCCATCCCCCACTGCCGGGTCAGCGTGTCGATCAGCCGCTCGGCAACCCGCACCTTCCACTCGGTGGTGCGTGCCTGGCCCTGCTCGTCGATCGTCAGCGCCACCACTGCGGCGCCATGCTCAGCCACCAGCGGCATCACCCGCTGGAACCGCGAACCGGGCCCCTCACCGTCCTCGAAGTTGACCGAGTTGATGATCGCCCGACCCGGCAGATGGTTCAGACCGGCCTCGATCACCTCAGGCTCGGTGGAGTCCAGCATCACCGGCAGCGTCACGGCGTTGCCGAACCGTGAGGCGAGCTGGGTCATGTCGGCCACACCGTCGCGTCCGACATAGTCGACGCACAGATCGACGATGTGCGCACCAGAACGCGATTGGTCGCGTCCGATACGGACGCAGTCATCCCAGCGTCCTTCGAGCATCGCCTC
>JAAYVP010000166.1 GCA_012517115.1 Brooklawnia sp. | reverse complement strand
CCCGATGGTGACCAGCAGGATGAGCGGCTCGATCCACGACAGCGTGGACAACGTGAGCAGCAGCAGACCGAGGGGCAACATGAACAGCATGATCGTGTTCACCTCGGTCGTGGTGGAGACCTGCGCCAGGGCCAGGTCGACAAGCTGCCCCTCGACCGCACCATCGGGTGTGGCGATCTCTTGCAGCTCCGCTAGCGTCGTCCGGGTGTCGGACAGGTCTACCGCAACCTGGTAGAGGGCACCCCCGTCGGCGGTGAAGAAGCCATCGACCACGTCCGGATCAGCCAGTTCGAGTGGCACCTTCAGGTCGATGAAGTCGTCCAACCAGATCACCGACTCCACGCCCGGGGCAGCCTCGATTCGCTGCTTGGTCGCCAGCGCCTCGGCCAACCTCAGACCAGGGACGTAAACGCGGGCGTTCGGGATCGAGTCGTCGAACTCCTCGGCCATCACGTCGATGGCGACCGACGAGGGCGCGTCCTTGGGCACGTAGGCGGCCATGTTGTAGTTGATCGGGACGATCAGGGTCAGCAGGCCGCCGAGCACAGTCAGGACGCCGGAGATCACCAGCAGGAGCTTGCTGTGCTCGACTATGAAATCGGCAACCCTGTGCATGGGGCCCTGTCTTCCGTCCTCGCCGCTGCGGCTCGCCGTCCCAGATCCATCGGTGGACTGAATACACTATTGTATCGCGGTGGCGTTAGCCAAGGGCCCGCGGGTGGGCACTGCGGTAGACCTCACGCAGATGGTCCACGGTTACTTCGGTGTAGATCTGTGTGGTGGTCACCGATGCGTGACCGAGCAGTTCCTGGACGACCCGCACGTCCGCTCCCCCATCCAGCAGGTGCGTGGCGAAACTGTGCCGCAGGCTGTGCGGCGAGATCTCGGTCGTGATGCCAGCCTGGGCTGCCCGAGTACGGATGACCGCCCAAGCGCTTTGCCGAGACAGCCGCCGCCCACGCGTGTTGAGAAACAGCGCCGGCTCGCTGTGTCCGGCCGCAGCGATGACGGCGGGACGCCCCCGCACCAGCCAGGCGTCCAGCGCGCCGCGCGCGTAGCTGCCCAATGGGACGAGCCGTTGCTTGTTCCCTTTACCGACCAGCCGCAGGCCGAGTTCGGAGTCGCCCAGCACGCGGGCCACATCGTCGACATCGAGGATGACCACCTCGCTGATGCGGGCCCCGGTACCGTAGAGCAACTCCAGCAAGGCGGCGTCCCGCAGGCCCACCGGTGTGCTGCGGTCGATGCCATCTAGCAGGAGTTGCACTTCGTTGATCGGTAACGCCTTCGGCAGTCGCTTGCCCGGCTTCGGCGGTGTGATGCCGGCCGCCGCGTTGCTGGCGGTGAGCAACTCGGCGGCCGCGAACGCATGCAGAGTGCGCACCGCGACTACCATGCGGGCCACACTCGCCACCGCCAGCGGCGGGTGAGCGTCGTAGCCGGATGCCAGATCAGCCTGGTAGGCCCCGATGTCGGCCGAGGTTACCTGGTCGATGTCGTCGATCCCGCGAGCGGCCAGCCACTCGAGATAGCGGTTCAGGTCACGGCGGTAGGCGGCGATGGTGTTGGCTGACAAACCCCGCTCAACCACCAGGTGGGCGAGGTAGCCGCGAAGCAGGCGCCGCAAGCGCGGTGAGCCGGCGTGCGGGCTACCCGGTTCAGATTGAGGCTCAGGCGAGTTCGAGATCGCGCTGCTCCTTCGCCGTGCGGGCCGGCCAGTCTGCATCGGCAGGCCGCAATCGTTCAAGGCGTCCTTGTTCGACCGCCAGGGCCAACGCGAGAGTGCCGGCGACCATGGTCGGGCTCTGCACCTGGCCGGCGTAAACCATCTCGACGAGTTGGTCGAGCGGCAACCAGTACAGGCCCATGTCGGTCTCTTCACCTTCCACCTCGAAGCCATCCGGGAGCGGGACGGACGACAGGTCGCGGGCGACGAAGATGCGGATGGATTCCTGTAGGCCGCCTGGCGAGGTGAAGATGTCGACCAAGGTGCGCCAGTCGGACGCCGCCAGCTCCGCCTCCTCGGCGAGTTCGCGCTTGGCGGCTTCGACGGCGGGCTCGCCGTCGACGTCCAAGATGCCGGCAGGTGGTTCGACGAGCCGGTAGCCGACCGGATGCCGGTACTGGTGCACCACGGCGATACGTCCTTGGTCATCCATCGCCATCACCGCAACCGCGCCGGGGTGACCGACCCACTGCCTGACCATGGTCTGACCGTCCGGGGTGGCGATGGCGTCCTCGATGAAGTTCTGGACACGGCCGCTGGCCTGTATCTCACGGTTCAGCGTCTGCCAGTTCTCCGGTCGGTCGACGACTTCCGGGTGCACGACCTGGTTCTCGGTACTCACGCGCGTCCTCCTGCTGCTCGCTCCCGGGTGGCAGCCTACTTCGCACCGCTGATTTGGCTGTGCACGATCGCCGCAGCGACCAGCCCCTTGAAGAGCGGATGCGAGGCGATCGGGCGTGACTTGAACTCCGGATGCGCCTGGGTAGCCACGAAGAACGGGTGCATCTCGCTCGGCAACTCGATGAACTCGACCAGGTTTCGGTCCGGCGAAAGACCCGAGAAGACCAGCCCGGCCGTTTCCAACTGGTTACGGTAGGCGTTGTTCACCTCGAAGCGGTGGCGGTGGCGTTCGGCGACTTGGTCGCGTCCATAGAGCTGGTGCACCAGGCTACCCGGCAGCAGGTCGGCTGGATAGCTGCCCAGCCGCATCGACCCGCCCAGGTCGCCGGCGCCCGAGACGATCATCTGCTGCTCGGCCATGGTGGCGACCACCGGTGCCGGTGTGTCGGGGTCGAACTCGCTCGATGCGGCGCCCGGCATGGCGGCAAGGTCACGAGCCACCTCGATCACCATGCACTGCAGCCCCAGGCACAGACCGAGAATGGGAATCTGGTGCTCGCGGGCGTGCCGGATGGCGCCGATCTTGCCCTCGACCCCGCGGATTCCGAAACCACCGGGAACCACCACACCGTCGACCGCACCCAACTGGGCAGCCGCGCCCTGGGGTGTCAGGCATTCGTCGCTGGGCACCCAGCGAACCCGGACGCTCGCCCGATTCGCATAACCACCGGCGCGGATCGCCTCCACCACACTCAGATAGGCGTCCGGCAGGTCGACGTACTT
>JAAYVP010000165.1 GCA_012517115.1 Brooklawnia sp. | reverse complement strand
CGCCAAGGACTGATCTTGGCGATCTCCACGCCGAGTTCGGCGCTGGCGGCGCGTCGAGCGCTCTCCTGCCGGATAGCCGCCCAAACCAGCACGCTCACGGCGAACACCATGCCCGACGGGAGAGCCAGCGGCGCCTTGACGCTGCCCCAGAGCACCCCGACCAGCAGGAACGCGCTCATGGGGATGATTGCCCAGAGATGGCCCCGGCGCAGCAGGACCAGGCGTCCTGCCGCGATCGAGCAGGCCAGCCCGGTGAGGAATGGAACCACGGCCGGGCCGATAAAGGAGCTGGCTGGAATGGCTACCGTCAGCAGATCACGCCAGGCCTGAAAGATCAGCAGACCACCTCGGGCTAGGGTTTCCAGGCTCGGAAGGATCCCGGCGATGGTGGTCTGCGGCAACGCGAAGGGTCCGACAAACAGCAGATAGCTCGCCAAGCCCAGCGCTGTCGTATTCAGGACTCCCCACCTTCGCCAGGCGGTGAACACAGCGACCAACAGACCGACGACCAGGCCACCGCCAGCCGCCCAGTAGCCAGGCCAGCCACCGAAGACTGGTCCAAAGGAGGCGCAAGCGACCGCTCCAGTGATGCCCACCACAATCAGGTTCAGCCACCGCATACTGGTCATAGGTTCCCGGCCCCCTTGGGCAGGTCGCCCAACTCGGCGATTGTGAGCACATTCATCGAACCCGCCCGACGGAACCCCGGATCGCTGGTTTGATCACAACGAATCGCGAAGGTGCGAACCTCGCTCGGCACGTTGGCCCTAGCGCGGGCCAAATCCTTGGGCTCTATCAATGAGCCGCTAATGAGGGCGGCCACCGTCGCGTCTGGAGCCTGCGTCAACGCTGTGTTGACGAGGGCGGGCAGCGTGACCCGATCGGAGTGCATCTCCAGGCGACACAGTTCATCGAGCAGCAGCTGGGCTGAGCGCGGTTGAACCAATCCAACCTGGGTGATCAGGCTGGCGCGGCGGTTCTCCCGGGCAGCCTGCAGCACGAGCGAGCCGGCCGCTGAGATTGCCAGCTCGAATTCATCCTCGGTGGCATACTCGCTGGCGTCCGCGCTGAGTACCACCAGCAGATGGGTCTTCCGGGTCTCCTCGAATTGCCGGACGATCAGGCGGCCGGTCCGGGCAGTGGAGCGCCAATGCACCGCTCGGCGGTCGTCGCCGGGCACGTAGTCGCGCAGCGCGTGAAAGGCAACATCGGAACTCGACAGGTCGCGCGTAACCACCCCCTCGACATCGCGCAGCAGGCCGGCGGTATCGACATCCACCACCGTCGTACGTGGATGCACGAAGATCTCCACCGACTCCGACCAAGAGCGTTCCCGTCGCAGCAGGCCGAGCGGGTCAGCCTTTACCGAACGGGCCGGCCCGATGGTGATCACTGCACGGCGGCGGGTCGGCACGGTGAACAACTGCTCGTGACTCTTGCCTGCCCCCATCGGCGGTATGAGGAAGGACGCTGCTCCCCTGCCCACCGGCAGCTCGACAACCGTGCTGGTCAGCCCCCGGTGACCCGCGTTGGTCAGCACCAGCCGACCCAACACGTGGTCGCCCACCTTGACCCGGGTTGCGTCCACTTCGATGGTGGCGGAGTAGGCGACTTGCCCGATCAGCCACAAGGCGGCCAGGGCCAAGCAGACCAGAAAGATGACCCCGAGCGCGATGGCCTCCGCCCAGCCGAGCAGCACCCCCGCGGTGATGGCCGCCAACCCCAGGCCGCCGACGAGCCAGCCAAGCCGGGTCACCACCCGCAGCGGACGAACCAGCGATATGAGGATCCCTCGCAAGGGTGTCAGCTGGGCAACCAGCCACTTCCAGCCCGTGCGCGCACGCCGCACCCCACCGGTCAGCCACGCTGGCCGGGCGAGCAGAGGGCGACGCAGCGCGCCCTTGGGCTGGGTGATCGTGGTCATCGCGAACCGGTCGCCATCGGGGGTTGGGTGGCGGACAATGCCTTAGCCAGCACGCCCTCGGCGGTGACCCCGGCGAATTCGGCATCGGGGGCGAGCACCAGTCGGTGTGTCCACACCGGGACGGCGAGTTCCTTGATGTCATCGGGCAGCACATGGTTGCGGCCGTGGGCAGCGGCCCACACCCGTGCAGCCCGCACCATCGCGATGGTGCCGCGTGTGCTGACACCGAGCCGGGTGTCGCCGGAATCGCGGGTCGCTTCTGCCAAACGCTGCACGTAGTCGAGAACCGCATTGTCTGCATAGTTCTGCTTGACCAGATCGGCCATCTCACCGATGGCCCGGGTGGAGATCACGGCGCCCAGATTCTTGGTGCGGTCCGGCGCGGCTGAGCCGGCGAGCACTTGTAGGGCGGCCTCCCGGTCTGGGTAGCCGACTGTAGTCTTCATCAAGAATCGGTCGAGCTGAGCTTCGGGCAGCCGGTAGGTGCCGGCCTGTTCGATGGGGTTCTGGGTGGCGATGACCATGAACGGACGCCCGGTTTCGTGGCGTACACCGTCGATGGTGACGAAGTTCTCCTCCATCACCTCCAGCAGCGCTGACTGGGTCTTCGGACTGGCTCGGTTGATCTCGTCAGCCAGCACGATGGACGCGAAGATGGGCCCCTCGTGGAAGACCCACTG
>JAAYVP010000164.1 GCA_012517115.1 Brooklawnia sp. | reverse complement strand
GAACGCGGGGTCATCGCCCCTGAGGACTTCCCGTTCTGCCGCTACCTCTACCAGATCATTGCGGAGGACGCTCCCTTGGTGATGCCCTGGCAGAAGTTCTTCGGCGGCGAGAAGTAGGTCTGTTTCGTCGGACGGCCCGACCGGCACGACGGTGGTCTGCAGTCGCTGCACACCGTCCAGTTCGGCTTGGGCCGTCCGCTTTGGCTGCCCTCCGTGCAATCAGTGGCTGCGGAGCCCAACCCATTTTCGGGCAGGACGAGGCGTCCTCTCGTGTGCAGGACACAATTTCATCACGTCCGGCCCCGCTGTCCCACGCAGGGACGGCTGTGGTTAGACTGTGTAGAACCCGGTGGTTGGTCTGGCAATGTCGGTAGACGTACTCCGGGGTCATTTCGCAACGGTGCGGAGGAGGGCGTCGATGTTGCAGTGGATCAAAGACCGCTGGCATGACTTCACCCGCGCATTCACCGGTTGGATGGGCGTGACACTCGCGGCCCTGATCGGGATCATTCTCGGAGTCGGCATCTTCACCATGTATTACGCCGGCTTCACCAGCTACTTTGGTAACGACCCGGCCACCTGCAACCAGTGTCACGCCATGAACGAGCAGTACAACGCTTGGCAGAAGGGCAGTCATGCCGACGTAGCAGGCTGCAACGACTGCCATGCCCCGCACGACAATCTGGTCTTGAAGTACGCGAACAAGGCAGAGAACGGCTTCATGCACTCGCTGAAGTTCACCTTGCAGAACTACCCCGAGAACATCCAGATCCGAGAACACAACCGGCGAGTGACCGAAGCTGCCTGCGTCTACTGCCATGGCAACTTCGTCGACCAGATCAAGAACGACTCCAACCATAGGGGCGAGACCCTTTCCTGCATCCGGTGCCACGACGGCGTGGGACATATGAGGTGAACAGATGAGTACTAACAGTTCGCAGAACACTGAGCAGACGTGGACCGGACCGCGCAAGCGGTGGGTACCCATCGTGGTGTTGATCGTGGTCGCAATCGCGGCGGCAGCTCTAACCTGGTTGCTGACTACGATTTTCACGCACCGTCAAGAGTCAACCCAGCCGTTCACCCAGGTCGTCGAAATCACCGACACCACCTACGACCCCGCAGTGTGGGGGCAGAACTTCCCGCTGCAGTACGAAGGCTTCCGCGCCACTTCAGAGTTCGACGTGGCCGAGATGGTTCCCAACGACCCGCCCAACACGGCGGACGACCAGCGCGGTGAGTACCTCACGTTGAGCAAGCTGGCGATCGAGCCTCGGCTGGTCAGCATCTGGAAGGGCTACGCCTTCTCAGTCGAATACCGTGAGCCGCGCGGGCACGAATGGATGCTGATCGACCAGCAGTGGACGCACCGCCAGACCAACTTCAATCAGGTCGGTGCCTGCCTGAACTGTCACGCGTCGCTGCCCGAGATCATGGATTCGCTGGGCAACGGTGACCAGGCCGCCGGTTGGGCCGCGATGAACAAGCTGCCTTATGGCGAGGCCGTCCAGCATGCCTCGGGCCCGATCGCCTGCATCGACTGCCACGAGCCCGGCACTATGAAGCTGCGAATAACTCGCCCAGCCTTTGTTGAGGGGATCAAGGCGGTCAAGGCCAGCGAAGGGATCGCCGACTACGACGTCAACCGCGACGCCACCAATCAAGAGATGCGCGCGTACGTCTGTGCCCAGTGCCACGTCGAGTACTACTTCAAGGGCGACGAGAAGACCCTGACCTTCCCGTGGACCGAGGGCCTGACGGCCAATGACGCCATCGCTTTCTACGACAATGTCGGCTTCAGCGATTTCAAGCACGCCACCACCGAGGTGAGCGTCATCAAGGCGCAGCATCCCGACTTCGAGACCTGGTCGCAGGGCATCCACGCCAGCAATGGCGTGACCTGCGCCGATTGCCACATGTCGTACATGCGTGAGGGCGCGGCGAAGATCTCCGACCACCAAGTCGCCAGCCCGATGCGCAGCGAGGCCACCATCAACCAGTCCTGCCTCACCTGCCATCACTCCAGTGCGGCCGAGATGCAGCAGCGCGTCGACACCATCCACCAGCGCTGGGAGGACGCGAAGAACGTCTCCTTCACCGCGGTGCAGGCGCTGATCGATGACCTCACGGCAGCCGTCCAGAGCGGCACGGCAACCCCGGAACAGTTGGCCCAGGCCGGCGACTTCCAGCGCAAGGCGCAATTCATCGTGGACTACTCGGTGTCGGAGAACTCGCGCGGCTTCCACGCACCGGCGTATTCGATTTCGATCCTGAACCAGGCGACCGATTATGCTCGTTCCGGCCAACTGGTGCTACGGGGCGTCGATGTCGACAACGCTCGCGGTCCGGAGACTTACGACATCCAGCCGGTTGAGCCTCCTGCCCGGTGACCTCAACTTAGGAAGTGACATTGGACGAAGACCAGGCCAACAACAGCCACCTCGAAGGCGCCGACGCAGATGGACTCCGGGAGTTCCTCGCGTCGGCGCCTGCCGAGTTGAAGGGCTGGGCAAACGCGCAGTTGAGCAGCCTCGACGGCGTGCCGGCACAGTCGTCCACCACCCAGCCCAAGACAGCCGAGGACGACGCCGTCGGTCTGGAGGCGTTTCCGGAGTACAGCGATGACGAGGCACCCGTCGTCAGGTCAGCGGCCGCGCCGAGGAAGCCGCCGAAGGGCACTGGTGGCGTCAGCAGGGTCAATCTGGTACTGGTCGCCCTGCTGGCCGCGGCAATCGTGATCATCGTCCAGCAGGTGGGGCGATCGTCCACGGCGGACACCTCCGCGACAGCCAGCCCCGCGGTCACCGCGATGCCCAGCAACGCCAGCGAGTTTCCCCCGCTCGACGAGGCCAAAGAGAGCGAACTCAAG
>JAAYVP010000163.1 GCA_012517115.1 Brooklawnia sp. | reverse complement strand
GGCGGCGATTTCCTCGATCTCGCGGAGGCAACCGGCGGTTTCGCACTGCGGGATGAGCATGGTTTCGGCGTTGCTGATGGCCATGTACCGGTCCAACCCCGAGCGCGCCCAGGCCTGTTGCCAGTATCCGGTGCCCGGGGTCGCGGCGATTCCTCGCTCACCGAGCGGAAAGTACTTGCCGTGCATCACGATCTGCTTCGCCTCGTCGAGGCTGCGCACGTTTGGGACGATGACGCCTGCGGCGCCGGCATCCAGTGCTTTCATGATCGCCGAACGACTGGAATCCTTCACCCGGACGAACGGGGTGGTGCCGGCGAACTTGCCGGCGCGGATGAAGCCAGCCGCGCTCTCGGCGCTGAAGGGCCCGTGCTCGGTGTCGACAATGTAGTAGTCGAGACCAGCATGCCCCAGAACCTCGGCGGTGGTCTCGCTGCCGGTCTGGAAGAAGGTTCCCAGCGGATGATCGCCCGCTTCGATCTTCGACTTGACAAGGTTTTTCATCGCCGTCCCCTGTTCGGTTGTGTCACGCAGGCGCGCGCCACGCGTCCCTGACCTGTCGATGGCATCAGACTAGTCCTCTAGTGGCAATCCCCGCACGGCTCAGACGTCGACCGCGCAGGGTAGCCTGCGAAGGTCGAGGGGAGCCTGCCGTGGACTGGACCTGGGTACCGATGGTGGTCGCCGCGCTTATCATCGGCGTTGCGAAGACGAGTTTCGGCGGTCTCGGCTCGGTTGCCGTGGCGCTGCTGGCATTTGTGATGCCCACGAAGGAGTCCACCGCTGCCGCGCTGTTGCTGCTGATCGTCGGCGACATCGTGGCGGTGCTGCGCTATCGAAGCAACGCCGACTGGGGGTTGCTCCGGGCTCTGCTGCCGGCGGTGGTGCCTGGCTTGCTGCTCGGCGCGGTCTTCATTTGGGCAGTGGACGACCTGTTGCTGCGGCGATCGATCGGTGTGTTGTTGGTCATCTCGGTCCTGCTGCAGCTCACGGCCAAGCTGCGGGCCCCGAAGTCCAAACAAGTCGCCGACGACAATCATCGCCCGTCACGGGTCCTGACCATAGGGGCCGGCATAGCAGCCGGGTTCACCACCATGGCGGCCAACGCTGCAGGGCCGGTGACTGCGCTCTATTTGCAGCTTTCCCGGGTCAACAAGTTGCGTTTCCTAGGCACCTCGGCGTGGTTCTACTTCATCGTCAATCTGTCCAAGACACCACTCACTGCGTCCCTGGGGCTGTTCACCCCGCGGGTGCTATGGTCCGCGCTGGCCCTGCTACCGGTGGTTTTGGTGGGCACCTCGATCGGCATGCTGGTGGTTCGCCGTGTTGACCAACGGTCCTTCGATCTGTGGACGCTGGCCACCTCGGCGGTGGCCGCCGGCGCCCTCATCGTGCTTTGAGAGCTGCTGGAGCTGGCGACCGATGCGTTGACGTCAGCTCTCGACACCGGGGCTGACAGCGCCTGACCCGCGGTCGAGTTCGGCGATCAGGGCGTCGGTGATGCGTCGTTGGTCGTCGCACTGCTGCAATTCGTTGGCGTATAGCTGTGTGGTGTCGTCCCTGGCCTGAGCGACCACGGTATTCGCATCAGCGCACAGCGGGATCGGGTCTGCGTTGAGGGCTCGGTGAAGTGCCTGCAGGAAAGCGTCCTTGTCGGCGAGTTGATAATCGACGGTGCGCACCTCGCCTTCCTGCTGCTCCACCCGCTGGACGGTGCCGTCGGTGACGGAGACTGTCCACGTGACTCGCCAGGGCAACTCATGGGGGAAGCCGACACCCCAGACCACGGTCGCGTGCAGGTAGCTGGGGCGCGCACCGCCGCCGCAGCCGGTGACGGCCAGCAGCATGCCGATGAACAAGGCGATCAAGGCGAGTCCGCGCCTCATCGAGCCCTTCACTGGACCCGCTTGTAGGGTGTGTAGCCGTGGTGCGGCGTCGTCTGCGGGCTGAGGATTACTACCTGTTGCGGCGCCAACTCGATGGCGATCATGCCGTGGTAGTTGCGGTGGTGCTGACCGGTCAGCAAGTCGCGCATGCCCACCATGTCCATCAGCTTCGAGTCGGGTAACAGTACCGCTTCGAGCACCGGTTCAACTGACGGGTTGACCAGCACCACCAAAGCGTCTGCGGCCCGGTCGGTGTGGCGTTCGAAGCCCAGCAGCCGGTCGGTCTCCAGCCAGCGCACGTCGCCCACGCGAAGCGCGCGGCGGGTGCGTCGCAGCTCGATCAGCCTCCGATGCAGGTCGAGGGTGGGGTTGTCGTTGTTCACCAAATTCCAGGGCATCGGGGCCCGGTTGGCGGGGTCGTCTCCGCCGGTCTGGCCAAGCTCCGAGCCGTAGTACAGGTTGACGCTGCCGGGCAGTGTGAACTGCAGGATGGTCGCGAGCCGACGAGCGGCGGCGTCGGGGACGGTGTCTGTGACGCGGGCGACATCGTGATTGTCCAGGTAGACCCAGCATTTGAGCAGGTGCTCGTAGTCAGCATCGGTGTACAGCCGTTGCAGCATGCGCTGCGCATGGCCCGGGGTGATGTCGTGGTTGGCGGCCTTCAGGATGATCTCGCGCAGCGTGAACGCAAGCACGGCGTCGAGCGCGGGGAACCACTCCGCCGGATAGTTGCAGACCTCGCCCAGCACCAGGGAACCGGGCTTCTCATCGTGGGCCGCAGCGGTTAGTTCACCCAGGTAGGCCATGCCGATTTCGAACGCGACGTCGAGCCGCCAGCCGTCGACACCATCGCGCAGCCAACTCCGGACGACCGAGTCGGGCCCCTGCCACAGGTACTCGCGGACCGTCGGCTCCTCAATGACCAGTTCGGGCAGATTCACCGCTTCGGCCCAGGCACGGGCACCGCCGGGGTAGTCGTCGTTGAAATCGAACCAACCACGGGTGGCGGCGGCTGGGTCTGCGGCGGCGGCGCGGAATGCGGGCGAGTG
>JAAYVP010000012.1 GCA_012517115.1 Brooklawnia sp. | reverse complement strand
TCTGCTCGCCGATACCAAGCGTGGCGTCGAGGACGAGTGCGCCCGGCTGATCGAACAGGCTGGCCCACCGGTTCCGGACCCAGGGGCGAGGGGTGCCAGGACCGTCGCGACCGGCGCCAGGACTGTCGCGCGGCGTCTGCTCGCGCTGGCAGATGGGTTGACTGTGCGGGTGCTCGTTGGTGACCTGTCCGGGGCGGAGGCGCGCGAACTGCTCGAATCAGAGTTGGCGCCGCACCTGACTGTGCCGCGATGACGGCGAGACCATGACCTCAACCCGCACCGCACCCTGCGTTGGCGGGGACGCCTGACCGGGCCGGGGGAGAGGTGGCACATCGCCGGCGCCGGGAGTGGGTGCACAAATCGTGGCAGACGGACACTTTATGCACCCATTGTGGTGCGGTGGGCGCAGACAGTCCACCGACCGGATTTGCTCACGCTCAGGCGAGCGCCGTTTCCGGAACGAGGGCATGCGGTGCGAGGCCGGACGTTGACCCGCACCCGAGCGGCGTCGCCACGACCGGCATGACACCAAGAACAGACACAACGGCCGCCTGGAGCGGGCGCAGAGGTTGGGCACTTCATGGGGTAATTTATGGGGTATCTCCGGCCTTCAAGGGCTCTGCGAGGCCACTCCTGACTGTCCCGCGTCAAGTAGTTGGCAGGGATTCTTCTGTTTCGAAGTTGGGGATGGTGGGGTCGGCCAGGCCCAGGTGGACCTCCAGTGGCCGGTTCCAGGAGATCGCCTCGTGGGGGCGGATCTCGGTGTTGTACTCGACCCGGTAGTCCTCGGCGCGCTCTATCAGGGTGAGCGCGTCGGGGATCTCGTCGAGGAACAGTCGCTCGTACTTCAGCGTGCCGAACCCGCGTTCGCGTGACCCGTTCTGCCCGGGCGACTTGACCCGGGTGCGGACGTGCCGCAGCTCGGGGTGGGCCATGATGAACAGCTCGAAGTTCAGCGATCGGAACGGGCCGCCGTTGTCCGTGACGATCGTGAGCACCGGCAGCAGCTCGCCCGTCTCCAGGTCGATCTGACACTCGTCCACGAGCGGGTGCCCGACCCTGGTCTCGTAGTCGGCGAGGGCGAGTTCGATCGCGGCGATCGCGTCGTACTGATTCCCCGTCGGGGACACGTGGAACGGGTGCTCAAATTTCGAGTACCAGTCCTGGCACCCGGCGATCCGCCACGTCCCACCTTGCGTGGTCTCGATACTGACTGAAGTCCAGCTGCCACACCTGGTTCGGCCCGGTCGGGGTCTTCGCGAACGCCGCCTTGCGGTTCTTCGCGAGCTCACGGCGCTGCTTCTGATACTCCGACGCCAGGATCAGCCCGTCGTCGCGCAGCAGCCGCAGTACGGTCGCCTGCGACACCTTGTGGCCGTCGTGACGGGTCATCGCCCAGATCTTCCGATGCCCCCACGCCGGCCGCTCCAGCGCGTGCTTGGTCACCAGCGGCCGGGCCGCGTCCCGCGCGGGCTGCGGCCACGGACCCTTCCGCGGCTGCTCGGTCTTCGCCTTGGCCTGCCAGCGGCGATACGACCGTTCGGGCACGCCGATGAGCTTCACGAACCTCGCGGTCGGCATGCCCGCATCCTGGCGGATCACCTCGAGGTCCTCGAAGGGCCCAACCGGCCCTCCGCGGACTTCTTCCACACCCGGATCTCAACCGCCGCCTCCCCGAGCGCCTGGGTCAGCTCGGCGACCTCCGCCTCGAGCTGCTGCTCCCGGGTCGAGGGCCCGGACTTACCCGCGGCCAGGCCGGTCTTCCCCGCTTCGAGGAAGTCGGCCTTCCACCGGCCGATCGACTGCTCGGACACCTTCTCCCGCCTCGCGGCCTCAGCGATCGTCATCTCGCCGGCG
>JAAYVP010000162.1 GCA_012517115.1 Brooklawnia sp. | reverse complement strand
CTCGCCGTGGCGCAACGGGTACGTCGAGTCGTTCAACAGCCGGATCCGCGACGAGTGCCTCAACATCAACAGCTTCTACTCGCTGCTGCACGCACAGGTCATCATCGGCGACTGGAAGGACGAGTACAACCACCACCGCCGCCACTCCTCGCTCGGCTACCTAACCCCAGCCGAGTACGCTCGGCAGTGCACCCATCAAATGGAAACCGACGACTCACAGAACGTCCGGACCGAATGAAGGGGGCGGCTCAATCGACCATGCCGGGCAGTCGTTCATTGAATACTTCGAGATCGGCGAGCCCGCTTTCGCTCTCATGAACGAGCTGGAGAAGCCGGGCCACCAGCTCGATGAGTACCGATTCAGGCTCGCGCAGGCGCGGCGTCGGGCGATCCACGACCGCCTCGACGAGCTCACTGCCACGATCAACGTGACGCTCTCGCAGATCATCGAGCCCGTCGCGAGAGACTCCACTGATCGCATAGACGACCACAGAACAAGAGTGGTTGAGGACTCGATCAGCGAGATCGAACGACTGCTCGGCGACACCACCGATCGCAAAGGAAGATGGGGCGATCTTCACCGGCATCTTCACTTCGGGCAGGGACACGATTGGCATGACATCGCCGAGATGGACTGGCCTTCTGTCCGGGCCGACGTTGAGGCCGCGAGCCTCTCTGACGCTGACCCACTGCCTGTGCCGACAGTCGACCTCGGAGTCGCAGCCTCCGCAAGGCCAGCAGGAGGAGCAAGCATCGGCTTGGCTTGGTCTGCGCTGAGTGACGACGGATTCGAGCGATTGCTCTTCGATCTGCTGGGCGGGTTTCCCAATTACCAGAACGTCGAGTGGCTGATGAAGACCCGAGCACCCGATCGAGGGCGCGACCTGTCCGCCGAGCGCGTTATCAGGGATGACGGCGGAACGATAAGAACCGAGCGAGTCGTTATTCAGGCCAAGCACTGGACATCAAGGTCCGTCGCTCCTGCCGACATCACGAACACGCTCGCGGTGCTACCGACGTGGGGGCCGCCGGTGGTCCGGACCCTAGTGATCGCGACGAGCGGGCGCTTCACCACAGACGCGGTGACGATCGTGGAAAAGCACAATGCTGACGGAAAACTCCCGTTCATCGAAATGTGGGCGGAGAGCCGGCTTGAGACACAACTCTCGCAACGACCAGACCTGATCGCGAGCTACGGCCTCCGCACGTAGAACGAGGTCGAGGAGGTGCCTTGATTGGGAGCCATCGGTGGCGACCGCCCGCTGTCCCGTTGGGTGACGTACACGGACCAGTTGCGGGTGGTGAGGGCGGCCCATTTGGTGGTGGTCTTGTCCGCGATCCCGATGAGCTCGGCAAGGACAGGAGCGGGAACCTGCCCGGCGAGAGTGAACCCGAAAGTGAACATAGCAGCGCGGCGGGAGCGGCCGAGGCTGACACCGACGGCGACGAGGTGCCCACGGAAGGTCTCTGTGACCCGGTGCCGTCCGGGGAACAGCCATCGGTGGTCGGTGCTGGCGATCGACCGCATGCCGGGGCGAACGAGGGGGCGACGGATCAGCTCATCCAAGCCGGGTGGCACCTCGATAGGGAGTGGGTCGAACGCTACGAGCACTCGACCGTGCCTGCGTCGTTCGCTCCGAGTCGGGCGCACGCTCGCGGCTGCCAATAGCGGCGGTGAGCGCAGGCTCGATGTTCGTCCACCATCCGGTGTCGTTCTGCTCATCAGGCTCGCGTGATGGCTGAGCCGCGACAGTGGCTCTGGCTGTGCCATGAACAAGGGAGACGAGTGTAGTCCGCATCTCAATGTCGATCAGAGCGATGCCTTCGAGTGCGCGCGGTTCCCCACTGCTTCACGAGTCTCGCAGGCGCTTGGCGAGGCGACTGGGAAGGCCAACGACCCGGAAGGTGCCTACCGGCGTGGTGTGACATTGTTGCTCAATGGGCTCGCCCGACAGCGCGACGCGGACACTGACCGCTGAGCGGCCTCGCAAGCAGAGTACGCGGTCGAACAGGACCTTCGAGCATCCTGCGCAGTGTCCTCCTGCCTGCGATCCGCTGCTCGCCCGTACTACCCGCACAGTCCAACATCCGGTGTGGCCGATCGCGTATGGCCGATCGCGTTTGACTGCGTGAAAGTCTTCGTCGTCCGCGATGCGAGCGCGGTCTTGTTCAGTGAGTTCGGCCAGAAGCCGATGGCGGCGCGATCCGCCGCAACCCTGCGTCCCGGCACCCCGCAGCTCGCCTAGAGAACCTTCAATCTTTGGGCAAACGCCTTGTCAACGCTGCGTTGCTGCGTTGTGTTGCCCCGCGTTGCCCCCTCATATTGGGCCTGTGGACAAACGAAAATGACTACGCGCGCCTCCCATCCTCCTTGCGTCAATCGACGGAAGGACTGGGATGTCAATCGAGAAGGCGATGGGTTTGGGCGAGCGGCTGGCTGCTGCGGAGGCGCTGGTGCCGGAGTGGGGTTTGCGGCACCGACTGCTGGGTGAGCTGACCAGTCTGGAAGATGTGTTCCAGGCTGCCCGGACCGGCACGAACCGGGACCGGGACGTGGTGCTGCGCGACCTGGCGCGGCTGGGCAACAAGGACGCGGGTGACTGCGAGGAGGCCGCCGCGGTGTTGTGCAAGCTGTTGATCCCTGGGGTTGTGTCGAAGTTGATGTGCCAGCGCGGGTTCAGGTCGATCAGGTTGGAGGAGCTGAACCGCGAGGCTGCCTTCAACCTGTGGGTGGAGTGCCGATCGTTCCCGTGGGAGTCGGACCTGCTGGTGGCCTCGCACATTGTGTGGCGGGTCCGGCGTTTGACGCTGGCTACGTTCGGGGTGGCCGATCCCAGGCGGACGGACCGGTCGTGGGCGAACACGGTGACGTTCGGTCACTTCTCGGAGCGTGCCACGCCTCTTTGGACTTCGCCGGCCGAGTGGGACGACCCCGAGTCTGCCGCGGAGGAGCTGGATCGCTATCTGGCCGCGGCGCAGGAGCAGGGGCTTGTCAGCGCAGACGATGTCGAGTTGCTGTATGCGCTTGCGGTGGAGGCTGACGGGTTCGAGACCCGTGCTTCGGGTGCGCAGGGCCTGATGGGTGTGCAGGTGTCCGAGGCTGTCGGCCGTCGACTTGGTCTGGCCGGACGAACGGTTCGCCGCCGGACCCGGCGGAGCCTGGCGGTGCTTTCGGATGCCTCAACTCGGCGCCGGATCCTGGCGAGTTGATGGCGGGCGGGTCGTGGTGTCCACGAGGCCTGCACCTGTGGCTTGGGCAGGTCAGGAGGGTCGTGAGATGAACGGTGATGACATCAGCGAGCTGATCGACGTGGCGGCCAGCGAGGCAGCGGTGATCGAGGAGGTGTCGCGGGCGGTGCGACGCCTGGAGGCCGTGCAGGCCGCGCAGGTGAAACTGCAGACGTTGCCGTCGGAGCTGCTCCGGCAGGCGTTCGCGGAGCGCAGCCTGGTGTTGCGGGCGGGTCTGTCATCGTGACGGCGACGGTTGCTGAGCTGAAGCGGGCCTGGCGAGCGGTGGAGGCCGGGTTGTTCAGCGACCCGTCCACCGCTTCCGACCCGCACGCGAGGGAGGTGGGCGCTGTCCAGTGGACGCCGCAGCCCGGCGAGCGGGTGTTGCCGGTGGTTGGTGCACACGGGTTCTCAGGGGCGTCGATGCTGTCGCTGGCGTTGGCGACCGTGGCCGCGCCTGCGCGGGTGGTGGAGTGCGCCCCGCTGGGCGGTTGCGGGTTGGTGGCCGCACCCACCGCCGAGTTGGGTGACTACGACGGGTTCTGGACACGCGGTCTGCGCGACGACGTCCTGGTCGAACGTGTCTCCGGTGACCTGCGCGACTGCGGCGCGGTTCCCCGACTGTCAGTGGTGGACAGGATCTCGGGGCTGACGGTGCTGGACGTCGGCTGGGACGCCCGAGTGGTGCTGGCGTCCGAGGGTTGGCTAGCTACTGCACTGACGGCCGTCGAGACGGTGGTGGTGACTGCGACGGCGACGGTCGCGGGGCTGCGCCGGGTGGAGACCACGCTGGCTGTGTTGGACCGCCCGGACGCGTGCCGCGTGGTGTTGCTGGGCCCGGTCCGGCGTCGCTGGCCGAAGGGCTTGGCCGTCACGTTCGGGCCGCTCACCCGCGCGCTGGACCGGCGTGGGTGGGTGTTCACAGTCCCGGCCGTGGCTTCGTTGCGGGTGGTTGGGGTTGATTCGCGTCCGCTGCCCGCCGAGCTGCTGGCTGCTGCCGGGTTGGTGCTGGGTTCGGCCCGGCAGCCCGATACCGCTGTTGAGCGAGAGGAAGACCGATGATTCCTGTTCCGTTGCAGATCTGCCCGGTGGCCCCGCCGGGGGCCCAGCAGTACGCCGACCAGTTGACCGGCTACGTGTTGTGGGGCGTGTTGGCGTTGTTCGTGGTCGGCGTGGTGGTCGCGTTGGGTGCTGTGGTTGCGGGCCGGATCTTCGGCATGCCACATGCGTCCCGGGCTGGTGTGATCGGCGCGGTCGTGGTGTTCATCGCCGCGATCGCATACATGGTGCTGCCGTCGATGGTGGCCGCGATCACCGGGTCGGGGTGTATCGGATGAGACGGCCACGCCACCCGCGTCCGGAGCCGGAGGCGCAGCCCTGGGGTCAGGGCAGGCTGCTTGTGCTGTTCGCGCTCGCGCTGGCCACCACCATCGCCCTTGTCGGCGGACTGGTGTTCACAGTCCGGGCGACTATTGCCCCGACAGCCGACTCACCCCGGACCCCGCACACCGCGGCCCGCCCCGACGAGGATGAAGAGGCGCGGCGCGACGCGTTGGCTGCTGCTGCCATGGTGCCGGTGAACCCGGACGATGCGTGGCGCGGCACCCCCGCCGCCACACCTGGCCCAGTGATGCAGTTGCCTGGCTCGACGGTGATCGGGCCGGCCAGGGTTGCGTCGGGGTTCCCGCGCACCCCTGAGGGTGCGGTCGGGCAGTTGGCGGAGATCGAAGTAGCTGTGCTGACCGAGATGAGTGTCGGGCGGGCCGGCGAGATCCATGCGGCGTGGTCGATGCCCGGTGCGCCGCCGGTGGAGCGGTGGCCGTTGATGAGCCATGTGCGTTCATTCCTGTCGGCGTCGCGGATGGGTTCGGTCAAGGATCCGGGCACCACGGTGTCGGTCAGCCCGGTCGCCGCGCAGGTGAAGGCCACCGACGGCCCGGACTGGGTGGTGGCGTGCGTGTTGTCCGACGTGCGGGCGGTCATCGATGTCGAGGCCAGGATGGGCTTCGGCTACTGCGAACGCATGCAGTGGGACGGCACCCACTGGTTGATCGCCCCGGGCGAACCGCCCGCGCTCGCGCCGTCGACGTGGCCGGGCACCGACCTGGCCTACGCGGCTGGTTGGCGCACGCTGGCTCCGGCGAGCAGGTGAACCATGCCGTTCGATCCGTTCAGCCAGCTCGCCGGTCAGGCGGTCAAGGTCGGCACTGACATCTGGACCGCCATCATGCTCAGTGTCTGGAATGTCGGGTTGCTGCTCATGCGGTTCGTCCTCGGGCTGGAGGAGCACTTCCTCACCCCTGACCTCAGCGAGTCCGGTCCTGCTCGGGACCTGTATGCGACGACGTTCTGGATCGCTGCGGGTCTGTTGGTGATCATGGTCATGGTCCAGCTCGGTGTCGCGGCGCTGCGCCGGGACGGGAAGTCCCTGGGGCGGTTGCTGTTGGGGGTCGGGCAGTTCGTCCTGGTGTGGGCGGCGTGGCTGACCTACGCGGCCGCGGTCATAGCCGCCTGCTCCGGGCTCAATGCAGCGCTGATGCGGACGCTGTTCGCGACCGACTCGCTGGCGGGCTGGGACCCGCTGGGCGGCTTCGGGGTTGGTGACGTCACCGAGGTGGTGACCGCCGGGGTGTTGGGCCTGCTGGGAGTGTTGTTGTGCGTCGCGGCGATCGCGCACTTCGTGGTGTTGTTGACCCGCGCCGGGGCGCTGGTCGTGCTTGCCGCGACCACGCCGATCTCGGCGGCTGGCCTGGTCGGCGACACCGGACGCTCTTGGTTCTGGAAGTCTCTGCGCTGGTTCCACGCCGCAGCGTTCACTCCCGTGGTGATGACGTTGATCATGGGGGTGGGCGTCCAGATGGCGTCCGGTGTGGCGGGCGGGCAGGCCGACCGGACGAACGAGGCCATCGGCACCGCGCTGCCGGCTGTGGTGTTGATGCTGATCGCCGCGGTCTCGCCGTTGGCGCTGTTCAAGCTGCTCGCGTTCGTCGACCCCGGCACCAACTCCGGTGCGTCGGTGCGGATGGGCCTGGGTGCGTTGGGTGGGGTGTCCGGGCTCCTGGGCGGGCAGCGAGGTGCCGGGGACGCAGGGACCGCCACCCAGACCGCCCCTTCGGGACGTTCACAGGGCGAGGCTCAGGGCGAGGACGCCACCAACCGCCGTTTCGCGGCCGGGCAGGCCGCAGCAACGGGCGGTTCCGGCTCCCCAGCTGGCACCGCAGCCGGCGCCGGAGCAGGTGGCGGCATGGCAGGCGCCGCTGCTGGTGTGGCAGGTGCGGCTGGTGTGGCCGGGATGGCCTTGGCGGCCGGGGTTCGGGGGCTCTCCTCGATCGGGGGTTCCGCGGCGGCCGTGGCCACCGACACCACCAACCAGATGGGGGTCGGGCACAACACGTACCAGCCCGACTTCTCGGGCTCAGGCCGCAGCGGCGGCCAGAACAGCCAACCCAGCGACACCGATTCCGGCGGGCAGCCCGCGGCCGATCAGCCCACCCCGGATGACAGCAGCGGCATGCCGCAGCCCTCCACACCTGGCCCAGCAGCACCGCCCTCGCCCGGCGACCCGGGCAACCCACCCGTTCCCCAGGCCCCGACCAACCCGGGTGGCCCGGCCGGCGGACCGGGGACGGCGGGGTCCGCCGGTGGCACGGGTGGTTCTGCGGGAGAGGCCGGCGGGTCCGGGGCCGCCACCGCCGCCCGCGCGGCGGCCGTGGCCGTCGTATAGCCATCGATCGAACGAGGGAGAACGACTCATGTCAGTCAACACGTACGCCGACTATTCACGCGACCGGATCGGCTGGTTCTTCGGCTTGTCCGGTCCGCAGCTGGCGATCCTTGCCGGTGCGTCGCTGCCGGTGTTCTGGGCGTTGCAGCAACAGGCGTGGGCCCGCGTCCTGGGTTTCCTGGTCGTGTTCGGGTTCGTGTTCCTGGTGACGGTGGTGTCGATCCAGGGACGCTCCGCGGTGGGCTGGTTGTGGGCGACCGGCTGCCACCTGTTCGCCGGCCTCACCGGCACCGGACGTTTCACCGCCCGCGCCGCCCAGGGCCGGGCGGACAGTCTGGACGACGTCGACCTGCCGGGGGTGCTGCAGGGACTGCAGATCCACGACGGTCCCCCGGCCGGCCCCACGCAGTCCCGGATCGCGATCATCCAGAATCACGCCGCCCGGACGTGGGCGGTCACCGCCGCCGTCGTCCACCCCGGCATCGGGATGAGTGATGCGGCCGAACGCAACCGGCAGGCCGCCGGGTTGACGTCGCTGCTCGACCTGGCGTCCCGGGGAGAGCTGATCGACGAGGTCATCTTCATGGTCCGCACCGTGCCCGATGACGGCGCCGAACGAAGCGTGTGGGTGGCTCGCCACCGCGTCCCGGACGCCAACCCGCTGGCCCGGCAGGTCAATGACGACCTGCAGCGCCACCTGTCGGCGGCGTCGGTGCGCACCGAGGCGTTCGTCACGATCGTGGTTCCCGAGACCCGCATCGCCCGCCAGGCCCGCGACAGCGGTGGCGGGCTGACCGGACGCGCTCGCGTGCTGTACTCGCTGATCGGCGAGATCGAGGCGCAACTGCGGGCCGGCCTGGCGATGACCGACGTGCGTTGGCTGACCTCCCCCGAACTGGCGTTGGCCTGCCGTACCGGGTTCGCTCCCGGCGACCGGGCCGGCGTGGTCGATGCGCTCGCCGAGCACACCCGCGACCCGCAGGTGAACCCGGACGTGCCGTGGACGATGGCCGGGCCCAGCGGTGCCGACACCGCGGCGCGGCATTACAGCCACGACGCGTGGGACTCGGTCAGTTCGACGATCAAGCTGCCCGCCAAGGGGGCGGTGATCGGCGCGCTCGCGCCCGTCCTGACCCCCGCAGAGCCTGGGGAGCGTCGCTGTTTCATGGTCGCCTTCCCGATCCTGGGGCAGACGGCCGCGGAACGGACGTCGGACAACGCCGAGTTCGCCGCAGACATGGGGGACGAGTTGCGGCGCCGGGCGGGCGTGAAGGCCAAGGCGCGGCACCGCAACGACGCGTCCAAGGCCCACGCCATGGACGAGAAACTCGCCCGCGGGAACGCGCTGATCCGCCCCTACGCGGTGTGCTGCGTCACAGTCCCGCGCACCGCCGGCATCAGCGAGTTCGGACGCCGCCTCGACGGGTGCGTCCGCCGTGCCGGGTTCGCACCACTGCGTCTCGACCTGGCCCAGGACGCCGGGTTCGCCGCCGCCGCGATCCCGCTGGGGATCAGCCTGTCCAGGAGCAGCGGAGCATGAGGCCACGCGCGTCCGGGGGTAGCCGCGATGTGGCGCGGCTGCTGGCCGACTTCGGGCACGACCTGCCCCGTCACCCCGCCCCACAGGCACGTCACCGCGAACCGAACCTGCACCACCACGCACCCATGCGCGGCCAGCTTCGCCGCGGCGGTGGCTGGTCGGCCGCCTCGGCGCAGGTGTCGACCTGGCGGATGACGTCGGACCAGGCGCCGGTGCTGTGGCCATTGATCGCCACACCCGGCCTGCCACCCACCGGCGCGCAGCTGGGCATCGACCAGCTGTCGGGCGGCAGCTTCTACGCCGACCCGCTCGGCTGGGTCCTCGCCGACGAGGTGCCGGTGACCAACCCCAACGTATTCAGCTTCGGCAAGCCCGGCCGCGGAAAATCGGCCACCACGAAGGCGTTCATCCTGCGCATGCTCGACTTCGGCTACCGGGTGCTGATCCTGGGTGACCCGAAGGACGAGTACGAAAACCTGTGCCGCGCGCTCGGGGTCGAACCGTTCGCGATCGGCCACGGCCTGCCCGCCAGGATCAACCCGCTCGACTTCGGCCCCTTGGGTCACGGCTGGGCCGACCTCGACCCGGCCGAGGCCCAGCGGCGCAGCGCCGTGGTGTTCGGACGCTGGCTCACCCTGATCCGCGGACTGGTCGGCTCCCAAAGAATCGGCGACCAGCGCGTCCCGTTCGGACCCACCGACGAGACTGTCATCAAGACCGCCCTCGGCCACCTCACCGGATACACCACCGGTGCGACCCGGCTGGTCGAACCGACCATCCCCGCCCTGTGGCGCCAACTCGACGAACCCGCCGCCGAGCTGATCGGCGAGTGCCGCTACCGCGACCGTCGGGACTTCTACGACTCCACCCGGCTGCTGCGCGACGCGCTCGGCCAACTCGTGTCCGGGGCGCTGGCAGGGCTGTTCGACGGCCCCACCACCATCAACGTCGACTGGCACGCCCCCATCCAGTCACTGAGCCTGTCCAGACTGGAACCCCTCGGTGACGAAGCCGTCGGGATCGCCTTGACCTGCCTGAACTCCTGGGGACGGGCGATGCGCGAAATGGCCGAACTCGGCGACGTGCGGATCGTGGTGCGCGACGAGGCATGGAAACAACTGCGCCTCGGCCCCGAAGCCGTCAAGAGCTTCGACGCCGACCTCAGGCTGTCCCGCCGCGACGGCGACATCCAATGGGCCATCGCCCACAAGCCATCCGACCTGCTGTCGGTCGGCGACCAGGGCTCCCAGGCCGTGTCGATCGCCAAGGACCTGCTCCACCTGGCCGACATCAAGGTGCTGCACGGTCAGGACCCAGGCGTCGCCGCCGAACTCGAAACCCTCCTCGGGCTCGGCCCCATCGCCCAGGGCCTGATCACGGGCTGGGCGATGCAGGGCCGTGGACGCGCACTGTGGTGCGTCGGCGAACAGACCTACAAGGTCCAGACGGTGCTCCACCCCCTCGAGCACCACCTCACCTACACCAACACCGCCCTCGAGAAGGCGCGCTGACATGGGGAAGCTGTTCGCGGTAGTGGGCGCCGGACTGGCCGCGGTCGTCCTGACGAGCCCGCTGCTGCTCGCCATGGTCGTCGCGGTCATCCTCGTACCAGCGGCGCAGGTGCAGCAGGCCATCGCCTGTCACGGGACGCCGGCCGCCACCGGCGAGTGGCGGGTCCCGTTCGTCGACGCCGCCTACCAGATCACCTCCGGCTACGGCTACCGCGACAACCCGATCTCCGGCGCCTCCGAGCTGCACGACGGCACCGACCTCGCCGCCCCGCAAACCACGGTTGTCGCCGCCAGCTCGGGGCGGGTGACCTTCGCCGGCTGGGGCGACGGGTTCGGCAACCACGTCGTCATCGACCACGGCGCCGGGATCACCACCCTGTACGGACACCTGGACTCCATCGACCCCGCGATCTCCGCAGGAGTGCAGGTGGGGATCGGGCAGCCGATCGGAGTCGAGGGGACAACGGGCTGGTCGACAGGCATCCACCTGCACTTCACGATCAAACGAGACGGCGTGGCGATCGACCCGGTCCCGTTCATGCTCGAGCACGGCGCACCACTGAATGGCCAGCCTGCCGGGCCGTCCAACTCCAGCACCCCGGTGGACGGAGTGCTGGAGGGCGGCGTCGGGTTCGACCTGCCCCAACCCGAGGTGCGGCAGGACTCCCTGCGCAACCCGCCCCTGCCGATCCCCGACGGTGTGCGCAGACTGTACGAGGCGGCCGCGTCCCACTACGGAGTGCCGTGGACGCTGCTCGCCGGAGTCGGGATGGCAGAGACGGCCCACGGCCGCAACAACACCACCAGCAGCGCCGGCGCCCAGGGGTTGATGCAGTTCATGCCCGCCACCTGGGCCACCTACGGTGTCGACGGTGACGCCGACGGTCGCGCAGACATCTGGAACGACGCCGACAGCGTGTTCTCCGCCGCGAACTACCTCGTCGCCTCCGGTGCACTGAACGGGCCCGACGGGGTCAAACGGGCCGTGTTCGCGTACAACCACGCCGACTGGTACGTCGGCGACGTACTGTTCTACGCCCACTCCTACGGCGGCGGGCAGGTCCTCGCCGGCACCAGCGGCTGCCTACCCGGCAACGGCACCGGCGACCCGACGCTGCCGCCACTCACCCCCGAACGTCTCCAGGTCGTGCTCGGCTGGGCCCAAGCCAGGCTCGGTCTGCCCTATCGGATGGGCGCCAACGGACCCGACGCCTACGACTGCTCATCATTCTCCCAAGCCGCCTACGCCCAGATCGGCGTCACCATGCCACGCACCGCTGAGGAGCAACGTAACTGGCTCGCCGCTGGCAACGGCTACCGCGTGCCCCCCGGCCAGGAACGAACAGGCGACCTCATCTTCATCGACTCCTACCTCGGGCCCAACCGGATCGGCCACGTCGCCCTGGTGTGGGACCCGGCCACCCAACAGACCATCGAGGCAGCGAGCAGCGACCTCGGAGTCGTCCATGGCAACTACGGCGGCTGGTCCAATCTGACCATCTTCGAGATCTGGCGGGTCGGCAACATCGCCGACAAAGGTTGAGCCCATGCATCAGCGGCTAAGTTGTGCGGATTGCCCGCCCTCCTTGCTCGAGCACGTTTCTCTGATTAATCTGTTTCTCGTCATGAGAAACGTTGATGTTCGGGAAACACGGTTGTTGGAGGATGGGCTGCGTCGTGTCGAGGACCTACTGCCCTCTTCTTGGGAGGCCAGC
The DNA here is from genome assembly GCA_012517115.1 of Brooklawnia sp. Lineage (GTDB taxonomy): Bacteria > Actinomycetota > Actinomycetes > Propionibacteriales > Propionibacteriaceae > Brooklawnia. The sequence goes on along the minus strand of JAAYVP010000162.1, from coordinate 12,096 downwards.
ATCTTCGCCGTCGAGGGCGCGTCCGCTGATGGCACGGTGTTGGTGTTGCGGGGGCCTTCCGGGGTTGGAGTGACCTACAGTGTCGAGGCCAGCACGGCAGGGGCCTTGCCGCTGGGCCGTCTGCTGGCGGCTCTTCGTGACCGGCAGCGTGAAACGGGGCTCCCGGTCTTGTTCGTCGCTGACTACATAGGCGCCGCCACGCGCCGTGGATTGGCGCAGGCAGGACTGAGTTTCGCAGACTCGACGGGATGGGTTCGGCTGGTTTCGGACGATCCGTTGATCCTGCTCACCGGCGAGGGCGCCGAGCGCTCACCTCGAACGCGGGAGTCCGCTGCCGTGCTCCGGATGAACGGGGTGGCGACCGGGCGCGTGATTCGCGCCCTTTCTGCGGTCGAGGTGCCCATCGGTGTCCGCGAGTTGGCGGGCGAGGCTCGGGTGTCGCCCGGATCGGTGTCGAAGCTGCTCCAGACTCTCGCGGCTGAGGGGATCGTCGATCGGGACGCGCAGGGTACCGTGACCGGTGTCCGGCGCCGCTCGCTGCTGCGGCGCTGGACACAGGACTACGGGTACGCCACGACCAACACCGGCATGGGCTACTGGCTTGCACCGCGCGGGCTGGCCCAGGTCATCGACAGGCTCGCCCAACAGGAAGGTGTGACGATCACAGGCTCTGCCGCGGCCCGCAGGCTGCTGCCGCCGGACAAGACGCCGGTCGTCCCGTTGCGGCTGGTGGCGCTGTACACGGCATCGCCCCGCACGCTGGCTGGAGAACTTGGCCTTGTGGAGGCGGACGCGTCGACGGCCAACGTCGTGATGGCGGTACCGCAGGATGAACGGATCCTGCCCAGCCCCGCTGAGCCCGTGGCCCTCGCCCCCACCGCGCTCGTGGTGGCGGACTTGTTGACCCTGCCCGGCCGTTCGGACGCCGAGGCCGAGCAACTGATGGACGCGATGGCCGCGGCCGACCCCACCTGGAAGGACTGACATGGACGTCGCGGCAGAGTACGTAGCCGCCCGCCGGGTGCTCCTGGACGCCCTGGAGGCGCTCACGGACCACCTGCCCAACCTCATCCTGGTCGGTGCGCAGGCTGTCTACCACCACACCGGCGACGCCGACCTCAACGTGCCAGTGATGACAACCGACGCCGATCTCGCGATCGACACGCGGGGCCTGGCCGACATTCCCGAAATCGGCGCAGTCTTGAGGCTCGCAGGGTTCACTCCTGGCCCCAACCCCGGCCACTGGGTGGCGACCGGCGATGTGGCCGTCGACCTGATGGTGGTTCCGCATCAGGCGGGGACGGCAAAGGCCTCGGCGCGCGCTGCACGGCTGGCACCCCACGAGAAGCTGACCGCGCGAATCGCCCGCGGCCTTGAGCCAGCCCTCGTCGACCACGAACGCGTCACCATCCATGCGTTGGAACCCTCCGACGCCCGCACGTTCGACCTGGCCATCGCAGGACCTGCCGCCCTGCTGGTGGCTAAGACCATCAAGATCAGCGAACGGCTCGAGCAGTCCGACCGGCAGCCTGACCGACTCAAACAGAAGGACGCCCTCGACGCGTTCCGCCTGCTCCAGGCGGTCGACACCGCCGATCTCGTGCTCGGACTGGCCAAACACAGGCGTGAGCCAAACGCGTCGACCGTCGCCGATGAAGCCCTCGACATCCTGCGTGTGCACGCTTCCTCACCCCGAGGCAGGATCGCGCTGCTGGCGTCGTCCGCAGCCGGCGGAGACCCCACGATCGCGCCCGCATTCGCGGCCCTCTGCAACGACCTGCTCGAACGGCTGCGGTAACCGCAGCGGGGCGCTCCTGTCCACGAGGCCCCCACCCGTGTCTTGGGTTGGGTGAGACCTGCTTGGAGGGAGTCTGTCGTGGCGCGTGCTGGTCGAGACCCATATCCGTTCACCTGGGAGATCCCGGCGGCAGTAGTCGTCGCCTGCGGGCTGGTGCTCGCCGCGGGTGTCCATCTGGGACGCGGCGCGGCTTGCCTGCTGGCTGGTGACGGGTTCAGGTGGCCACGCTCCACTGAGTTCTTCAGGTCCTTAGGCGAGGTGCTGGCCGGTAATCCCGCCGCGGGCCTGGCCCAACCGGTGGCCGACATCGCACCCCCTCTCCTTGTGACAGCGATCATCTCGACCGAGGTGCTCCTCCTCGCGCTGCTGGGGTATGCGAGCTACCAGATGGCCTCGCGATGGGGTCCGGCCGCGCCCAAGGGGATGGCCACGACAAGCGAGGCCGAGCGCCTGCTCGGGCGTTCGCGGCTGTTCCGGTCACGCAGGATCGTGCGTCCCGACCTGTACGGGGCACGCTCCGCGCCTGCGAAGGGGGCGTAATCGTGGGCAGGTTCGACCCCACCCAGGTGGGCTGGCGGATCGGGCGGGCCAGGCATCCGCGGGCCAGCCAGCTGTGGTGCCCGTGGGACCGAACGGCAGGGGTGATCGGGCCCCAGGGATCGGGCAAGACCCTCGACCTGTTGACGCCGGCGTTGCTGGCAGCCCCTGGTGCGGCGCTGGTGACGTTGACGAAGACCGACGACCTGCTGTTGACCGTCACGTCCCGATCGAAGCAGGGTCCGGTGGCTGTACTGGACCCCTTCGGGTTGGCTCCGGGATTGCCGCAGCTGGTGTGGGACCCGATCGACGGGTGCGTTGATCCGATGCTCGCCGAACGGCGGGCGAAGGCGTTCACGGCGGGCACCATCAGGGGTGCGGTGGCAGGCGGGCACGGTGATGACGCGGCACGGTTCTACGCGTCCGAGGCGGCGAAGGTGCTTCAGTCGTACTTCCATGCCGCGGCGTTGACGGGTCGCAACCTGGACGACGTGCTGGGTTGGGTCGCCAACCCGCACTCAGCGACCGACCCGGCGGAGATCCTGCGTGAACACCCAGCCGCGGCCCGGTTCTGGCACGGGCTGTTGCATGGCGCGTTGCACGGTGACGACCGGACGGCCGGCAACACCGTCACCACCGTGCAGCAGGCGATGTCGTTGTTCTTCCAGGCCGACATCCGCAGCCGCTGCGTCCCTACCCCGACCAGGGCGGCCACCGATGTGGCCGGGTTGATCGGGCAGCGAGGAACGATCTACCTGCTTGGTCGGGAGGACCCTTATGCGTCGGCGTCGCCGTTGATGACCGCGGTCGCCGAGCACGTGCTGGACACCGCGTTGGGGTTGGCGAACGCGTCCCGGTTCGGCAGGTTGTGTCCACCCATGGTGTCGGTGTTGGACGAGTTGCCCTCGACCGCGCCGCTGCCGACGTTGCGGACCCGGATGGCCAACGAGCGGGCGTTGGGCTTGTCGTTCATCTACGCCGCCCAGACGTGGCGCCAACTCGCGGCGATCTTCGGTGAGCAGGAGGCCCGCGCCCTGTTCGGGTTGACCAACGTGCTCATGGTGTTCGGCGGGTCGAAGGACGCGTCGTTCAACAAGGAGGTCTCCGACCTGCTGGGCAGCGTCCGGGTGGCGCGGGTCACCCACCAGATCGGACGCGCCAGCGGGCGCACGTTCGGAGGTGAGGACATCCCCGTGCTGCGTCCCGAAGAGATCCGCGAACTGCCCGACAAGACGGCGCTGGTCGTGGCCGAGAACGGCAAACCGATCATCGCCGCCCTGACCCGCTGCATCGAGGGGCGCCGCGGCAAGACCCTGCTGGCCCAGCAGGCCAAACTGCGCGACCGGCTCACCACCGCCCGCCGGTCAACCGTGGCCTCCCGCGCCCGCCAGGAAGTCGCCCTGGATGAGGCTCGGACGCTCGGGTTGGCGTCGTGTACGTGGGAGGACGAGAGGTGAACGCCGTGTTGGTCGAACCATTCCCGCAGGTCGGTGCGTTGATGATCCGGGCCTACGCCGACCTGTCGCGCGTCGAGCAGGCCAAGAACGTGGACGAGGTGCGCGACCTTGGTCCGCTGGAATGGTTGCCCCGACCGTGGGACGTCACCAGTTGCCGCGACCCGGGGTTGCGTCGTGAGGTGTGGGAATGGCTGGACGCGGTGGTCGGGTGGATCAACACCCAGCACGCGTGGCTGACTGACAGCCTCATCCCGGGATGCTGGCCCCAGCACCCGCACCTGGTGCACGAGATCGGCAGCCTGGCCGACCAACGGCGCCGTGCCGGCCTGGCGGTCACCTCGGAGCTGCTGGAGGAATGGCACCGCTACGCGCTGCCGCAGTTCCTCGACCGCATCCACACCCGAACCCGCGGCGTCTGCGAGGACGGCCACACGAACCCACCCGGCGCGGCCCGCACCAGCCGATACCGGGCTCGCGCCGCCACAGACGCCCGGCAAGACCTGTTCACCCAGGATGTCGCCGCCAACGCAGCCGCCCCGAATCGGCCGGCCGGGCGGACGTCGCTGGCCTTGGTCGACGGGCTGCTCGTCGACACCTCGACAGGCGAGGTACTGCCATGACATTGACCCGCGAACAACTGGTCGAGCTGTGCGAACGACGCGACATGGGCATCGTCGCCGACGCTGCAAGCACGCACCTCGAAGCCCGTCGGTTGTTGAACCGCATTCCCGCCGAGCAGGTCGCTGCCTTGAGTGCCGACGGCAGGCGGGCCGTCCAGGAGTTGGTGGAGGCGAACTTGGGTGTGGTCGGGCTGGTGCTGTCCCGCCACGCGAACGGACGGACCAAGATTCGGGACGACCTGTTCCAGGAAGGCGTGATCGGCCTGATCAGCGCGGCGTGGCGCTACGACCCCGCCCAGACCGCATTCAGCACCTACGCCTACTACCACGTGAGAGGCGCAGTCCTGACGTCCTTGATGACCGATGGCGGTGAACTGCACCTGCGGCCCGCCCAGGCCAAGGACGTCGTCGATGTTCGCCGCGCCGAAATGGCGCTGATGGTCGAGGGACGTCCCGCCAACCCCGCGGCGATCGCCATGGAACTCGGACGGCCGGTCAAGGAGATCCGCGATGCCCTGGGTTTCACTCGTCACTCCGGGCTCCCCCTGGAAGCAGTCGATGTCGTCGACTCCTCCGAACGCGCGCAGGACGCGTTCGAAAAGGTCCTGAGGATCGACGTCTCCAGATACGTCCGGATGCTCCCACCACTGGAACAACAAGTCATCGACAGAATGTACGGGCTCAACGGGCAGACGCCGGCTACGCAGCAGACCATCGCCGCAGACCTGGGAACAAGCATGACCGGCATCCGACGCATCGCAGACACCGCCCTTGCGCACCTCCGCAGACTCGTCGATCGACCGGACAGTCAGCCCGTCCAGGGTCTGCCCAAGCCGGCGCACCGCGCCGGACGAACCCTCCCCGGCTGCCATCGACCCGAGCATCGAGACGGTGCGATCAAGCCGCTTGGTGGGCAGACTCGCCCACGCGCTTCATTCACATGACCCTTGAAGTAACGAGAGTAACGAGTAACGGCGCTACTCCCTCGAGAGGATGAACATGCAGGCAAGAGCAACAAGGACATCCACCGCTGCCTCAAACGAGCCATCGCCCGCAAGGCCTGGCACCTCAAGTCCCGCTCGGCCAACACCGACGCCGGCATGTCCGGCGTGTCGGCCAACAAGATGCGCACCCTCGCCTCGACCGTCGCGAACGACGTCTCCACAGGCGTACGCACATACCGTGGCGGCGCATCAGACTTCACCGCCTTGATCACCGTCGTCCGCGAAATCCCGAGCCGCTCAGCGATCCGGGCATGCGGCACACCCTCACCCGCCAGCCTCCTGATCAATGCCCAATCCTCCAAAGTGATCACCCTTCCGATGGTGTCGATCCGATACCTTCAGGTGTTCACTTTTCACCGGCGAAACTGTTCAGTTTTCAAGCGGCGTCGACACGAGTCGCACGCACCGACTTCCCGAACGCTGACCGCATCCCCCCGCAACGACATCAAGGACATCGACGTCAGTGTCGCCCTCCCCTTGACCTCTCGCCGCAAGCGTGTATGATGAGGCGCAGCAGTAGAGACATTTGGCCTCCGGGCCCAAGCCTTCGGCTTTGCAAGGTCTCGCGATAAGTGGCGTTGCCATTTACCGCGGGGCCTTTTTTGTTTGCCTGAACCCAGACATGGAGGAGGAGAAATGCTAGAGAATCGCATTGCTGGCCTTCACACGATGCGCCCGCCGACCGAGGAGGGAAGTTTGGTCGACATCATCTGGAACGTCACCGCGATCTGTCCTTGGAACTGTGCCGCGTGCTGTGTCTCTGCGGTGAACGTCAAAGGGCGCGATGACCAGGTGCTTCTGAGCTCCCCGGACCTGTCCACCGAGGAATCACTTCCTCGTGATCCGAGCCGCGGGACCATCTTCGACCAGGCTCTGGCGCATCGCCAGCAGGCTGGGCTTGAACTCAAGCTGGACGACAAGATGCGCGTGATATCAAACCTGCGGGATGTGCCGGTTCGACTCGACATCTCGGGGGGTGACGCGTTGTCCGCGCGGGAGAACTATGCCGTGCTCGAAGAGGCTGCTAGCGTGCTCGGTCCAGACTCGGTGACGCTCACGGCTACCGCAGCTGGATTGGCCGGGTACGACGTCGACAGCGTGGCGGCCAACATCGCGGAGTTGAACTTCACCTACGACGGGCCGCCCCCGGCGGAGGACGCTCTGCGGCCGGCCACCTACGCGAAGGGCAACCTCAAGCGGGCGATGCAGTTCGCTCGCAAGGGGGTCGCGGTCCGCGCCGAGTGCCCGCTCACGACGCAGAATATCCGCCCCGACGTGTTGCGCCGCATCTATACTGATCTCGCTGAGGCCGGAGTGGGGACCATCCTGTTGATGCGGCTGTTCCCTGTCGGACGCGGGCTCTATCATGCCGAGTCCGTGCCGGCGCTGACCGAGTACCGCGATGCGATCCGCTTTCTGCGTGACCTCGAAGGACGCCTCGGCGGACCCAAAGTGAAGTTGCAATGTGCTCTCCGCGCGCTGGATGGACCTTCCGACTCGAACCCCTGCGATGCCATCGACAGCAGCTTCGGGCTCATGTGGGACGGCACCCTTCTCGGCTCGCCTTGGGCGATCAATGCGCACGGACGGCCGGTAGACGCTGCCTGGGTGCTCGGCAATCTCGCGCAGACCTCTCTCGCGGAGATTCTCCGGGGTGATCAGGTAAGTAGCCTCAGGGCGCGCACGGCGGAGAACCACAGCCACTGCAAGATCTTCAGCTGGCTGAACGGTGCCTCATCCAACTCGGTGGATCGGATGTTCGAGAAGATGGATCCGCTTTTCATTGAAGCCGCTGACTCGGAAGACGTCGCGTAGATCAGGCACCACGTGCCTAGAAGGGAACTGAAATGCGAGTGGTCGAATCGGAGGCCAAAAGCATCCTCGTGGCAAGCAAGCTTCCCGACGCCGACTATGTCATCAACCCGTATACCGGCTGCGCGTTCGGTTGCAGCTACTGCTACGCCACGTTCATGGGGCGGTATGTGGGCGAAACGGCGGAGGAGTGGGGTCAGTACGTCTACGTTAAGACGAACGCGGTCATACTGGCACGCGAGGAAATCCCCAAGTTGCAGCGTACCCACGGCAGCGCGACCCTGTTGCTTTCCTCGGTGACGGACCCGTATCAGGGGGTTGAATCGAAGTACAGACTGACAAGAGGCGTTCTGGGTGCCCTCGTCGACGCATCCTGGGCAGGGCGAGTGAGCATTCTGACGAAGTCCCCGTTGGTGACGCGTGACATAGACCTGTTCCGGTCGTTGACGCGCGCGGAGGTGGGGCTGACAGTGACCAGCACCGACGACCGCGTCAGTAAGTGGCTCGAAGTGCGTGCGCCCAAGGCCAGCGCGCGAATCGCGGCCCTCGCCGAACTGCGTGACGCGGGCGTGCCTGTGTACGCGTTCGTCGGCCCGCTACTGCCTCACTTTCGTCAGAGCCGCTCGGAGTTAGACGAGTTGTTCGAGGCCATCTCGTCTGCGGGCGTGCGGGAGGTGTACGTGGAACACATGAACCTCAAGCCATACATCCGAGAGCGTCTGGAGCCAAGGCTAGCGGGGGAACCTCAGAGCATCCGGGACAGCTTCGCTGTCGCCCGCCAACGCGAGATGCACCACGAGGTCGACGAATTGGTCAACCAGCTGCTCAGCAAACATAACCTCCATCTTCGCCTGGGGGAGGTTCTTGATCATCAGTCGGGCGTCGCAGCGGCGGCGGTTCACCGAGCCCCGGCCGGGCTTCGCTCAGATTCGGTCGCGGAGCCTCAGACGCCACGCCCCAACTAGACCAGTTAGGCAGGAAATGGCCGTGTGGGGTCAAGACGGCAAGTCCGGACGCGACAAGTTCTGCGCGGGCGGCGCGCTCACGCTCACCCTCCCAGTTGCGCTCCTGCGCGACGCGGCAAAACCTCCCGAAGTCAATCAGGTGTCGGAGGAGATCGACCGAATCCTCGGTCAGCTCACGCGCTGCATCTACCCGCACGTTCGCGGCCGCTCCACATCGATCAATCAGGTGAAGCGCTGGCTCCGCGCTGGAGAACAACCGGTCAAACACAGTTCGAAATCGGGCGATGGCGTGCCGGTCGCTGGTGAGTTGCCCGCCGCTGGTCTGACCGGAGGCGTCGCGGTGATATTGGATGAGCACGGCGCTGTCGACCAAGTAGCCGCGACGCACGAGGGTGGCTTCCGGAGCGACCCTGAGGTCCACGCCGATCTCAAGATCTCGCCTGACAACGGCCAGACCATGTTCGAGGATCTCGTCGATCACAGTCAAGCGCCGATACGTCACGCCCTTCGCCATGCGCTCTTCGATCCTCGGCCAGAGCGCATGCACCGCCACAGCGTGGGCGCTTCCGGACACGGCACGGATCTGCCTGCCTGCGGTGGAAATCGATTCGACGAGCAACTGCTCCAGCTGACGGGTGTTCCGTACGGTGGACGTACGGTGCTGCCCGAACTGACCGGCAGACCGCCACAACGAGATCGCAAGCGTGCGCGCCCTGCGCATCTGATCAGCTTGATCGCCGGGAGCGCGGTCGGAGGTGGTAGTAAGGCTCGTGACTGGCGCGAGATCCACAGCCTCGGACCAACGCCGCTCCGCCAACAGAGACAGCCAACTGAACGCAGGATCCAGTGCGAACCAGAGGGTCTTGTCGTGATCTCGGTCCTCACCAACCAGACCACGACCTCGCAGCAAGGCGAGATCCTCCATGACCTCATCCAGGCGCCGTCCGCTTACTGCGGCCAGCTTGCGGGAGGTCATCGCCCCGTTCGAGAGCAAGGCCGCGTAGAGCCACGTGGACGATCCGCGGAATCCCAAACCCTCCATACACTCGGCCAGGGCCCGCACCTTTCCCCGAGTAACCACGTTCCGACCCCTTTCGATTCCGAGCCGAGGTAGCACCATGTCAGATCTCAGCACCAGCTTCGCAGGGATTCCGCTGACGAGCCCGGTCATTGCCGCGTCTGCTCCTCCTACCGAGTCGGTCGCAGGTGCTCTGCGGTGTTCTGATATGGGGGCGGGGGCCGTGATCATCAAGTCCGCGGCCCCCATATCTTCCATGGAGCGGGGAGGTAGCCGTCGAACGTATGTGGATAACCGTGGTCTATGGGCACAGGGCACCTTCGGCCATGAGACACTCACGATCGACGAAGGAGCTGGAATAGTGGAGGCTGTCAGCAAGCAGACGAGCACTCCCGTGATAGCCAGCGTCGGCACCATCTCTCTAAAACCGGACGAGTTCGCCGAAAGCTGCGCCGTGATGCATCAGGCCGGGGCGAGCGCCATTCAGATGGATCTCTTTTACATTCCGCAGCCCCGAGCATCCGCCCAGAGCCTCGAGCTGGTCTCGACCGCGATAGCCGCGGCCCAGGAGCGTGTGCCCATCCCCGTCATGCCCAAGCTGGGCATCGACTTCCCGGTGGGCCTGGTCATTGATTGGCTACCCTCCACCCACGTCGCCGGCGTCCTGCTTCTGGACTCCCTCCGCACGCCACCGCCAATCGACATCACCGCACAGGGCAGGAGCCGCTTCGCGTATCTCGATGGAGTCACTGAGTGCTCCCTCTTCGGAGGCTGGCAACTACCCCTGACCAACCAGTACGCAAACCAGCTGTCCCATGCCCTACAGATGGACATCTGCGCCGGAGGCGGGATGCTGACCGGGGCTGATTGCGTGGAAACCATCATGCTGGGGGCACGATGCGTCCAGGTTGCCACGGCGATCATCGAACGTGGCTACGAGCACATCAGGACCTTGAATCGTCAGATCGCGGAACTCCTGGATCAGGCCGGCATCCCCTCAATCGATGCAGCGATCGGTCTGGCCCAGACGCATATGTACTGGGGTCGCCCCGAGCGGTATATCGACAGCATCGCCAGGATCGATGAGTCCATCTGTACCCAATGCGGCCGGTGCACTCGGATCGCCTTCTGCAACGAGATCTCGATCGTTCAGGGGCGGGTCACGATCTCGGATCAATGCATTGGCTGCGGCTACTGCGCTACCCAATGCCCGTTTGAGGGGGCACTTGTGATGGAGAGCAGATGAGCGCCACGCGCGACCTGCGCCATGCTCCGACCCTATTCCTGCTCCTGAGCGCGTTTTCCGGTGTAGTTGAATTGGGCCCTGTATTCATCGCAGCTCGCGAGTACGGCCTGCTCGCCGGGTTGGTCGCGGGGCTTGCGTATCAGCTCGGCAACCTCGCCGCCAGTTCGCTGCCTCTGGCCAAGACATGGACGGGAGCAGTCCTCGTTGTTGGTGTCGTGCTGCTGCTCGGCGGACGCGCGACGCCTTGGATGGCGCTGATCGGCGTCGCCTGTGTCAGCGTCGGGCTGCAGAAGTACAGACGCTTCCTCCAGAAGGCATCGGCTTTCGGCGCCAGAACCCACTCGACGCTGGTGAAGCGAGTCGTTCGCATCGCGGGTTTCGCGTTCGCCGGTCTTGTGGATCTCACCGGATTGACCGCCTGTGCTGTCGTCATCGCAGGCTCGTATCTCAGCGCACTACGAGGCTTCAGCTGCAACGCGTGGCGTTCGGACACGCGGCCTCGACCGCTGCAGTGGAGCCCACTCGCTGGAGTCATGGTCGTACACCAGATGCACTACTTCTCGTATGCCTACATCTTGCCCTTCCTGTTTGCCGTGGCGTTCAAATTCGGAGGGCTGGCAGCAGGAGCTGCCTTCGCGCTCGGGTGGGTAACCTACGCGAGCATCGAGAAGCTGCTCCGCGGGCGCCGCTACGGTCTGTACTTCTTGCTGGGCCACGGTCTCGTCGTGCTGTCACTCTCAGTCCTTGCCAGCTGGATCTCCACTGCTCTGATTGTCGTCCTGGCCTGGGCTGTCTCAGGGCTCGGCGGCGGAACAGTCTTCTGCCTGAGCAAGCTGAACTCGCTAGACACCGCTCGGCGCGTGGAGATGGACAGATGGGAGGACATAGGCCACCTCGCAGGTGTCGCTGTTCCGATTGTCCTCACCCTCGTCGGCATCTCCGACCCATCCGCACTTGTCCTGACATCGGCTGCCTTGGCCGCCCTGACGGCGTTGGCCATGACAGCGGCGTTCCGCACACGGATCAGATCCGGGGGGCGAAATGGCGGAGCCGCGAAGGCATAAGACGAACCGTGAGGTCAAGAACCTCGCGATCGAGCGGGTGCTCCAACGCGAGCATGCACCTGACTTGGACCTCTTGGTTGTGATTCCTCTGGTTTGGAAAGTGTTACTGCTTGTCAGGTAGTTGTTTGTTGGTGGGTTTGGGGCACTAAGTGGGCCGGTAGGATTCGGGGTGTGAGCCCGTATCCGCGGAAGGTGAAGACCGCTTCGGGTACGACAGCGGTGCAGATCGTGGAGAAGCGCCACGGTCAACGCCGAATCGTTGAGCATCTGGGGTCGGCCCATGACGAGGCCGAACTGGCCGCGTTGCTGCAGGCTGGCCGCGACAAGCTGCACGCGAACCAGCCGCCGCTGGACCTGCCCGTTGCCGGTGGCGTGCAGGCCGGGATGGCGGTGGTCGAGGCGATGCGATCCCAGTTGTTGATCGACGTGATCCTGGTGCCTGGGAACGGCTCGGGTTCGACCGGGTCAACGATGAGGCCTTCTTCCAACTGGTCGCGGCCAGGCTGGTCGAGCCCACCTCGAAACATGACAGCCTTCGGGTGATCGCCGAACTCGGTTTGGAGCCGGTGCACCTG
>JAAYVP010000161.1 GCA_012517115.1 Brooklawnia sp. | reverse complement strand
GCCCGAGCCGACGGCTCCGGCGTGCCAGCGAAAGGTCTCACCGGCGACGGCTATGAAGGTCATTACTTCTGGGATACCGAGATCTACGTGGTGCCCTTCCTTACCTTGACCGCCCCCGAGCAGGCCCGTAACGCGCTGCGATTCCGAGCCATGCATCTCGACCAAGCTCGTGATCGCGCCCGGGAATTATCGGTCAAAGGCGCGTTGTTCCCGTGGCGAACCATCAACGGCGAAGAGGCTTCCGCCTACTACGCGGCTGGTACCGCCCAGTACCACATCGACGCCGACATTGCGTATGCGATAGGCCACTACGGTGCCATGACCGCAGACCAGGAGTTCATGCGCGGCGAGGGGGCCGAACTGATCGTCGAAACCGCCCGCATGTGGGCCGATCTCGGTTTCTGGCGCGTAGGTGACGGTGAGACCTTCGAGATCCACGGGGTGACCGGTCCCGACGAGTACACCACCGTGGTGAACAACAACAGCTACACCAACGTGATGGCCCGCTGGAATCTGCGACTGGCGGTGCGGATGGTCCGCGACCTGCAAACCGAAGCCCCGGACGCGTATGGTCGACTGGTTCGTGCCGTCGGGCTGGAACCTGAGGAGGTACGCGAGTGGGAGCGCTGCGCTGACGGCATGCTGATCCCGTTCGACGAGCGGCTCGGCATCCATCCGCAGGACGATGCCTTCCTCGCGAAGGAGCTGTGGGACCTGGAAAACACCCCACCGGAACGTTATCCGCTGCTGTTGCACTATCACCCGTTGGTCATCTACCGCTTCCAGGTGCTCAAGCAGGCAGATGTGGTGCTGGCGCTCTTCCTGCGCAGTGGCGCGTTCTCCCAGACGGAGAAGCGGGCCGACTTTGAGTATTACGATCCGATAACTACGGGCGATTCGAGCCTGTCGGCGGTCATGCAGTCGATAATCGCGGCCGAGGTCGGACACCAGGTGATGGCCTTGGAGTACTTCCACGCGGGCTTGTTCGTAGACATCGGCGACACCCATGGCAATACCGCTGATGGCGTGCACGTCGCGTCTGCCGCAGGCACTTGGCGTGCGCTGGTCAGCGGTTTCGGTGGGCTGCGGGATGACGGCGACTTGTTGAGTTTCGATCCCCGGCTGCCGCGGTCGTGGAGTCACCTCACCTTCCGTTTGACCTACCGGGGCAGCCGGATTCGGGTTCACCTGACCCGCCGCCTGATCAAGTTCACCCTGGAGCAGGGGGATCCGGTGCGGCTCCGAGTACGCGGCGTCGAATACCAGATCGCCGACACCCCACTCGAGATTGCGCTTGCCCACCAGGGGCTGTACTTGCCGGGATTGGCTAGCGCACACCCGGTCATCGGCGGCCGTCGCTCGGATGGCACGTTGATCACCGCCGAGGTGCCCGAAGTGGCCGAAACGGAGCCTCGTACCGAGCAACTTCCGGCTGTCTAGCGGCAGCGCCCCGTCCGCGTGGCGCCCCGCCTGCCAACGCCCGGCCTTCTAGCATGGCGGCATGAAAGGGTGGCTCGACCCGGTGGGCCCCGAATCGGCCCAGACCTACTGGATTCGGCGGGGGGCCGTCGGGGCAGTGATCGTCGTCCTGATCGTGGCGGTCTGGTGGCTGGCCACCCGAGCGGGTGGCGATGGCGGGGCGGCTACTTCGGGGCTCGCTGTCAGCGGCACCACTGCGGCCAGCGACTCGCCCGTACCGTCGGCTGAAGCCAGCGGCCAACCATCCCCGTCGGACGATGTCGCAGCATCGGCCTCCGTGGGTCTCGAATCGGACCCCTCAGCGTCGCCGGAGCCGGAAGCCAGCCCCACCCCGACCGAGACCCCCGCTACTGCTGCCTGCCAACCCAGGCTGTTGACGCTGCAAATCGCTGGTCCGGAAACGGTGACCGGACCCGACCCGGTGGCATTCACCGTAACCGCCTCAACCAGTCAGGCCAACTGCATCCTTGACCTGGCCACTGCCCAGGCCGAAGTTGTGGTCACCTCGGGCAG
>JAAYVP010000160.1 GCA_012517115.1 Brooklawnia sp. | reverse complement strand
GGCAGCGTCTGTTCTGCGAACAGGGCCCCAGATCGGTAACCGCCGGTGAACCTGTCGATCGCGGTTCGGTGTCGCTCGCGTACGAGCCCAGGGTCATGCGCCTGCTCCGAGCACGAGAACGCCCAGCAGCCCTGCCCCGATTCGGCAGACCCGAAGACAGCACACACCGGGCATTCGCCGCAGCCGGTCCAGTCTCGTTGGTTTGCGCCGTCAGGTGTAGGGCAGCATGGCAGGTTCAGGCAGCGAGCGATGTAGGCGACTCTCGACCTCAGGACGCCCTTCCAAGCCGAACCGTGGAACCAAGGTGCTTGCTGCCACGCATGATCGTGTCTGTCAGCGACCAGCAGGTCGTCCACTACGAGGGTGGCCTGCAGGACCAGCGTCGGCGACTGGGGTTTCAACTGGAGTGTCTTTCCGTTGCGCACCAGCTCATCGATTCGTTTGGTTCCGGTGTTGGTGTTTCGTACCAGCTGCAACAGGTCGTCCGGGTTGGTGGTCTCAAACGTTCGGTAGTGCACTTGGACGACTTCAGCGTCCCCCAGACCCGAGGTGATGCCGGCGCCGACAGTTGGACGCCACGTTGCCAGCACCTCAAGCAAGGCAGTCGGCGGGCGATCGCTGGTCAGATACAGGTAGAGGTCCGGTTGACCCGTGGCACTAGGCACCACCTCATCGGACGTGCGGAGTCCACCTGAGGCTGCCACTCGTTGTGCCGGGTTGATAGACGTCTGGCCACGCTGAGTGATGGTGACGTCAGCGGAGAGCCGCGTCCCCAGGACCCACCACGGTGACGCACTCAGTTTGCCTTCCCGCGGCGGCCCGAACAACTCCTCGGCCTTGTCACCGGCATGCGCGCGGAGCGATCCGACTAGACCGGTGCTTGGGACGAAAGGTCGGTCTTCGTCGGCAGGGTCGCGAACGGTTCGGCTCTGGTTGGCCGCGTCCTCATGAAGCGACCAGCCGCCGATCCGGAACGGCGAGAGGAGTGCGATCCCAACTCGGATGTAGGTGCGCATCAGTTCAGCCCCCCTTCTGCCTCATCGGCGAACGCCTTTCGGTGCTGCTGCGGGCAGTTCACTAGTAGATCTCTTGCGAAGCCACGTTGACTCTCGGTCAAGTTGGCAGGAACCCCCGGGCGCTTCAAACGTTCTTCGACGTCCGAGTGCTGGCCAACCTGGGTCTCACGCAGTTGATCGGCCAACCATTTCCTCTGCTTCGGATCGAGGGCGACACTCTGCAACCGCTGTCGCCAATTAGCCAATCCCCCAAGGGTCGGCTGGGGTGCAGGCTCGGCTGTCACGTCGAGTGCCCAAGCCGAGTCGACCAGCTCAAGGAAGCCGAACCCTTCGGCTCGCCGGATGCCGATACCGTGGTTTAGCAGCTTCGCCACCGCGTCGCGTCCACCCCGCAAGACCGCCACCGAACCCCGGGCCAGCGCCAGGTCGGTGGGCTTGGGCATCCCTGACGATGCTTGCCAACCACCGGCACCTGCGGTGGTGACGCGGCCAGCGAATACCCGGTCGACCGAAACTCCCCGCGTGGCAAGGGCGGACTTGAGGTCCGTGCTGGGACGCCCGGCGGCATCCACCAAGATCATCGGTGACAGACTCCTCACCACGGTCCGACCGTCTGGGACAGTGGGGGAGGAGGCTTTCTTGATAGCCACATCGGTGGCCCCTTGGACCCCGGAGCGACCACCGAGGCGTATGCGCGCACTGCCAGGCAGTTTGGCAATCAGATCGGCGTCGCCCACGATGCTGCCCGTGAAAGTGGCGCCCTTGGCGTTGGATTCTCGGCTGTATAAGGCCGCATCCAGAGCTGTGCCGGTGCTGGGGTTGATGGCCGTGCTGGTGGTGATGGCCATGTCGGCGGTGTCGCCTGTCCGACTGATGATGCGCCCCTTAAGTGGCTCGGGCACACCGGCGCAGACACGCTGCTCACCGGGCTGGAAGGCTCTGTCGAAGAACTTGGGGTGCTTGTCGCCCTGATGGTACTTGCATTCGGTGACCGACAGGTTCTCCAGCAGACAGTCGCTTCTGATGAGTGGCCCAAACCTGACCTCGCCGTCGAAGAGCTGCCGGAAGGTGGCGTCCCGCCCGTTGGTGCGTAACCACCAGGC
>JAAYVP010000159.1 GCA_012517115.1 Brooklawnia sp. | reverse complement strand
TTTGTCGTGGTCGATCCGTAGCGTGACCGCACCGGTGCCGTGACGTTGAGCGTTGGTGAGCGATTCCTGCACGATGCGGTAGGCGCAGATCCCGATGGCTGACGGGATCGGGGTATCGATCTGCTCGATGTGCGCATCCACCCGCATTCCTGCGGTCCGGGCCTGATCCACCAGCTCCGCTATTCGTTCGTAGCTTGCTACCGGCTGGGTGGCGGCTTCGTCGCTGCCGCTGTTGAGGCGCAGCACCCTGAGGATCTGTTGGGTTTCCTGCAGCACGGCGTTGACCGCAGCCCGGGCAGCGTGCAGGTCCTCGCGGGTGGCGTCGGCTTTGGCTGGTAGGTGCACTTCGGCTGCACCCAAGTGCATGTTGAGCACGGCGATGTTGTGTCCGACACTGTCGTGCAGGTCTCTGGCGATCCGTAGCCGTTCCTCGGCGATACCGCGGGCGGCTGCGGCCTGTGCGGCGGTGATGGCGTCGCGGGTGCGTTGTTGGAGGCCTTCCCAGTAGCGGCTCTGCCCTTGGATGGCGCTGCCGGCCGAGGCCAGCGCAACACCGGCGAACGCGGCCACAGACGGTTCGGGATCGACCGAGGGCGTCAGCGTGCCCGCATACGCCCCCGCAGCGAGCAGGTTTCCGACAGCGACGACCACAGCCGCCAACAGACCGGGCAGACCCCGCAGCGCGAGCAGGAATCCACCGAAGCAGGCAATTGACCACAGACCGGTCGGAGACCAGCCGGTCAGGGTCGCGATCAGCGGTGCCACTGCGAACAGCAGCAGGCTCACATGGGGTTGCCGGACGACAAGACCCGCCCCGGCGGCGCTCACGGCAACCGCGAGGGCGGCCAGCCAGGATCCGCCGTCGATGATCAACAGCGCGACTTGGACCGCCAGGGCCAGCGCGACGATGACCAGGACCCCCCGTTCCAGCGTTCGCAGATGGCGGAGCCACCATGGCGCGACGGGGTCTGCGGCCGGTCGGTTCGACCCGGTCTGTCCTAGTGGTGGCATCTGTCAATGATCCCACCGCAGTGCGCTGTCGAGGTACTGCGTTTGGAGTAGGTGAGACGGTCTTGTCGGGCGATGTCTGTGGGTGGTTGGCGGACGAGGATTGTGATCGAAACGAACCACGGTGCATCACCTACCGGGTATGCACAAATCAATAAGGAGAACAGAAGATGACCGAAACGATTACTCGCCCCGACACTGTCCACGAGTACGTTCCTTACGAGTACCTCACGGTGCGTACCACTGTGCAGCAGGAGCCGTTGACGCGTGACACCTATCACAGCCTGGGCTGGACGCTGGAGGACCGCGTCCAAGCGGTGCCCACACAGTCTGGGGTGACTCTCAAGTTCAAGCGGGATCGCCGGATCGAGAACCGCTCGGTGATGTCGGAGCTGCAGCGTGAGGCTGAGCAGTCTTTGGCGTCGATCGCTGCGCTTGAGCGGTCCAAGGGGGCCCGGGCGATGGCGGCCTCGCTGGTGGTGGGGATCGTCGGGTCGGGGTTCCTGGCTGGGGCGGTGTTCGCGATCATGGCTGGTGCTGTGGTCTTGTCGATCCCGTTGGGAGCGCTGGGGTTGATCGGCTGGGTGCTGGGTTATCTGGCGCACGGTAAGGTCCGCGCGAGCACGACGGCTCGGGTGGCGCCGCAGATCGATCGTGAGTACGAGAACCTCTACTCGATCGGTGAGCGGGCCGACCGCATTTTGTCCTGAACCCCGAACCGTCACGAAGCGGCAGCAGCCGGGCAGCAGGCCAGGCACGCTGCTCCCCCAAACTCGCACATTCCGTAACCCCGAGAGGAGGAGAAACCATGACCATCGTCTGGATCGCACTCGGCCTCGTCACCGTCGCCGGTGCCTACGCCGTAGGTCGCCGCACCGGCCGTAAGGCCGCTTCGGTCGCCACCGCGTGAACATCGGGGCCCACGGCCCCAGGGATACACCACGATCGACAACCACGAGAATGAAGGGAGAATGACCATGACCATCGTCTGGATCGGGCTCGGCCTCGTCGCCGTCGCCGGTGCTTTCGCCGTTGGCCGCCACAACGGTCGCGCCCGCTGAACTCAACACCATCTCACGGAGCCGAGCAGCAAACCCGTCACCCCGGGTGCTGCTCGGCTCCTGCCTGTCTGGCGGCATCCTCGCTCTGCTTCGAATAGGGACCTGGCAGTGGATGCAAGCGGATCGCCAACATGCGCCCGGTGGTGTTCGAGCGGGCGGCGAGCTCGGGCTACTGCGTTCGGATTAGGACGGATGGGCGCGTACGGGTGATGTGTTCGCTCCTTGGCCGGGGCACTGTTGGTGGTGTCAGGACGTTCTCGGGCAGATCCCGGGGCGTCAGCCATCTGCCCGGTCCTGCCGGACCGGACCTCTACAAGAAAGAAGACAACATTATGAGTAACAGCAACGAGTTCACCGGCGAGGGCACCCCGCGCTGGATCAACGAGCATGAGACCGACATGCGAGAAAAGCTGGACCGTCACGTGGCCCACAGTCAGGAGCGGTTCGAGGCGGCGCTCGACAAGACCAGCGAGGTCATCGGTAAGGCCGGCTCCTTCGTCAAGAAGCACACCCCCGAGGGAATCGGCAATCGCGTTCAGGATCTGACCGATCGCGCCCAGGCCGCCCTCGACACGGACGGCGACACCGACAGCGACAGCTGAGCCACCTGCACCCACCCCAACAGTGCGGCCCGCGCCCCCCAGGCGCGGGCCGCACGCGCGTCGGCAGGGCAACTGCGAATCCTCGGCACTGGTGCGAGGGGCTAGGGTTTGGCTGTGGCACTCGCGGTGCAGACGTTCGACCTGACGAAACAGTTCGGTCAGGTGCTGGCACTCGATCAGTTGTCCCTCGAAATACCCGAAGGCAGCATCTTCGGCGTGATCGGCCCGAACGGCGCCGGAAAGTCGACGTTGATGCGCCTGCTGGTTGACGTCCTGAAACCGACCTCCGGACATGTTGAGGTGCTGGGGGAGGACCCGCGCTCCGGCGGGAAGGAACTCCGCGCCCGGCTCGGCTACCTGCCGGGTGAGTTCCGCGTGGAGCCGCAGCTGACCGGCAGGCAGCACCTCCGGTTCTGGGCGTCGCTCTCGCCCGGCCGGGACGCGATGCGGCGCGGGCAGGAGTTCGCAGAACGCCTCGAACTTGACCTCAGCCGCCTCGCGGGGAAACTGTCGAAGGGCAACAAGCAGAAACTCGGCGTGGTGCAGGCCTTCATGCACCGCCCGGAACTGCTCATCCTGGATGAGCCCACCTCTGGTCTTGATCCGCTGATCCAGCAAACCTTCCTCGGCATGGTCCGTGAGGCACATGAAGGCGGTGCGACCGTCTTCCTCTCGTCGCATATCCTCAGCGAGGTCGAGCAGGTGGCCGATCATGCCGCGGTGTTGCGAAGCGGACGCCTCGTCCGCGAGGCGACCATGGGGGAGTTGCGCCAGACCGCCCAGCGTCATCTCCGGGCAGTCGTGCGCGGCGCGTCGGTCGAGGACGTGCGCCAGTCCGCGTCCGCTCGTGGTCTGGCGGTGGTGGCGGAGCCTGCCGGGGATGGGGAAGTGCGAGTCTCCGGGCTGATAGAGGGTCGCGCGAACGACGTCGTGGGTTTCCTCAACGGCTATCAGGTGGTCGACCTGGTCTTCGCCGAACCTGATCTGGAGGAGACAGTGCTCGAGATCTACTCCGGGCCCGACGGCGAAACCGCCTCGGCGGAAGAGCCCCCGGCACGGGCGCGGCGTGCCTTGCCCGCCGAGGAGGTCGAGTGATGCCCATCTTCGTCCAGACGCTCAGGGAATCGTGGAAGGGCCTGATCGCGTGGGCGTTCGCGCTGCTGGCGATCATGACCCTCTATTTGTCGTTCTACGCCACGATGGACGCTGGTGAGGGCATCCAGGCGTTCATCGACCAGCTGCCGAGCACGATGGTGGCGGCGTTCGGTTTCGGCGACATCGGGACGGGCGCGGGCTGGGCGCACTCCACATTCTTCGGGCTGCTCGGCCTGTTCGTCCTCGTTGCGGTGTGCGTTTCGTGGGGGGCACGGGCGATCGCGGGAGACGAGGAGAACGGGATGCTCGAACTCACGCTGGCGCACCGGGTG
>JAAYVP010000158.1 GCA_012517115.1 Brooklawnia sp. | reverse complement strand
TCCCAACGAATGCGAACGCGACCGCCACGCCCATGCGCGCGAGCAGCGGGGCGGTTGGCCACATGATCATCACGGCGACCAACCCAAGTCCGGCCCACTCGATGGTGCCGGTCGTCGTCGGCTCGACGAACCGGTTCTGGGTGAGCAACTGCATCACCAGGCCAGCCATCGCCATCGCGGCGCCCGACAGGACCAGCGCGATGGTGCGAGGGATCCGGGTGATGGCGAACATGGCCGCCCCGTCTTCGGCTCCGAACACATCGTAGGCGCCGGTGAACAGTGACGCGGCCAGCAGGGCGAGCACCGCCAACAGACCGAGAACCAGCTTCCAGTCGACCAGCTGACCTCTGGTGCGAGTGTCCGTCCGAGGCTCGGCTGCGACCGCCTTGGCAGGAGTGCCGGTGGCGGTCGTCATGAGCATCCTCCAAGGTCCGGACAGGGATCCAACTTAGGAAAGGCAACCCTAACCTGACCCTGCGGGGCCATCAAGTGTGAGCCGGGACCAGGTCGGCGACACGTCCGAAGCGGCAACTTGCCACGCTCATCGGCGACTTATTAGGTTAGCCTTGCCTAACCATTCATGATCGACCGGAGATACCCATGACCAAGTTCCGAACTGCCGCGCTGACAGCGGTGGCGGCCGCCCTGCTCTTGAGCGCCTGCGGTGGCGCGGCCCAAGGCGACACGGCCCAGTCCGCCTCGACCAACTCCGCTACCACGACTGTGCAGGTCACCGACAACAGCGGCACCCACACGATCCAGGTCCCGCCGAAGTCCGTCGTGGCGCTGGACAACCGCACATTCCAGACGCTGGCCGACTGGGACATCAAACTGACTGCCGCGTCTCGGGCACTGATGCCGAGTACCAATCCGTACAAGGCCGACGAGTCCATCGTCGACATCGGCACTCATGGTGAGCCCAACCTCGAGGCCCTTGTCGCCGCGCAACCCGACCTGATCATCAACGGGCAGCGCTTCACCCAGTTCACAGCAGACATCACCCGACTGACCCCGGAGGCGGTGCAGCTAAACCTGGACCCGCGCGACGGTGCAGCGTTCGACGCCGAACTCCGACGCCAGACCGAGATACTGGGACAGGTCTTCGGAAAGGAAAGCGAAGCTGCGGCTTTGGTCGACGCCTTCGATGACGCCATCGCTGACGTCAAGGAGGCCTACACCCCTGGGGACACGGTGATGGCCGTCATCGTCTCCGGCGGTAACATCGGCTACGTCGCCCCCCACGTCGGACGCACCTTGGGACCGGTCTTCGACATCCTCGACCTCACCCCAGCACTACAGGTGGAGGGCTCCTCAGAGGATCATCAAGGTGATGACATCTCCGTCGAAGCGATCGCTGCCGCCAACCCCGACTGGATCCTGGTGATGGACCGCGATGCGGCGATCTCGGCAGACGATGCGCAGTACACCCCTGCCCAGCAGGTCCTGGAGAACTCCGAGGCGCTGGCCAACGTCACCGCCATCAAGGAAGGCCACGTCTTGTACATGCCCGCCGACACCTACACCAACGAGGGCATTCAGACCTACACGGTCTTCTTCAACACTCTCGCGAAGGCGTTCGCAGGGCGAGACTGACCCCCCGCACACCAATCCTGGAGGACGTTCATGCTGGAGTCACGCGCTACCGTCCCCACTCAGCGGGCTGAGCGATACGCCAGGCAACTCGTCTGCCACCTCGGACGCAAGTGCGAGGTGGCAGACGATCCCGCCGGGCAGTGGGTGATCCTGCCGGGAGGCTCTGCCCGTTGCCTCATCGCCGCGGGCGAGGACCACCTGCTGCTCTACGCCCGCGGCGCCGGAGCCGAGGACCTGACCCGGGTGGAAGCGGTCGTCGGAGGGCACCTGGAACGCTTCGGGCAGAAGGACGAACTGCACGTGACATGGGTGGCCCAGGCTGCTGCGTCCTGGTAAGCCGCAGCGCTGGGCCCCCGCATGCCGCCAACTCCCATTCCCAGCAACTGGAAACGAAACCGCGACGCGCCGCACTAGGGTAGGTGGCAGCGGCACCGTGGCGCCAGGACTGGAAGGGGTCAACGACGTGAAAGATATCGTCGTCTTCTCAGGCTCGGCCCATCCAGTGCTCGCCCAAGAGATCTGCGGCCATCTGCGCACCAGACTCTCCCCCACTCGGATCAGCCGATTCAGCAACGACTGCCTGCAGGTGCAGTTGTTGGTCAATGTCCGCCAGCGCGATGTCTACATCATCCAGCCGCTCGTCCCGCCCACCCAGGAACATCTGATGGAGCTGCTGCTGATGATCGATGCCGCCCGGGGGGCTTCGGCGAGGCAGATCACCGCGGTGATCCCGCACTACTCCTACGCCCGCTCCGACAAGAAGGACGCCTCGCGGATCTCGTTGGGCGGACGTTTGGTGGCCGACCTGCTCGTCACGGCTGGCGTCTCCCGCGTCCTGACGATGCAGTTGCACGCACCCCAGGTGCAGGGCTTCTTCCAGTGCCCAGTCGACCAGCTCACCGCACTCGGGGTGCTCGCCGAACACTTCAAGGGTGGCTCTGCCCTCGACAATTCGATCGTGGTCAGCCCTGATCTGGGCAACGCGAAGAACGCCACCCAGTTCGCGCGGCTGCTCGGGCTGCCGGTCGCGGCTGGCAGCAAACGACGGCTCGCCGACGACAAGGTGGTCGTAGATTCGATCGTCGGCGATGTGGCCGGTCGCAACGCGATCATCTTGGACGATGAGATCGCTACTGGCGGCTCGGTGGTTGAGCTGTGCCAGCGGCTCAAAGACTACGGCGCGCTGTCGGCGTCTGTCGCCTGCACGCACGGCCTGTTCGCCGGGCGAGCGGTGGAGCGGCTGCGCGGCTTGGATTTCATCTCAGAGGTGGTCTGCACTAACACGGTGCCGGCACCCCAGGATTGGCCCGAACTCACCTCGATCAGCGTGGCGCCGTTGCTCGCGGAGGCGATCGACCGGATCCATCACGGCCGCTCGGTCAGCAAAATGTTCGAAAATGTCGACCCGGTCTATGCCCCACCCAAAGCCCCTGAAGGCCTTTTTTGAACTCAGGGCTGGGGCACCAACCGCAGTCCGATCCGCAGCCGGATCTCCGCGCGTTGACCGCCCACATGCACGATGTGGTCTTCGTGGACGGTGAGCTGGGTGGCGTAACAGCGCAGCGCCTTGATGACGGTCTCCCGCTGGTCTGACAG
>JAAYVP010000157.1 GCA_012517115.1 Brooklawnia sp. | reverse complement strand
TCGTGGTTGCCGCTGCTCATGCTGCACCTCGGCATGGCGGCACGCGTGGTTGGAGACATCAGCGGCAACAACTTCATCTGGCAGACCGGTTCGGTGATCACCGTGCTGGCGATGCTGGTCTTTCTGATCGTCTCGGTCGTGTTGGTGGTGACTTATCGTGACCAACACGGGTAAGCGTCGCACCTGGCCGCTGCGAGACTATCCCTCCCTCTTCTGGCTGGTCGCGGCCGTCGTGGTGGCGATCTGCTATCGCTGGGCGCCATCGTCGAACTGGCTGCTGGTGCACTTGATGTTGCTCGGCGCCCTCAGCCACGCGATCGTGGTGTGGAGCTTCTACTTCTGTGAGGCACTGCTCAAGGCGCCCCCGGCCGAGCATGGACGACGCGACCAATCGCGTCGGATCATCTTGTTGCTGGCCGGTTCCGCCCTAGTCCTGGTGGGCGTCCCCAGCGGACTTAGCGTGTCGACGGTGGCAGGTGCATCCTTGGTCGTGCTTGCGGTCGGTTGGCACGCTGCAGCGATCGGACGCATGCTTCGACGCGCCCTGCCGGGACGCTTCCGGGTCAGCATCCGATACTACCTGGCAGCCGCTGCAAGTCTGGCTGTGGGCGCTTCGCTGGGCGCCACCCTCGCCCACGTCCCCGATGACCCCTGGCACGGCCGACTGTTGCTCGGCCACACCATGGCCAACCTGCTCGGCTGGGTCGGGATGACGGTGATGGGCACGTTGGTCACCTTCTGGCCCACGTTGCTGCGCACCCGCATGGACGACCGCGCCGACCGATTGGCTCGCCAAGCGCTGCCGATGCTTCTGGTGGGCCTGACGGTCCTGGTCAGCGGCGGTTTGGTCGGACAGATGTGGCTTTCGGTGGCGGGTCTGGCCTGTTACCTGGCCGGCGTGGGCTGGTGGGGACGCGCGCTGTGGCAGCCCCTGCGCGTCAAGCCGCCGCGGGAGTTCGCCGCGGCGTCAGTCTGCGCAGCCCTGCCCTGGGCAGTCGTCGGACTGGTCTGGGTCGGGGTCCTGCTCGTGGTTGCCGATAGCTGGTCGACGCTGTCCGCACAGTTCTCCCCGATCGCCTTCGTTTTCGCTGCCGGGTTCGCGGCGCAACTGCTGGTCGGGGCACTGAGCTACCTGATCCCCACGATGCTCGGCGGTGGGCCAGCGGCGGTGCGGGCCGCTCTGGCATGGTTCAACCGGGGTACCACCATCCGATTGGCGCTGGTCAACGCGGCGCTGCCGCTCGTCCTGCTGCCGGTGCCGACCTGGGTTCGGGTCATGGTGGCGGGCGTCGGGCTGGCCGCTCTGGCCTCCTTCCTGCCGCTGGTGGCCTTCGGTATCCGGGCAGGCTTGGCCGCTCAGCGAACCTCCCCCGACGACCGGGTGAAAGAGGAGACCCCGCCGAGTGTCTGGTCGAGCGGACAGCTGGTGGCCGCGCTCGCCGCTCTCAGCCTCGCTGTGACGCTGGGCATCGGTGTTGACCCGGCCGCCGCCGGATTCGCGCCTATTGCTCAGTCGCAGGGTCGTACTCAGGTGGAGGCCACCGGTGAGGTCGTCCGCGTGCAGGTCAGTGCC
>JAAYVP010000156.1 GCA_012517115.1 Brooklawnia sp. | reverse complement strand
GCTCCCAGGTGTCCAGCGAGACCACATCGAATAGCGCCTCCCGATACTGCTTGCGCAGCCGGTCCCAGTTAAGGATGAGCGCGCTGCGGGCGGCGGCGCTGCGCGCCAGCAGGCTGCGCAGCTGCTTGGGGTCACGTCGATACCAGGCGGCCCCCGATCCGTCTGCCTTGGTGACCAGTGCCGAATCGTACTGGCTCAGCACGAAGTACTTGCTGTTGGCGTGGCTGACCGAAGCCTCGGGCCGATCCCTCGATCTGTCGCTGGGTGGCAACAGCTGCCTGACCACCGTCTTCAGCGTCCACGGCACCAGGGTCACCACGTTCGGCGCCTTAGGCGAGGTCTTGAACTTCGGCTTGCTCAGCCGCGAAACTGACGGGAACGCGTCCGGATCGGGCTTGTACTGGGCGTCGGTGAACTCTTTGGTCAGTGCGCGTAACTGCGGCATTCTGGTCGTAAGGGATTCGTGCAGGTGATCCGGTCCGGCCAAGATGTCCTCGACCGCCATCAGACGAATAGTCTGCGCATAATACTCGGCCGAGATCGAGTGCTTGACGTCCAGCGTGCTCAACTCGTAGGGCAACCGGCCCCCAAGGTCGTACGGCGAGTGCAACAGCGCGGTCAGGATGCGGTTGCGCTCGTGGAAATAGGCCTGCCAGTCGCGAGAGTCGTCTTTGTCGCCCCAGGAGATGTGCCACAGCCCGGCCCCTGGCAGGGTGACCGTATCGACCCCAATGGTCTGGGCGCGCAGTCCGTATTCCAGGTCGTCCCACTTGATGAAGATCGGCAGCGACAAGCCGATCTCCTTGATCACCGAGACCGGGATCAGTTCCATCCACCAACCGTTGTAGTCGACATCTAGGCGCCGGTGTAGGACGGAACGACGTCGCAGGTTCGCGGCACCCAAGTCGATCCGGTTCGAGGTGCCCTCCACGGCGCCCCACAACCAACGCCACTTGTTGATGCCCTCACCGAACGAATGCGCGACCGACTTGGCGTTGAGGTCGAACATCTGACCACCCACGATGGTTCGCCGCCGGCACATGCTGGCGAACAGCACCAGCCGCTCAATGCTCTCAGGTTCAACGGTGACATCGTCATCGAGCAACAGATGGAACTCTGCCTCATCGGCCTTGACGGCTTCGTACATGCCACGGGAGAAGCCGCCGGACCCGCCCATGTTGCCTTGGTAGATCATCTTCAGCCGGTCACCGAGCAGGCCGGCGGCCTCCGGGTAGAGCTCATCGTCGTGCACATTCTGGTTGCCCTGATCGACGACGTAGACCCGCTTGAGCTTCTCGCTGAGGTTGTTCGCGGTGGCCAGCGTCAGTAACGTGCGGGCGCAATAATCTGGCCGGTTGAATGTGGTGATGCCGATCGTCAGCGTCGCCGGACGCACCGGCTCGGCGTTGACTTCCCACTGGCCGCAAACCAGTCGCGCACCTTTGTCACCGGCGACCAGGTCGCACCAATACCAGCCCCCATCGGTGAACGTGTCGAGCGGCAGCGTGAAGGTGATCTCGCCGCCGCCGCCGTTCGTGCGCTTGCTGTCGACCCTCAGCGCGCGTCCCTTGGCGTTGGATTTGTAAACCATCACGTTGGCCTTGCCCTCAATGCTCAGCCGCAGCTTGACCTTCGTGGCGATCGTCCGCTGCCGCCAGTAGCTGGCCGGGAAGCCGTTGAAGACGGTACCCAGTGAGACACGCAAACCGGCAGGCAGTTCCATCGTGCCGTCCTCGCCGATCAAGTCGCTGCGATCGTCGCCGCTACTGGAATCGGCCAGTTCGACCTGCACCTGTGATTGGTTACCGGTGGGTTTCTCTTCAGGAGGGGCCGCGCGTCCGAAGTCGACGTAAAGCGGCAGCGTGTCTTCTTCACCGGTGGGGGGAAAGACGATCCGCGCCGCTGCCGTCCAGGTCTCGGTGCCGGTTGTTTCGGTGCTCACGCTTCCACGCCTCCGCTCTTGAAAGGTGCGCCGTCGCTGAAGTGCGGCTTCAGGACGTTGTCGTAGGTGACCAGCGCCGAAGCGATAGCCATGTGCATATCGAGGTACTTGTAAGTGCCTAACCGGCCGCCGAAGACCACCGACGGTTCGGCGGCGGCCGCCTGGCGATACTTCGCCAATCTGACTCGATCTTCGTCGGTGTTGATCGGGTAGTAAGGCTCGTCATCACGGTCGGCGAAACGACTGTACTCACGGTGAATGACCGTGCGGTCATTCGGGTAGTCCCGCTCCGGGTGGAAGTGGCGGAACTCGTGGATACGGGTGAAAGGGGTGTCCAGGTCGGCGTAGTTCATTACCGATGTGCCCTGGAAGTCACCGCAATCGAGCAGCACCTCCTCGACGAGGTCGATGGTGCGCCAGGTGAGGTCGCCCTCGGAGTAGTCGAAGTAGCGGTCCACCGGACCTGTGTAGACCACGGGGATCTTGCCTACCACCTTCGATTTCGAGTACTCGTGCGAGTCGTCGAAGAAATCGGTGTCGGTATACACGGTGATCAGCGGGTTGTCGATCATCCGGGTCAGCCAGGCGCCGTAGCCATCGGTTGGCAGACCCTCATAGGTGTCGTTGAAGTAGCGGTTGTTGTAGGTGTAGCGCACCGGCAGTCGGCTGACAATGGACGCCGGCAGATTCTCGGGAGCGGTCTGCCACTGCTTGGCGGTGTAGTTCATGAAGAACGCCTCGTACAGCGGGCGCCCGACGAGCTGGATGCCCTTCTCGACGAAGTTGGCAGGCTCCTTGTCGCCAAGTTCCTGCGACTGCTCTTTGATCAGCGCGCGCGCCTCATCGGGACGATAAGCCGCCTGGAAGAACTGGTTGATGGTGCCGAGATTGACCGGCATGGGGTAAACCACGCCTTTGTGCGTGGTGTAGACGTGGTGCTGGTAACCGGTGAAGCTGGTGAACTGGTTCACGTAGTCCCAGACCCGCTGGTTCGAGGTGTGGAAGAGGTGAGCGCCGTAGCGATGCACCTCGATACCAGTGGTCGGTTCGACCTCCGACCAGGCGTTACCCCCGATGTGGCTGCGCCGCTCGAGGATCACCACCTTGCGTCCCAGGTCGTTGGCGACCCGTTCAGCGACGGTGAGACCGAATAGTCCAGCTCCGACCACCACCAGGTCCGCGTCCATGACACTCCCTCGAAGAGAACCAATCAGACGTCTGCCTCGACGCCTTCGAACAATCTACCCGACCCGGGCCGCTTGCCGAGCGTCCGGGACGGCGCGCTGCAAGTTCTAGCGCATGTCACCCCAGAGCGCAGGCGGTGATCTCGTAAAGCGCAGCGTGGCCGCTTTCGGCGCGCAACTTGAAGCCTGGCGAATCGTCCAGTTCCTCAAAACCGGGGAAGGCCCGATCCTCGTTGTTGATCAGCCGATCGTTGCCGAAGTCGAGTACCCAGCCGACCCCCAGATCGCTGAGGGCTTGGCAGACCTCCGCGTTGGTGACGGCATCGTCGAGGCTGTCTACCAGCACCTGCTTGTCCGGATCGTTCGGGTACTGCACGTGGGTGAAGATGGTCTGGCGTCCGGTGAGCGCGTAGGCCATCGACGAACCATTCCACGGATTCACGGCGATCACACCGTCGGGCGGCACGATCTCAGGCACCTGTTGCAAGACGGCGTACTCGTCCGAATCCACCAGCACGGCGTCGGGGGTGACGGTGTAGTGGCCCCGCACCCAAGCGATCATCTCCTGCTTGTTTCCAACCTGGGTGCCAACCAGCAACGCCAGCACAGCCACGCCCACCAGAGCTCCAGTCACCCAGGCCGGACGCCGATCGGCCAGGCGGACACCCAAGGCATCATCGGCCTTGCCGAGAACGAACTCGAGGCCGAGCGCGGCTAGCGGGATCGCCGTGATGGGCAGCAGCGAAGCCAGCCGGAAGTTGTCGTTGTACCACGGTGCACCGAAGAAGTTGCGGAAGTCGGGTACCGTGACGGCTGAAACGACGATCCACAGGAAGACGAAGGCGCAGTGGCAGCCGAGCAGCCACCAGTACCGGTTGTGCCGCAGCACCGCGTAGATACCCGCCAGGCTCAGTACCGCGGCCACGTAGGGCACCGGGGTGTCGCGTGGCGCCAACAGCACCGCTTCACCCACCGCATGGGAGACGCTGCGACTGACCGGCCACCACAGCGAGTCGTAAGGGGCGTGCAGCGCCCGGAAGAGCACGTAGGCCAGGCCGAGCAGTGCCACCACCGCCGCAACGCGCGCCGCAGCCGCCCACGCCCTGAGGCTGCCCGCCCGTAGGTCGCGAATGCCCTGGGCTGCCCAGAAAATGGCCATCACCGGAGCCACCACCGAGACCATGGTGAGGGCAACGTTGGGATGGGCGAGCGCGACGCCACCCATACCCAACAGCCCGACGACCAGCATCGGGTAGCTGTCGTAGCGCTCACCGCGACCCAAACCCAGCAGGCTCACCGCCAGCGCCATCACGGCCGGCAGCAACGCCAACCCCAGGAAGTTGGGGAAAAGCACCCCGAAACCGAGCAACAGGTAAGGGAAGGCACTGATCGATGCGACCAGCACACCAGTGCCCAGAATGACTGCCGGGGTGTGTGGGAAGATGGCGCGCGCCAGCAGCAGGCAGGAGATCGGCCAAACCAGGGCGAGCACCACCAGGATCAATGCGTTGTTACCCAGCGTGACCTCTGGGCTGCCCATGCTGATCAGGGTTAGCGACGCGAGGTCGTGCCAGGCCGACGGGTAGAAAGCGGCTGGCCCGTCGCCGGTGAGCATGTTCATCGTCAGCGACGAACCGTTGCGGTGATCGACGATCCAACGCACCGCGTTGAGGTGGTAAATGTTGTCGTAGGTTTGCGAGAAGGCGGTCGGAGCCCCCAGCATCCGCACACCGTCGATCGTCAGCAGGGTGGCGGCTATGGCCAGACTGCCCAGCGTCCACCCAAGAGACGACTTCCACCAGGGCGGTCGCTCGGATGGACGAGACAGGGCACGCGCGGGCTCGGGTGCCTTAGTACGCCGGGCGATCAGCACCCGCAAGGCACCCGCCAGCACCGCTACCACTGCCGTCAGGCCCAGCACCGGCAGCGCCGACCAGCCGACGCCGACCATGTCGGCGACGATCGCCGAAATCGAGATCAGCCCGACACTGGTGAGTGGGGCGTAGCCGAGGGCATGCACCGGACGCAACCCAGCCGCGAAGTTCACTACGAAGCCGGGCACGACGACCACTGCTACGGTCACCAACACGAACGGCAGGATCGTCCACCACATCTCAGCTCGCCTCTCCGGAAAGTGGTCTGTGCGTCATGGCGACGCCACTACTTGGGAAACGCCTACGAAAGATATCATCGGGCAATTCGGTCCGGTCCCCACAGATCTCGCTGACGGGTCGAGCCACCACTTCACGCCTGCTCCGGCCGGTCGGCCGGTACAGCCAAGGTCCTCGGACGCACCCGGGACAACGCCCAGCGCAGCAGGATCGTCGACACTAGGTATCCGACCGCCGATGCCGCGATGAAACCAGCCGTACCACGCACAGCGGCCTCACCCGGGGTAAACGCCAGCGCGGCGACCGTCGCGGCGGCAGATGTCCCCCAGGTGACCAGGGTCAGAGAATAGCGTTCCAGTGAAGTGAAGACCGCCGCCTGCAACAGTGCACCGCCCATCACCACGGTGACACCGAGCAAGGTCGCCACCATCTGGCGAGTAGCGATGTAGTCCGGGCCGAAGAGCAAGCGGACGGCCCATGGGCCGAGCAGATACCCGCCCGCTGCCGCGATCACACTGAAACCGAGCACCCCCAACAAGATCTTGCCCTGCATCGCCAGCAACTGGTCGCCCCGTCCCTCGTAGAGGGCCTTGGTGGTGGTGGGCACGACCAGTGCCTGCACCGGGGAGAGCAGGGTCAACGGCACTCGCGAAATGGTCACGATCGCAAAGAAGATCGCCAAGCCCTGCGAACTCCCAATGACCGCAGTCACCGTCGTCGGGTAGCCGGTGATCATCAGTGACAACAGTCCGTTGGCCACCGCCAGCAGGCCGATCCGGCGGCCCGCCACTCGCCAGGGTTCCCGGTCATGTCGCCAGTTGACTCCGGTGAAAGCGATCTTGGCCACCGGCACCCAACCGAAGGACCCAACAACGACCGCTGCCACCGCCCAGACGACCGAGGGCTGCACTCCGAGCACCATCAGGGCGAAGATCGCCAGCACTCGCACCGCGGCCTCCGCCACGATGACGAATGCGTACCAGCCCACCCTGCGGCGTCCCAGCAGAATACCGCGCACCAAGAACTGCACCGAGAAACCGGTCAGCGACACGAAGGTGAGCGCAACGAGCCACAGACTGCCACCAAAGACGCGGGTGCCCATCGGCAGGAACGTCAAGATCACGAGCGCCGCCGCGGCGCCGAGCACCGTGAGGATGGCCAGTTGGCCCACCGACCCTGGCACCGGTTGCCGCTTGACGTGAGAGAGAGTCACCTGCCGGGAAGCCTCTTGTTCGATCACCGAAACGACGCTGCTGCCAGAGAAGACCACGCCCCAGACGGCGACGAAGGCGGCGTTCTCGTCCAGGGTCAGCCACCGGGCGACGGTGCCCAACAAGATGATGCCGAGCAGCGCGGAGGTGGCTAGGGCGATGCCGAAGACACCGACCGCCTTCATCGATCCGACGCCTGGCGATCGCCTGGTGAGGCCGCGTAACGGGCGATGCGGTCGACGATCAGGACCGACGGATGGTACTTGTCGACGGTCGAAGGACGCCGGTACTCCTGCCAATTGTCGAGGAACTGGTCGAGCCGGTCCAGCTTCAACTCGGTGAGCACCACGTTCTCACCCAGCCCTTGATGACGTTCGGTGCGTTCCCGGTGCACAGCACACGGCACACCCAGCGCTGCGCACTCTTCCTGCAGGCCGCCGGAATCGGTCACGACCATGCTGGCCTTCATGAGGATGGCCAGAAACGCCGAGTAGGCCCGCTTGTCGATCCGGGTCATGCGGTCGTCGAAGACGTACTCCAGGCCGTATTCCTCAATGCGCGCACGTTCGGAGTTGCCGACCACCATCACCAAGGGCAGCTTCTTCGAGAACTCGCGCAGCCGCAGCAGGATCGCCTCGAAGTCGGACTTGCTCTGCACGAGTTCGAAACGGTGCAGCGTGATCAGACCGAAGGTGTCAGGTAGTTCGGGGACCTCCACATCGGCGTCCTGGGCGTGTCGGAGTGCGTCCACCACTGTATTCGCGCCGGTCACGATGACTTCGGCCTTGCCCTTGCGGACCCGGTCAGCCAGGTTCTCGCGTTCGCGTTCGGTGGGCGCGAAGTGCAGCGTCGCAAGGCGGCCCACGATGCGTCGGTTAAGTTCTTCAGGGAATGGGCTGCGGATACTGCCACTGCGCAGTCCCGCCTCGATGTGGGCGACCTCAGCCCCAAGCAGACGGCCGAGGGCCGCGCCGATCACCGTGGTGAAGGTGTCGCCATGCACCAGCACGATGCCGTTGCGCCCAACCTCCTTCTTCAGCGCCCGGAACTGGCCGCTGGTCGCCCAAACCACGTTGGCCAGCCAGCCGGGTACCTGGCTGACGCGCGCCACCGACCGGCGTCCCCCGCTCACCAACTGACGGTCGGGCTGCCGGACGTCTAAGTCCTTCAGGGTCTGGGCGACGCCGTCGACGTGTTGGGCGGTCGACCAGACCCGATACGGAAGGCCACGGCGGGTCAACTCAGCAAGCACCGGGCCGATCTTGATGAACTCCGCGGTGGTGCCGGCAACGAAGACGATCGCCATTCCAATCAAATCCTTCCTTAGGCCGCCCCAGGCAGCGAGAAGTTCGAGGCAACCACAGTTTAGAGCACTTCCGCCAGCACGCCCTTGAAGACGCCTGGTCACCGACTTATCCCAAGTACTATCCGAGTCGTCCTTGATCTACACTCAGACAGGATTGTTGTGATCAAGGCTTTCGAGGGGTAACTATGTCATCCAAAGGACTGCGACGCCTGGGTCGCCTGATTTGGACCGGGCTGTTGGCGATCGGCTTGGTTCTTGCGGGCGGCGTCGCGTATGCGTATACCCCACCCGCGAACTCGCCGTTCACCGATGTCACGGTCAACGACGAGTACTACACCGAGATCGCCTGGATGTGGGAATCCGGCATCAGCACCGGTTGGCCGGACGGCACCTACCGCCCCAACCAACAGGTCGACCGGGACGCCATGGCGGCGTTCTTCTACCGCTACCGGCAATCCCCGCCGTTCACCGCACCTTCGCAATCGCCGTTCACCGACATCAATCCAACCACCCAGTTCTACAAGGAAATGGCTTGGATGAAGCAGACCGGCATCAGCACCGGCTGGCCGGACGGCACCTACCGCCCCTGGGATACCACCTACCGGGACGCCATGTCGGCGTTCATGTACCGTGTCGCCGGTGAACCGGCCTACACCCCGCCTGCAGTTTCACCGTTCAGCGACATCGACCCCGGTATCCAGTTCTACAAGGAAATGATGTGGATGGCCGAGAACGGGATCGCCAACAACATCGACGACGGCACATTCGACCCGTGGGATGCGGTAACTCGCGAGATGATGGCCGTGTTCATGTATCGGCTGGCAAACCCGAGTGACACGCCCGCGGAGTTGCGAGTGGCGACAACGTCACTGCCAGCTGGGGCAGTCGGCCATCAGTACTCCACCCAGTTGGCGGCGTTCGGCGGCTCCACGCCCTACCAGTGGTCCGCCACCGGGCTCCCGGAAGGCCTTTCCATCAGCGCTGACGGACAGATCTCGGGCGTCCCGACGCAGAAGGGCACTGCAACAGTCAACATCACTGTCACCGACGCCAATGCCACCAGCGCTTCAGCGACTCTGTCATTGACCGTCACAGACTCAGTCGACCCGCTGGTCATCACGACCACTTCGCTGCCCGGCGGAGTGGTCGGCAGCCCGTACACAGCCACTCTGAGCGCCGAAGGCGGCGTGCAACCCTACGCCTGGACCGCGACCGGGCTGCCGAACGGATTGCGGTTGTCGTCCCAAGGCCAGATCAGCGGCACCCCAACAGCCGCCAGCACGAGCCGGGTTACGTTCACAGCCACCGATAGCGTCGGCACCGCCGTCCAGACCACCCTGACGATCGCGATCACCACCCCCCTGACCGTCGTCACCAACGCCCTGCCCAACAGCGTCGTCGGAATCCCCTACAGCGCTACCGTTGTGGCCCAAGGCGGGGTGAGTCCTTACTCGTGGACCGCGAGCGGGCTACCGTCGGGGTTGAGCATCTCGAACAGCGGCCAAATCAGCGGCACACCCCGTTCAGCAGGCACCTCTTCTGTCGCCCTCAAGGTCACCGACAGCGCTGGCACTCAGGCGACCCGGACGCTGTCGTTGACCATCGCCGCGGAAGATGACTGTGACGTGCTGAAATGCATCGCGCTGACCTTCGATGACGGCCCGGGGGCCTACAACGACTCGCTGGTGAACTCGCTGACCCGCGCGAACGCGACGGCAACGTTCTTCGATGTCGGATCCAGGGTCAGGGGCAATCTCGCAGCCACCGGCCGGAAGGCGGCAGCCGGCATGGAGATCGGCATCCACGGTTGGGACCACATCGACTACACCGCGATGGGCTACGGCTACAGCTACTACGACCTCGACGCGGCCGCTCAGGCCGTCGAGGACGCCACCGGCACCTGGCCCACGCTGTTCCGGCCGCCGTATGGCTTCTACAGCAATGACGTGATCAACGCCGCCGGCGATCTGGGCATGGCTACGGTGCTGTGGACCGACAACACCTGGGACTACGAGTACACCAACGCGACCACACTGCGCTGGGACACCGTCGACATGGCCAGCCGCAACGCCGTCTTGCTGATGCACGACGACATCGCAGCCACCAACAGCGCGCTACCGGGCATCATCTCCGACCTGCAGGCTGAGGGCTACACGCTGGTCACCATCACGCAGATGCTCGGTCGCTTGGACACCCACGTCCTGCACTTCGATCCGTAAAGGGACGCCGATGACCACGTCACCGCAGTTCACCCCCCACACTGCTCGGGACCCGCGGCACTGGTTGCGCACCCTCGGGGCGGTCGCGGCGGCGTCCGCGCTCGTCCTGACGGGGTGCTCTGGACGGAACGCGTCTGAGACGCCGTCGGTGAGTCCCGCGCCGAGTTCGAGCCCGGTGACCAGCAGCCCCACGCCGTCGACGTCGGGTGCCGAGAACGCGACCACCGCACCGGCAGGCGAGCGGTCAGGTGTCACCTCGGTCGCCCGAACCTTCCCGATCAATCGGCATCCGGTTGCGGTGGCGGTCGAGCCGACGCGGCAGGTGCTGCTGGTCGCCAGCCGGTTCGACAACGTGGTTTCGCTTTTCAGCCTCGCGGCTGGCGAGCCGATCACGGATGTGCCGGTCGGTGACAGCCCCGCCGGCATCGTCGTCAGCCCGGACGGCTCCCGCGCCTACGTAGCCAACAGCGGCGACGGCACAGTCTCGGTCATCGATCTCGACACCAGCCAGGTTGTCCAGACGATCCCGGTGGGGTCGCGTCCGCTACGGCTCGCGCTGTCTCCGGACGCGACCGTCCTCTACGTGACCAACAGCATCGACGGGAGCTTGTCGATCGTCGATACCGCAAGCGGCGCCGATTTAGGACTCGTCACGATCGGGCGGCGTCCGGCCGGAGTGAGCGTAGACCCGGCTACCGGCAACGTCTGGGTGGTCAGCCGCTCGGACGCCACAGTGTCGGTGATCGATCCCGCCACTTACGGGGTAACTGCTGTCTTGGCGGTTGGCACCGACGCCGTTGACGTGGCCATTGATAACGCGGCCCGGCATGCCTACGTAGCCAGCGCGGGGGATGCGTCCATCTCGGTGGTCGACCTTGACGAGATGGCGGTGATCAGCACGGTGCCGTTGACCGATGGGCCTTCAGCCGTAGCGGTGGATGAGGTTGCCCAGGTCGGCTACGTCCTCGCCCTGAACACCGTTCGGGTGGTCGACATCGCGAAGGGCGAAGTCGTCCGGACGATCGAGTTGGGCGAAGGACCTTCGGGTATGACCCTGCATCCCGAGAATGGATCGGTCTTCGTCATCGGCGCCGACTTCTCGGGGCAGGGCTGGGTAGCCGAGCTCACGGCCGGCTGAACGGTCGCGCCCGACCGCTTACTGCGACTGACGCGTGCCGGGCAGCCGCCGCAGGTACTCGCCGTAGCCGGACTTCGCCAACATGTCTGCGCGACGCAGCAAGGCATCATCGTCCAGCCAGCCGTTACGCCAAGCAGCCTCTTCGGGGCAACCGACCTGCAGCCCCTGTCTGGCCTGGATGGTACGGACGAAATTGCTGGCATCGCTGAGCGAGTCGAAGGTCCCGGTGTCCAGCCAGGCGGTGCCCCGCGGCAGCACCTCGACGTGCAGCTTGCCCGCCGCCAGATAGTTGCGATTGATATCGGTGATCTCGAGTTCACCGCGGGCGCTGGGCTGCAATTCGCGCGCATACCCGATCACGTCGTTGTCGTAGAAATACATACCGGGCACCGCCAGATGTGACCTGGGATGCTGGGGCTTCTCCTCAATCGAAATGGCTCTCCCGGTCTGGTCGACCTCAACCACACCGTAGGCCTGCGGATCGGCGACCCAGTAGCCGAAGATTGCCGCCCCATCGACCTCGCTGTGACTGCGCAGCCGAGTGCCCAGACCCGGTCCATAGAAGATGTTGTCGCCCAGGATCAGCGCGGCTGTTTCCCGGCCGATGAATTCGGCCCCGATGGTGAAAGCCTGGGCGAGACCCTTCGGTTCGGGCTGCACAGCGTATTGCAGGTTGATGCCCAGATCGCTGCCATCACTC
>JAAYVP010000155.1 GCA_012517115.1 Brooklawnia sp. | reverse complement strand
TCGGTCACCACTGTCGCTGCCCAGGACGATCCCTCGATTCCCAAGCTCGGTTTCGAGTTGGAGAACAGCTATCAGCACTCGGTCGATGTCCAATTCGGGATTGACCCCGAAGTGGTGGGCCCCTCGGGCGGTTTGGCATTCGCGTTGGGTGTCTACGAACAGCTCACGCCTGGGTCGCTGATTGACGGACGCAAGATCGCGGCCACGGGCGTGGTCTCGGCGTCAGGTGAGGTTGGCACGGTGGGCGCATTGCGCCAGAAGGTACGTGCTGCCGAGCGCGGGGGAGCCGAAATCCTGGTCGTGCCGGCCAGCAACTGCGCGGACATTCAAGGCTTTGGCACCTCAATGACCGTGGTGAAGGCGACGACACTCAGTGACGCGATCACCAGCCTCGAAGCCCTGAAAGATCCCGCGAGCGCCGGGCAGGTGCCGCGATGCTGAACCAATCGGCCCAACCGACCGAACGGCTGGTCGCAGCACTTGTCGAGATCGAGCGATTCGTCGGACGCGCCGGCTGGGACCAACCTGCTCGGCTATTCGCGTTGGTGCCGACCGACGAACTCCTGGCCGCAGAACCTAGCCTGGCGGAGCAGCTGACAGTCACCGCAGAAGGGGCTCTGTCGTCGATCGAGCAGGACGATTTCCGGCCGGGCACCGACCTGTTGACAGCGTTGGGTCGGATCGGCTGGCCGGCCGCCGTCGCCGGTTGCGCGCTGGCTACTGAACGTAGCTTCTTGCCGGCCGAGGTGGAGGCAGCGGTCCCCGATGACCCTCAACTTGCGGCCCAGTACGTGGCCAACCATCCGCTGCGTTGCGACGTGCGAGTCGTAGCCGGAGCACTTCGGCAACCAGACGGCCACGTGTGTTCACACAGTGTGGCGCGTTTAGCCTCGAATCCTGAAGACCTCCTGGTGGGGGCGGATATGGTGCCCGCTCTCACCCAAGCCGTGGCGTGGACGCTGCATGACAACGAAGGAAACGCATGAGCACGATGACCCGTGAGCCGACCGAGTCGCATCGGCCAGGAGCTCTGGCCCCGACCATCGCCATCCTTGCGGTGGTGGTGGTCGGATTCGTGCTCTTCTCTCGGATTTGGACTGACCTGCTTTGGTACCGCTCGGTCGATGCTTCCCAGGTCTTCCGGGTCCGGCTGGTGAACACCGTCGGACTGTTCTTGATCTTCGGCGCGTTGATGGGCATCGCCGTGTGGGTCAATATGGCGATCGCGCACCGGCTGCATCCCGCGTCGAAGCGGGCGTCAGCCACCTTGTCTTCGTCCACCCTGAATCGTTACCGCCAGGTGATGGACGGACGCACGATCCTGTTCATCGCCGTGCCTTCGATTGTGCTGGGCATCCTGGCGGGTGTGAGCTCGGTGGCCAGCGTTGACATGTTCTTGGCCTGGCTGCACCGCACTCCCTTCGACACCGCCGACCCGTACTTCAACCTCGACATCTCGTTCTTCATCTTTGATCTGCCCTGGTGGCGATTCGTCGTCAACCAGGTGACCTGGACGCTGATCATCGCTTTGGTGGCCGCTGCAACGGTGCACTTCATCGCGGGCTCGATGCGCAGCACCCCGTTGCGCGTGAGTTCCCCGATTGAGGGCCAGGTGCCAGAGATCAAGTTCAGCAACCCGTTCACGTCCAAAGCACAGGCGCACTTGTCGGTCTTGATGGGTTTGATCATGCTGGCCATCGCCGTGGACCAGTGGCTGGGACGCTACGTTTTCGCTGTTTCCGACAACGATGACCTGATGACTGGCATCGGCTACACCGACGCCAACGCCCGCATCACCGCGAAATTGATCATGGCGATCATCTGCGTGCTCTGCGCCGTCCTCTTCTTCGTCAACGCCCGACTCCGTCGTTGGATGCTGCCCGGCGCCGCGGTGGCCCTTGCGGTGGCGGCCAGCCTGATCCTGCAGGGGCTCTACCCGGGTATCGTGCAGCGTTTCGACGTCCGGCCGAACGAGCCCGATCGTGAGCGTCAATACATCGTGAACCAGATAGCCGCCACGCGGGAGGCTTACGGTGTAAACGACGTCGAGATAACCGACTACGCGGCGGCCACAGCCGTCAGCGCGGGCCAGTTGATCGCAGACGCGGCTGCGCTGCCCGGCATCCGGCTGATGGATCCCCAGGTGATCTCACCGACGTTTGAGCAGTTGCAGCAGGTGCGTGGTTACTACTCGTTCCCCAAGGTGCTGGACGTCGATCGGTACACCATCGACGGGCAGGAAACCGACGCGATCGTCGCGGTTCGGGAACTGAACGTCGCGGGTCTGCCGTCGGAGAACCAGACCTGGAACAACGTGCACACGGTCTACACCCACGGTTATGCGATGGTGGGCGCCTACGGCAACCGTCGCCAGTCCAGCGGTGAGCCGAGCTGGATAGTCAGGGACATCCCCCCAGTTGGCGCACTGCCACAGACCGAACCCCGGGTCTACTTCGGCGAGAAGACTACCGATTATTCGGTCGTGGGCAGCCGGGAAGGCGAAGGACCCATCGAGCTGGACACCCCCGGGGGAGGCGAGTCCAGCGCCGAGACTTACACCAGTTACACCGGTAGTGGTGGTGTCCCGGTGGGCAATTTCTTCATCAGGTCGTTGTTCGCGGCCCGCATGGGCGACATCAACCTGCTGCTCAGCAACCGGGTGCACGAGGGTTCGGTCATCCTCTACGACCGGACGCCCCAAGAGCGCGTGGCGAACGTCGCACCTTGGTTGAACATCGACAAAGATCCCTATCCTGCGGTCGTCGATGGACGAGTGGTCTGGCTGCTAGACGGCTACACCACCTCGAATAGTTACCCGAACTCGCAGCGAGTCGACCTGGCGACCGCCACGAGCGACTCGAACATCAGCTGGACCCCGATCGGTGCAGAACGACGCGACATCAACTACATGCGCAACTCGGTCAAGGCAGTGGTGGACGCCTACGACGGCTCAGTGACGCTCTATGCCTGGGACACCGATGACCCGATCCTGCAGACCTGGGACAAGGTCTATCCGGGCATGCTGAAGTCAGCTGACGAGATCAGCCCCGACCTGATGGCGCACCTGCGCTACCCGCAGGACTTCTTCAAGGTGCAGCGCCAGATCTTGAGCCGTTACCACATGACGAACCCGGACGCCTGGTATCAGCAGTCCGACCTGTGGCGTATCCCCAATGATCCGCGCTTCACTGACACCAAGGAGCCGGCATACTTCCTGTCCATCAAGTGGCCGGGGGACGAGATGCCGATCTTCAGCCAGACAACTGTCTTCGTGCCGAACGAGCGCGAGAACCTGGGGGCGTACATGGCGGTGGTCGCCGACGCGGCGCACCCCGACTACGGCAGAATCCGCGTGCTGCGGTTGTCCGACACCCACCAGGTGCCAGGTCCGAACCAGACCTTCAACGCGATCCAGACCGACCAACGTGTCCAGCAGGCCTTGCTGCCGTTCACCAGTCAGGGGGCAGCAGAACCGGTCTACGGCAATCTGCTGACGCTGCCGTTGGGCGGCGGCCTGATCTACGTCAACCCGATCTACACCCAAGGCAAGGCGGAGTCGTCCTATCCCTTGCTGCGCTACGTGGTGGTACGGTTCGGCGACCATATCGGGATCGGGGAGACCTTGCAGCAGGCCCTCGACATGGTCTTCGAAGGCGACGCAGGTGTCACCACCGGTGAAGAACCAGTCACCGGTGGCGACACTGGTGAGACCGCCAGCCCCACGGCGCCAGCTACTGGTGTGGCGGCGGTTCAGGCCGCCCTCGACGCCGCTGCACAGGCCTACACTGCGGCCGACCAAGCGCTCAAGAACGGCAACCTCGGCGAGTATCAGCGTCAGGTCGAGATCGCCCGGCAGCGGCTGACCGACGCGCAGAATGCCATGGGCTGATCGGCTCAGGCTTCCAGTTCAACGACCTTGGCCGCCAAACCAGCGGAGGCCAGGTCGTTGATCAGGCGCTCCGCGTCCCCGCAGAGCGTGACGCTGAGGTGAGCGGGATGCACAACCTCAGCGAACGCGCGGCTCGCCTGCTCTGCAGTGACCGCCGCCACCCGCCGCTGGTGGGCGTTCACCCAAGTCGCGGACATACCGGCGCCGGCCAACGTGCTGGCCTGGTCGGCGATTGTGTCTGCGGTCTGGAAGTGCAGCGGCGCCACCCCGAGCAGGTAGGCCTGGGCGTCGGCGATCTCGTCTGGAGTAAGCGGGTCGGCGGCCACATCGAGTAGCCGTAGCGCCTCGACGGTTGCTGCTGCGGCCACGTCGGTGCGGCAACTAGTCCGCATCGCGAAGGTGCTGACACCGCGCAGCGGCCGGAAGCCGGCGTGTGCGCCGTAGGTGTACCCGAGTTCTTCGCGCAGCGCGGCATTCAGT
>JAAYVP010000154.1 GCA_012517115.1 Brooklawnia sp. | reverse complement strand
GTGCAGCAGCGTGAGTTCCTTGTCGTCCTCAACCTTGGGTTCGCCTCCTTCGGCGAGCAGATGACAAAACGTCGAGGTGACCGCGTTGTAGAACGGACGCCCATGCTCGCCGAACAGGTTGGGTAGCTTCAGGTCCACGAACTGCAGACCCAGTTCCTGCGTCGCCGTGGCCAGGATCTCCGCAGCGCGGGCCTTGGCTTGTCCGTACACAGTGCCGTTCCCGGCTTGGATCGAGTTCGAGTAGACGATAACCGGAGGTGGCGCCTCGCTGCGACGCAGTGCGTCCGAAACCTGCTGGGCGAACAAGATGTTGCCTTCGCGGATCTCATCGTCGGGGGCACGGTTTACCCCGGCGAGATGGATTAGCCGTGACGTCCCAGTCAGGGCCGCTGCCGCCGAGGTCGGGTCAAAGCCGGCGCCGACCGGAATCTCGTGGGCGTCCAGGCGTTGCTCGCGCAGTGCCCCACGAGTGTGCCACCCAAGGAAGCCGGGCGAACCGGTCATCGCCACTTGGGGCGTCGTCCGTTCGCCCGATCTGTCTGAGCTGGGCAAGTTCATTGTGACTCCCCTATCAGCTTTTGCATCTCGGGTAGTCGCAGCAGGAGCCGCTTGGTCTCGTCCACATCGAGCCGATGCGTGTTTTCTGAGGTGTAGTCGGTGTCGCGCGAGATCGTCTGCTTGCCCTCATCGAAGTAGAGCTCGTACTGCAGCGATCTGGCATCAAGCGGCACCCTGAAGTAGTCGCCCTCATCGGACGCCTTCCCGATTTCTTCCCGGCTCAGCAGGGTTTCGTGCAGCTTTTCGCCATGCCGGAACCCGATCACGCGGATCTCCGGGTCGTCATTTCCCAACAGACTGGCAACCGCCCGGGCCAGCACATCAACCGTCGACGCGGGCGCCTTCTTGATGAACAGATCGCCCGGCTGGGCGTGGCTGAACGCGTGATCGACCAAGTCGACCGAATCGGCCAGCGACATCAGGAAGCGAGTCATCGAGGGTTCGGTCAGGGTGAGCGGCTCGCCCTTCTGGATCTGACTGACGAACAGGGGGATGACCGAGCCGCGGGAGTACATGACGTTGCCGTACCGGGTGACCGAGACCGTCATCTGCGACTCGGGATAGTTACGGGCGAAGGCCTGCGCGGTTTTCTCCATCAGCGCCTTCGACATGCCCATCGCGTTGACCGGATAGACCGCCTTGTCGGTGCTCAGGCAGACCAGTGACTTCACGCCCGCGTTGGCCGCTGCCCTCATCACATGGAAGCTGCCGGTGACGTTCGTATAGACGGCCTGCTGGGGGAAGAACTCGCACGAGGGCACTTGCTTCAAGGCGGCGGCATGGAAGACGAAGTCGACCCCTCGCATCGCCGGTGCCACACTCGACTCGTCGCGGACATCCCCGAGAAAGAACCTCATCCGCTCGTCATTGAACCGACGGCGCATGTCATCCTGCTTGGCCTCGTCGCGGCTGAAGATGTTGACTTGCGCCACTCCACGGTCGAGCAGATGCCTTGCCATCGTTGAACCGAATGAGCCAGTGCCGCCGGTGATAGCGACAGTCGAACCTTCAAGAGCCCTCATCAATCCCCCTCTTGTGCCTGCCACCGCGAGCGGCCCCAACCAAGATCTCCTCTATGGCCGAAATCCCGGACGACTGCGAGAACATCTCCGCATAAGTGCGTCGCGCCCGTGCAGCCATCTGCGCGCGTTGCTGATCGCTCTGCGCGGCCGCCGCCCGGAACGCGCTCGCCAGGGACTCGACGTCCTCGGCATCAGCTGTGAACCCCAGCCCATGATTCTCAACGAGCGCTCGCAAGTCACCCTGCACATTGGTAATAACTGGGACGCCGTGTGACAACGCGGCTTGGAACTTCGACGGAATAGTACCCCTGAAGTTGGGCAGGTCCTTGAGCGATACCAGCGCGTGGTCCGCGGAGGGATAGAACTGCGCCACATCTTCACTGGGTACTCGTCCCTCGAAGGTGACGTTGCCCGCTCCGAGGCGGTCTGCCAGGGCGCGGACGTGGGGTAGCGCCACACCGTCTCCGACTATCCGTAGCCGGATACCCGATTCACGTGCCGAGTGTGCAGCGCGAACTGCCGTTTCCAGATCCTGCATGTCCCCGACATTGCCTGCGAAGAGGACAGTTGCTCCTTCTGGGCGTTCCCCGCGATCAATCAGGCCTTCAGGCGCAGCGGTCTCGCCAGCCCAGTTGTAGACAAGGTGGGTGCGCCCTTTCGAAGCCCCTCTATCGATCAGGGTGTTGACCATAGTGGGAGCAATGCCGATGATCGCGGCGGCTTGTTGGTATGTGCTACTCAGCCAGGGATTGAGCACCCGTGACATCAGTCGCTCCGCGCGGCTCCCGCTCACCATTGAGGAGCCCGTGATCGAATCAGGCCAGAGGTCCTGCACGTGCAACACGTAAGGCGCGCCGCCTGTCAGTCGCCACAGCCAAGGGCCAAGTGCCGGAGTCATCTGTGTCGCATATACGTAGATGACATCCACGTCACGGGCGAAGCGGCGCGCTGTCGCCACCGAAAGGCCGAAGCTGACGTAGTTGAGGGAGCGGCGGAGAATGCTCTGCGAGTGGTCCACGAAAAGTGGCACACGCAGAACATCGACTGATCCATCGTTCTCGCGACCACGCCAACGCTGACGGTAGCCCGGGTAGATGCGCCCTTCGGGATAGTTGGGGTAGCCAGTGAGAACACGCACCTCGTGACCGAGCGTGGCAAGCCGCCTGGCGACGTCCCAAGGAATGGTCGGGGCCTTCTCAGGAACGTAGTATTGGGACACGACCAGGATCCTCACGGCAGCGACTCCGTGAGCGCGATAGAAGTACGGAAATCGCGGACTCGGTAGCCCTTCTCGTACTCGCTCATCGCCAAGTCGTATGTGTAATCTCCGAAGACCTTATTGACCACAGGCAAGCCAAGCAAAGCGCTGATAAGCGGATTCAACACCCTGGTCGTGCGGATTCTACGTCCATGCACCTCCGCAATCATTCTCACCAAATCGCTCGTCTTCACGAACTCCTGATTCTGGGGGCAGTACACGCCCGCTGCCCTGTCGTCGATCAAGAGTCTCAAGAAC
Organism: Brooklawnia sp.; assembly: GCA_012517115.1. GTDB lineage: Bacteria > Actinomycetota > Actinomycetes > Propionibacteriales > Propionibacteriaceae > Brooklawnia. The sequence continues at coordinate 7,407 of JAAYVP010000154.1, read as the reverse complement.
TCGCTGAGGTTATCAACGTGAATCATGCTTCTCGCGTTGTCAAAGTCAGGGAACAGCGGCGTCTTGGTTGCGAAACGGGCCAGCCGAGGGTAGTTTCCTCTTGAGCCCGCACCGTACACCATTGGGGGCCTGACCAAGGCCACTGCGAAATCGTTCGCACACAAACGCGTAAGTGCATGTTCGGCTTCAAGTTTGCTTCGTCCGTAATCATCGTCGGGGGAAGGCACGGTATTGCGATCAATGACCGTCGCAGCCCCTCCCCCGCCATATACCTTCATACTGCTTATGAAGATGAACTGTCTGACGCCGTCAGCTTTCGCCTTCCGCGCCGTCTCGATCGTCAGGTCTCGATTCACGCGGTAATACTGATTGGCCAAGGAAGGATCGGCTGAGACGTGCGCGATACCCGCCATGTGCACTACGGAGTCATACTCCCCAAGTGCGGCCTCATGCCATGCAGGATCCTTGAGGTCCAGCATGTCCACGCGGTACGCATCCGGTCTCGTGCTCAGCCACTCCCGCAGGGAATTACCTAGGTAGCTGTGTTGACCCGTGATCAGAACATTCCTCATGTGGCATCTAAACCGCGTGCTTGCCTCGGCGTCCTGACGAACCCGCGGCCATCACTACTTGGTTTCGCGACGAACTCAGCGTCGAGTGGAGTTGCGATGGCGCTCGGTGCGGGCGGGACTGAGTTTGGTCGTCTGAAGCTAAAGAGCCTTGGCAAGCCTAGATACAGGAGCCCCAACATCAAGATCAAAGCAAGCGAAAGCACGACCGTCAGAGTGCCGCTTGCCGCCAGAAAGCCCACCAGACTCGCGCCCAAAGTGAAGAGCGCCACCACACTCGCCACTGCGATATGTGGAACCCCGGCGCCGGTTAGCCTTTGGTAGGAATGGGAGCAATGAGCTTGGAGGAACGGCTCGCGTCGGCGAATCCTGCCGGCCAAGGTCGTCAGAGTATCCACCCAATAGATGCTCAAGGGCGCAAGAGCAGCCACTGGATTGAGACCCGCGATGAGCGCGGAGATCGCCATCGCGCCAAGGGCACCCCCGAGGAGATAGCTGCCCACGTCTCCGAGGAACATTCGCGGTGGTACCAGATTCCACGGGAGGAAGGCTGCAAAGACCACGGCCGTGATCAGGCCGACCACAATGAGCCACACCATCGCCTCGACCACTCCAAAGGCTGCGTAGGCCAATCCCGCCACCAACCCATGCAGGCCAGAGATCCCATTGATCCCGTCCATGAAGTTCGTGAAGTTGACGTTGGCGGCAAAGAACAGGATCGCGAGAGGGAACCAGACCCAGCCCACCTCCGTTGTCGTGCTGAGGCTCAGCAGCAGGGACGCACCAACAAGGAACTGAAGCACTAGGCGGGTCTTTACGGACAGACCGCGGATATCCTCTACGAGCCCGAGGATGCCAATCGCAATCGCTGCAAAGGCGACCGACGCGATACATGCGACCGAGTCTTGAGGCAGTGCAGTGACCGCTAGAGCACACCCACCCGCAAATCCCATCAGCGAACCAACCCCGCCGCCGCGCAACGTTGGTCGCGAGTGCGATGAGCGATGGTTCGGGACGTCGAAGGTGCCCAAGCGTTCAAGAATTGGGCGCAATCCGACGGGAGCCATGAGCGCCACGAGGCCGGCAGCCACTACGGCCGCCCACGGGACCTCGCTCATCGGGCCCTCGCCCCCGTCGACAGATATGCCTTGTCAGTGTCATGACCGTTCACCCGCGTCGCGGCCTGTGAAGACTCCGATCCCTTGATCGGGTGGTCGATTTCGACATCGGCAGGCTCGATAGGCGGCACCTGCACCTGGTTGATCAGCGGGTGCTCGCTGGGGTGGCCCACTTCCCGTCCAGCGAAAAGCACCTCGTGCAGTTTCTCCCCTGGCCGCAGGCCGGTGAACTCGATCTTGATGTCGCGGCCAGACTCGGCGATCAGGCGCTCCGCCACGTCCACGATCTTGACCGGCTCGCCCATGTCAAGCACCAGCACGTCGCCGGGGCGTCCGATCGCGCCGGCCTGCAAGACCAGCTCACAAGCCTCGGGAATCGTCATGAAATAGCGGGTGACCTCAGGGTGGGTCACCATCACCGGGCCGCCCTGGTTGATCTGCGCCTTGAAGGTGTACAACACCGAACCGCGCGAGCCGAGCACGTTGCCGAACCGCACCGAAAGGTAAGGCACTTCGTACTCGTTGGCATACCACGCAGTCAGCCGCTCCGCCAGGCGCTTGGTGCTCCCCAACACACTGGTGGCGTCCGCGGCCTTGTCGGTGGAGATGTTGACCAGCGTCTTCACACCCACCTGATGAGCGCACCGCAGCACGTTCAGGCTGCCCAGCACATTGGTCTTCCAGCCCTCATCGGGGAAGCGCTCCAGCATCGGCAGATGCTTCAACGCCGCAGCGTGGAAGACGACCTCGGGACGGTGGGTCAAGAAAACCTGCTCCAGCGCAGCACGATCCCGGATGTCGCACAGCACGATGTCGTCGGTGTCGAGCAGGCCACTACGGTAGATCGACAGCTGCACCGCGTGCAGCGCCGACTCGTCGCGGTCGAGCAGCACCAGCTTCGACGGCCCGAGATTGTGCAACTGGCGGGCCAGCTCAGAGCCGATGGAACCTCCGGCGCCGGTGACCAGCACCACCTTGCCGGAGACGTAGTCGGCGATCTGGCTCAAGTCAGTGTGAATGGGACGGCGTCCGAGCAGGTCGGCCACGTTGAACTCACGCAGCGACCCCAGTGTCACCCGGCCGTCGATCATCTCACGCACCGGCGGAATCACCGCCAGCTCAAGCCCAGCCTGCTTGCACTGCTCACTGACCCGATGCAACAGTTCGGGCGAAGCAGCCGAGATGGCAACGATCACCTTCTTGGCACCCCGACTGAGCGCCACCTCAACCAGGTCATCGCCGGTGCCGAGGATCCGGTAGCCGCCGACCCGGTGGAACCGTTTACCTGGATCGTCGTCCAGGTAGCCGACGATGCGGTACGGCGGCTCAAGCGCGCCATCGACCAACTGGGCCACCTGGTGACCCGCAACACCGGCCCCGTAGACCACCACGGGGGTGGCGCCCGTGCTGATCTGCCGCGAACCGAGCTTCAACATCGCGCGCGCAACGCCGCGGCCCGTGGCCATCAACGCCAACGCGGTCGGGGGGACCATCATCACCACAGCTCGTGGCAGGTTCGGCTGAAATCCGCTGACCACCAGCCCAACGGGCACGCTGAACAACAAGACGAACGAACCGAGCCAGGTCGCCTCGTCGAAGCTGCCGATGCGGTGACGTCCCATGTAGGTGTGGGTCAACAGGCCGATCATCGCCTGCAGGAAGACCATAGCCAGCGTAAACGCCGCAGCCCACTCCCATTGCGCCCGCGACAACGCGAACTCCCAGCGCACCTCAACCAGCAGGAAGAGCGCGAACACCCAAGCCAGCGCATCCCAGGCCATCAGCATGCCCCGGCGAACCACCACCGGCATGCCCATCACGACGCTGGTGAACTTGCGGCAGCACCGGCAGAGAATACGACGGCAAACAGGTAGGGCAACAGGACCGCGAGACTGCGCGTTGTCTGTCGGGGGCAACACCACAACACCTTCTTTGACTACCGAATTTGGTCCTACGGCCGACTGCGGCACACAGGCGCTATGTGTGAGTGTCCGAGCCGGGTAGGGGGGGCGACGAAACAAGAGACTATCCCGTCTCGATGATCTTGGCAACTCGACGACGACACTCACCTAGAGTCCCCGCAAATGAGGAGGCCGCACCTCACCTGTTTTTCCCCGCGAACGTGATGTCAGCCACAGGGGTGCAGGTGGTAAGGGTTGTCGCCGTCGGCGCGGGTTGAGCGTCACGGGTCAGGGCCACTGTCGCGGCGGTCGACCGGCACCGCACCACAACCTTGGAGGTATGGTCGGACGCGCTGCTGCGGACACAGCAGGTGCGGGCCACCTCGCGCTTCGTGTAGCAAGTACCCAGTCGCCTCGCTGATGGACTGACGGGACGCGATGGGGCTTCGTGATGAGTCGACCCAAATCCCGAAACCCCATCGCGTCCGGTGCTAGCATCAACCCGAAATCCCTTCCCAGCGAGAAGTCAACCCCACATCTGCACTGTCGCGAATGTGGCGGCACCCGCCCCGCGGGGAATTCCGGCTGTGAACCAAAGGAGGTTCCTGTGTGGGTCCGTCGTGTTGCCACTATCTCCATTTGTCTGGTGTTCTTCCTTCCGCTCGCGAGCTGCGATCCAGCATCAGACGATCCCAGCTCACCGGCGACTGTCTCGGTGACGCCGATGCAGAAACCGGCCACGTCCCACACGGAGGAGCTGAATGCGGCCCTAGCCAAGACGCTGCCGTTCGGCGACCGGAAAGACTTCGAAGACGCGCAACGCGGCTTCGTGGCAACCCTGCCAAACCCCACGATCGTGGCCGAGGACGGCCACACCGTTTGGAGCCTGAGCGGCTACGACTTCCTGCAGCAGGACGAGGCTCCGGCGAGCGTTAACCCTAGTCTCTGGCGGATGGCGCAGCTGAATCTCACCAATGGGCTGTTCCAAGTGACTGACCGCATCTACCAGGTGCGGGGCTTCGACGTCTCAAACATGACCATCATTGAGGGCGACACCGGCGTTATTCTCATCGACCCGCTCACCAATACAGAGACGGCCCGTGCGGGGCTAGATCTCTACTACCGTGAACGTGGCGAAAAGCCGGTGGTTGCGGTTGTGTACACCCACAGCCACGTCGACCACTACGGCGGAGTAAAGGGCGTTGTGAATGAGGAGGACGTCGCGAGCGGGAAGATTGCCGTGCTCGCGCCGGCGGGCTTCCTTGAAGCGGCAGTCAGCGAAAACGTGAATGCCGGCACCGCCATGTCGCGTCGAGCCTCGTACCAGTACGGGCTCACACTCCCCCCTGGCCCCCTTGGTCAGGTAGACAACGGAATCGGCAAGGCGCACCCCAAAGGATCAATCACCCTGATCCCGCCCACCGACCTCATCAGCGGAACCGGCCAGACCCGCACCATCGACGGCATCGAAATGGTCTTCCAGGACGCGTCCGGCACCGAGGCGCCCGCCGAAATGACGATCTACTTCCCCCAGCTCAAGGCGCTGAACGTCGCAGAGATCGCCTGCCCACTGCTGCACAACGTCCTCACGCTCCGTGGCGCCCAGGTGCGCGACCCTAAACTGTGGTCCGAGGCAATCGATGAACTCATCGCGTTGTACGGAGACGACGTCGAACTCCTGCTCGCTCAGCACAACTGGCCTCGATGGGGCCGCGACGAGTCAGTGGCGTTCCTCGCCAACCAGCGCGACCTGTACCGGTTCATCAACGATCAGACCCTGCGCCTGATCAACCACGGCTACACCCCGCTTGAGATAGCCGACCAGCTCCAACTGCCGGAAAGCCTCACCGAGCACTGGTACACGCACGGCTACTACGGCACCCTCAGCCACAATGTCAGGGCTGTCTACCAGCGTTACATGGGCTGGTACGACGGCGTGCCGGCCAACCTCAATCCGCTCCCACCGGTCGAAGCTGCCGCTAAGTACGTCGAGTACATGGGCGGGGCCGACGCCGTCATGGAACTCGCACGCACCGACTTCTCGGCAGGCAATTACCGCTGGGTGGCGCAGGTGATGCATCAAGTCGTCTTCGCTGATCCCGACAACACAGAGGCGCGCAACCTTGAGGCAGACGCACTGGAGCAGCTCGCCTACCAGTCAGAATCCGGGCCATGGCGAAACATCTACCTCGTGGGCGCGCAAGAACTACGGCAAGGCCCACCCGAGGGCATCAGTGGGGAGTCCACCGCCAACGCCGACACCATCAGGGCGATGTCGATCCCGCTCTTCTTCGACTACTGGGGAGTGCGGCTCAACGCCGAGAAGGCCGCCGGGAAGAACTTGGTCATCAACTGGCGCTTCACCGACACCAGTGAGGAGTACGCACTGACAGTCTCCAACGCCGCTATGACCTACCGTGCGAACTGGCAGTCCCCGGACGCGGGCCTCAGCCTGACACTCGAGCGCACGACGCTCAACGCCATCATTCTGGGCGAGACCGACTTCGGGACTGCGGTCAAATCAGGGGCAATCGGCGTCGTGGGGAACGGTGCACTGCTGCAGGAACTCCTCAGCATGCTCGACACCTTCGATCCGATCTTCCCGATTGTCACACCATGAAACGGCAGCGGTCGGCACGACCAAGCCGGCTCATCGCAAGCTCAGGGAGCCTACGCCCACGCATACACAGATCCCGGCGCCTCTCCTAGACACGTGTGACTCCGGGAGGACGCGGGATCGTGGGTCCGGGGCCGGATGACGAGACCTGCAACCTGATCACGGCCGCAACCACCCGGCGGGAGTCCGAAGGCCCATGCTCAGGCGTCCCACCGCAGATCAGATAAGTGGCTCACGCCATCGCGACATGAAGCAAGTGCGCCCCAGCTCAGCTGGGGCGCGTCGCCATCCGGGTTCTGCTCGCCTTCGACCTGAAGCAACAAACCATCCTGCCTGACGCGGGAGACATGGCCGGGGCGGCAGCCCTGGTGTGGTGTTTCCGGGTGTGGCGGCCCTGGTGTGGTGGCCCTGGTGTGGTGTTTCCGGGTGTGGCGGCAGGGGGCCCCACCACGCGCTCGATGCGTCTCGCGAAGACCCTCAGGAGCTTGCTGAGCGTCCACGCTAGTAGAGCCTGGTTAGCGTGCGGATGCAACTGTTCGGAGGTTTTGGCGCGGGAGTCTTGCATGTTTTCGCATGTGTGTACTATTGTGGCTGTGTAGCGCCCCCTACACCCCCACCGGAGCCATCCTCATGCCGACCCTCGCCAACGACACCCACCTGGTGGGCACGCGGTCTGGGCTGGCGCAGGCCGCCACAAGGCTCGCCGACGTCACAGCACGGCGGCAGCCTGTACCTGCCGGCGCGGAGGTCTGCCAGACTGGGGCTGTGTTGTCGGCGGTGGCAGATCTGCTTGACGGCATCAATCATGAACAACGCGCCGCGCTTGGGCACAGTGCGCGGCTGGGCTTGGTGACACAGGCCCAGAAGCTGGCCAACCGGGTCGACGGGCTACTACGGGTGTTGGTGGGCGAGGCCGAGCAGGCCGGGTCTTCGATGGCCGCCCAGGGGACGCCGACGACGACTTGGTTGGGCATGGTGGGGCAGATGTCGCCAAAGCAGGCCAGCGGGCTGGTCTTTGCCGGCAAAGAACTGACCACCCATCCCATCACGCGGCAAGCGGCGTTGTCTGGGCAGGTCAACAGCGAGCAGGCTCGAACGATCCACAGCGTGTTGACCGAACTGCCGCAAGACCTGGACGATGAGCAGCGCCAGGCTGCCGAAACGTTGCTGGTCGAGCACGCTGCGTCGACACCGGCGGAGGG
>JAAYVP010000153.1 GCA_012517115.1 Brooklawnia sp. | reverse complement strand
GAAGGCACACTCTTCTCGCTGGAGGTCCGCGGCGACTCGATGGTTGAGGCCGCAATCTGCGATGGTGACTACGTAGTGGTGAGGCAGCAGCCGACTGCCAACAACGGGGAGATCGTCGCCGCGCTGCTGGACGGCGAGGCCACCGTCAAGACGCTGCGCCGCGCTTCCGATCGAGTCTGGTTGCTGCCGCACAATCCGGCTTACCAGCCCATCGATGCGACCGACGCAACCATTCTTGGCAAGGTGGTGGCCGTCCTGCGGCGGCTCTAGCCTTGCCCGTTTTCCCTGGCTGCGCCCAAGCGCTGCAGTGCCGCGATCGCAACGTCTTGGCTAATCGTTACCCAGAACGGTGGCAGCGAGGCCCTCAGGAAGCCACCGTAACGCGCCTTGACCAAGCGGGGGTCGAGCACCGCCACCACTCCCCTGTCACTGTCACGACGGATCAGGCGTCCGGCCCCCTGAGCGAGGAGCAGTGCGGCGTGCGCCGCCGCGACCTGCATGAATCCGTTCCCACCAGCCTGGGCGACGGCCTCTTGACGCGCCTGCATCAGCGGGTCATCAGGCCGCGGGAACGGGATCTTGTCGATCACCACTAAACGACAGGCATCTCCCGGCACGTCGATTCCCTGCCATAACGACATGGTGCCCAACAGCACCGAGCGCTCGTCAGCCACAAACTGTTGGGTCAACTCGCTGAGCTGCACCTCGCCCTGGCAGAGCACAGTCAGCTCAGGAAGCTCAGTCCGCAGGTGGGCTGCGGCGAGTTCCGCCGACCGCTGCGAGGCAAACAGGCCCAAGGTTCGCCCATCGGCTGCCCAGACCAGTTCAGCCAGTTCGGTGAGCGCATCCGGCGCGATCCCGTCCCGTCCCGGATTAGCCAGTCCCCGAGCGACGTAGAGGATGCCCTGCTTGGCGTAGTCGAACGGCGATCCCACGTCTAGGCCACGCCACTGGGCCGCATCGTCGGGCTCGGTCTCCTCGTCGATCCGGTCGTCCCGTCTCAGGCCGACGCTGCCAGCCATTGACTCGAATGAACCGCCCAGAGTGAGGGTCGCCGAGGTAAGGATCGTGGTGTGCTCGGCCAGCACCTTCTCGCGCATCAGACCGGCCACTGACAACGGCGCCACGTGCAGCTCCCGCCCGAACCGCTCGTGCTCGCTCAGCCAGACAACATCTTGCTCGCCCAGTTTGGCTATCCGTTCTGAGATGTCGAAGATCTCCCGAACCGCCGCAGTGGCCTGCGTGCGCTCCGGGTCTGCGGTCTGACCCGATGGCACGCTCATCGCCGAGATGGCTCGCCGGCTGGTCTCGCGCACGAGCAGAGCAGCCTGAACCGCCAGCGATTCCGGGCTGGTGATACGGCCCGGCGCGACTTCGTCCAGAGCTGCGGCGAAACCATCTGCAACTTCGAGCAGTTCTACGCTCAGGTCATCGCCCAGCCATTCGGACGCCCGTTTGGCGACGCGCTCGATCTGTTGGGCCGACAACTCGTTGCTTGCCGCACCCGTGATTCGGCTGACCAGCTCATGCGCCTCGTCGATGATCACCGCACCATGTTCGGGCAACGCGGTGCCGCCATGCATCGCATTGATGGCCAACAGCGCGTGGTTGGTGACGACCAAATCGGCCTGTCTGGCCCGAGCCCGGGATGCCTCCACGAAGCATTCCGTCCCGTAAGGGCACTTGGCGGCGCCCAGGCACTCCCGGACTGGCACCGACACCTGGGCCCACGCGCGCGGCGAGTGGCTCGGTGCGTCATCGCGATCGGCTAGGCAACCATCCTTGGCCTGGGCCTCGGCCCACTCACGAAGCCCGAGTACTTCCGCACCGAGCACGGACGCCGTGTCGGCTCCTGCGGCTCTGAGCACCTCGCCGACCAGTGACCCGCCGAGCAGGGCGTCCTGCGCGACTCCCACCTGGTCGCGCACCCGCAACAGGCAGGCGTAGTTGGAGCGTCCCTTTAGGACTTCCGTGCGGGGTTCGCGGCCCAGCACCGCAGCCACCGCCTTGACGGCGACCGGGATATCCTTCTTGGTCAACTGAGACTGCAGCGCCAGCGTGGCGGTGGCCACCAAAACGGCTTGGCCCGATTCCATCGCCCAGACCAGCGCCGGG
>JAAYVP010000152.1 GCA_012517115.1 Brooklawnia sp. | reverse complement strand
CTGCCCGAGCTTACGGACGACCTGCTCCGGGGTGTGACGCTTCCTGCTGTTCGTCATGATCTGACCAGTCTCCCTGCCCGCGACCGCGGGCAACAGGACGACTCTCATAACGACTGGACCTACGAAACGGGGTCAGCCCACCCCTTTACAGACCCTGGACTTTCGACTCCGAATAGCCTTCTGCTAATGTCCACAGCATGGTCTGGCGCTCAGCGTCGATCGTCGTCACGACCACTACTGCAACCGCGTTGACGAGTGATCGAAAACCGCCACTAGGTGCGGAGGGTCAGCCACTAAAGATGAATTTCGGACGAATAGAGTCCGGCATTCCGGACGGTTTTCGTCCATCAATTACGGACCAACTCCGTCCATCAATTGCGGACGATTATCGTCCATTGAATCGGACTGCTTCAGTCCGAATCTCCGATCTCCGTAGCGTCTCGGTGCGCCTGTGGGGCGAGCCTCCCATCAAAGCACGGATCTCAGATTCAACAGGCAGTCGCCAAGCCATCAATCACCCTAGAAAGGGTCAGCCATGCTGACAAGTCTCAAGGAAGAGAAGCGGCCAAGCGATCTCGGCCGGGCTCACCGGCTGCTGCTGCTCGTGCTCGTATCGATGGGCAGCTCGACCATCTATGCCCCCGCCTACCTGAAGGGTGTCTTCTACGAGCCACTGATGGGGGCACTGGGTGTCACCAACGCGCAACTCGGGGCCCTGCTATCGGCCTACGCGATCACCGCCACGATCTGCTACCTTCCCTCCGGCATCGTCGCGGACAAGGTCCGGGTACGGACCCTGGCCTGGGTTGGTTTCGGCAGCACCGCCATCCTCACGTACCTCTACGCCCTGCTCCCCAGTTTCGGAACGCTCATGCTGATCTTCGTCGGCATGGGCTTCACAACGATCCTGATCTGGTGGGGCATCCGGTTCAAGCTGGTCCGCCTGATCTCGGGCGAGAAGGAGTACGCCAAGAACATCGGCCTGTCGTACGGCATCTACGGGGCGGCCGGGCTGATCATCGGCTTGATCAACACGGCAATCATCTCGGCACTGGCGAACAACATCGATATGGCGGTCCGAACTCTGCTGATCTTCCTGGGCAGCATGATCATGCTGCTGGCCATCATGTCGTTCATCTTCATCCCGAGGTTCGAAGGTGAGATCAGTTCGGGCGAGAAGAACGCCTTCGACTTCCGCTCGGTCGGCATCGCCCTGAAGAGCCCGGTGGTCTGGCTCGCCGCGCTCTGCATGTTCTTCGTGTACTTCTACTACACCGGCGTGACCTACACCACGCCGTATCTGCAGAATGCGGTCGGCGCTTCCCTCGGCGTGGTTTCGATCGTCTCAGTCGTGCGCACCTACGGCATCACGCTGCTGTCGGGCCCGATCTTCGGCTGGCTGGCTGACAAGGCCAACTCGCCATCCAAGATCATTGTCGCAGGCTCGCTCGCCTCGGCCCTGGGCATCCTGGCTCTGGTCATCCTGCCTGCCAACACCGGTATGGCAGTTGTTGCGGCCATCGTCATCATCCTGCTCGGCTTCATCGCAAACGGCACCTTCGGCATCGTCTCGGGGCAGCTCACGGAGGGCCGCGTGCCGTTGACGATCTTCGGAACCGCGACCGGCATCCTGTCCGTGGTCGGCTTCTTGCCCGACACCTTCTCCTCCACTTGGTTCGGTGCCATCATGGACGCCAAGGGCAATGACGCCTTCGTCGACATCTTCTGGATCAACATCGGCGCTGCGGTACTGGCGATGGCATCCGCGATTGCTCTGATGTTCTACGTTCAGCGCAACCGAGACCGCCTCGAGCGAACGGCCGCAGAGGCGGCCGCTGCCGCCGGTCTGGAACTGCGGCCCGATGGCACCACCGCCGCGCCAACGGACGCCGATCTGGTACCCACCGTGCCCACCGATGCCCAGCCGCAGACGCCCACGCCGGCGCCAGCAGTCGATGCGCTCAGCGACGGCGACGACTTGCTGACGCGCAACCAGGAGCAGCAATGGTGAACAAGTTCGACGTACCGGCGATGTGGACGCGGCAGATGGGCGAGGTGGTCGCCAAGTCGACCGAACTCGCCGCAGACGCCTACGACACCAGCGCCGGCCTGGCGGCGTTGCGCGCCGGCTATCGGGCTGAACGCAAGTTCTGGAACGAGGGCGGCCCCGAACTCGCCCGAGTGCACGACGCGAAGGTTCCAACAGAATTCGGAGACGTCGGAGTCCGTGCCTACTACCCGGTCGCGGAGCCAGATCTGCCCTGCATCGTCTTCATCCATGGCGGCGGCTACGTACTTGGCAGCCCGGAGACGCACGATCGGATAACTCGTATCCTGGCCGATCGCACAGGCGCCGCCGTGGTGAGTGTCGACTACACGCTCTCCCCCGAGGCCAAGCACCCGCAGGCGATGCGAGAGTGTGTAGCGGTCATCCAGGAACTGCAGAAACGCCCCGATCGTTGGGGCATCGACGGTTCCGATATCTCACTGGCTGGTGACTCGGGCGGAGCGTTCATGTCCCTGAGCGCTCACCTGTATCTACGCGATGAGTTGAACAGCCTGATCGATTTCCGATGCCTGCTGCTCTTCTACGGCTTCTTCGGTCTGCGGGATTCGATGTCCTGGCGGCTGTTGGGAGGTCCCTGGGATGGTTTGACTGCCGAGGACTATCGGTACTACCTGGAAATGTTCCTGACCAGTCCAGAACAGATCCACGACCCGTACGTCGACTTGTTCTCCCATGATCTCACGCGTGACATGCCGCCCTGTTACATCGCAGCAGCCGACCTCGATCCGCTCCGCGACGACTCCCGTTGTCTGGCGGCGATTCTCGCTAACTCCGGGCTTCCCCACCGCTACGAGCAGTTCAGCGGCGTCATCCATGCCTTCCTGCACAATTCGCGGATGCTCGACGAGGCCAATGACGCACTGCAGCATGCCGCCACTTTCTTCCATGACCACGCCAAGTAGCTGGACCACCTAATACCGAAACGGAGAAACAGATGGATTTCAACCTCACCGAAGACCAGCAACTGATGGTCGACGGCTTCACGGAGCTCATGCGCAGCCGGCCCTGGGAAACCTATTTCCACGACTGTGACGAGAACTCGGAGTACCCGGAGGAGTGGGTCAAGGCCATTTGCGACCTGGGCTTCGACCGCATCCTGCTGCCGGAGGAGTACGACGGTTTCGGCCAGGACTGGGTCACCCTCACCGCCGCCTACGAGGTGCTTGGTCGCGAGGGCGGGCCCACCTACCTGCTGTACCAGCTTCCCGGCTGGGAGAGCATCATCGAACACGGCACCGAGGAACAGCGGGACAAGATCCTCGCCTTCGTGGGTTCCGGCAAGCAGATGCTCAACTACGCCATGACCGAGCCGAGCGCGGGTTCCAGTTGGGATGACATGCGAACCACCTACACCCGTCGGGACGGCAAGGTCTACCTGAACGGCCACAAGACCTTCCAGACCTCATCGATGAAGGTTCCGTACATGATCGTCATGGCCCGCAACTCGGAGGACATGAGCGTCTATACCGAGTGGTTCGTCGACATGTCCAGGCCAGGCATCACCAAGGAACCGCTGCACAAACTGGGCTTGCGGATGGACTCCTGTGCCGAACTCTACTTCGACAACGTCGAACTGGAAGAAACCGACCTGTACGGCACCGAGGGCGGGGCATTCAAGCGGGGCGTCAACGACTTCGACCTGGAGCGGTTCCTTGTGGCGCTGACCAACTACGGCCAGGCCTACTGCGCATTTGAGGACGCCGCGAAGTATGCAAACCAGCGAGTGCAGGGCGGGGAGGCGATCGCTCGCTATCAACTGATCCAGTTGTACTTCTGCAAGATGAAGATCGCCCTGACCAATATGCGCAACATGCTGTACGAGATCGCCTGGAAACATGACCACGGCACCATGGGCCGTGGCGACTGCTCGATGGCCAAGTACTACTGCGCCAACGCCGCCTTCGAGGTCGTCGACCTGGCGCTCCAGGTGCTGGCCGGCATCGGCATCACCGGTGAACACCGCGTCCAACGCTTCTGGCGTGATCTCCGCGTCGACCGGGTTTCCGGCGGCACCGACGAGATGATGATCCTCGCCGCCGGTCGCGCCGCACTCCGCGACTACCGATGAAAGGAACAAACACCATGCGAGTCCCCGTTGAAAAGCCACGTTACGGCAACCTGGACGGGTTGAAAGTTCTCTACTCCGCCGTCGAGATAGCAGTCCCGACGGCCTGCGAGATCCTTTCCGAGTGGGGTGCCGACGTCACCTGGATCGAGAACACCTTCACCGGTGATTCGGTCCGTGACACCCAATTCGTGAAGGAGATGGAACGCCGCAACCAGCGCTCCCTGTCGATGAATCCGTTCTCCGATGAGGGCAGGGAGATCCTGCTGAAGCTCATTGAGGATACCGACGTCTTCATCGCCTCGGCGAAGGGCCCGGTCTTCGCCCGAAAGGGAATCACCGATGAGATGCTCTGGGAGCGCAACCCCGCTCTGGTGATCGTGCACGTGTCCGGATTCGGTCACACCGGCGATCCGGCACGAGTGAACTCCGCTGCGTACGACCTGACAATCCAGGATTACTCGGGCTACGTCTATCAGAACGGCAGCCCCGAGCAACCCATGACCGCCGCACCGTACACCGGCGACTACTTCAACTCGTTGATGGTGGTGGGAGCCGCACTGGCAGCCGTCTACCGCGCCCAGAAGACCGGCGAGGGCGAATCCATCGATGTCGCCATGTACGAAACCATGCTGCGCGTCGGAACGTATTACATGATCGATTACCTCAACAAGGGCATCGAGTACCCACGAGCCGGCGCCCGTAACCAGAACCTCTGCGCGATCGGTCAGTACCAGACCAAGGACGGGGTCATCGGGCTGTGCGTCTACGGCATCCCACAAAACAAGTACCTATTGGAAACCATCGGCCTTGGACACCTGTGGGGAACCGAGGAGTATCCAGAAGACACCTCGGCGTTGTGGCTGTCCAGTTCGCAGGCGCCGCTCATCGAGCAGAAGCTCGAAGAGTATCTGATGACCAAGACCGCTGAAGAGGTGGAGAAGGACTTCACCGCCAACAAACTTGCCGCCCAGAAGATGCTCAGCTTCGACGAAATCCTTGGCGAGGAGCACACCAAGCTACGCGAGAACTTCATCGAGTGGCAGAACAAGGATGGCCAAACGATCAAGGGGCTGAACACCGTACCCAGGTTCACCAACCGGCCGGGCCAGTTCTGGCGGCCAATGCCGGAGTTGGGCTACGACACCCGCGACATTCTCGAAAGGGCCGGCTTCTCGGCTGCCGATATCGAGCGCTTTGAGTCCTCCGGCAACGTCAAGTTCGCAGACAACGAGTAATGCCGAGTTGGGAGTGGGCAGCTGCGCGCCCACTCCCAACTGAGAGGAGGTGAAGCAAGTGGTGGGCATCGCTGAGGGAATGAACCTTCGTGAGTTGTGGGAGCAAACGGCACAGACTCGGGCCAATGATGTATTCCTTGTCTTCGAGGATCCCGACAGCGACCGAGAGGCCGAATTCACTTACGCCGAGTTCTGGGCCGCCACTTGTCAGGCGGCCAATATGTTCTGGCGACGTGGCGTGCGGCCGGGCGACCGAGTCGTCGTGCACCTGTACAACTCCGTCGAGTTCGTGGAGTGCCTGTTCGCTTTGGCAGCCATCGGGGCCATCATCGTGCCACTCAATGCCTCCTACACCCCCAGTGAGATCTGCCATATTCTGCGCACATGCAGGGTTCAAACGGCAGTGGCAGACGCCGAACTGCTACCAATCGGGTTGGCCGCCAACTATCAAGTCGACGACATCATCGTGGTCGGGGAAACGGCTGGGTATCCAAGTTACGAACAACTGCGGCAAAGCGAGCCGGAACGGCTGCTTGCGCGTCCTCCGATCGCCGCCACTGACCCGGTCGAGGTCATGTTCACATCGGGAACCACCGCCCGCCCGAAGGGTGTCACGCTCACCCATTACAACTTCATATTCGCTGGATACTTCGTCAACTGGCAGTTGGCAATGGTGCCCGGTGACCGCTATCTCAGCACGATGGCGGTCACCCACATCAACCTTCAACTGTCAGCGTTGATGCCTGCGGTAACAGTGGGCGGGGCACTGCTGCTGATGAGGCGTTACTCCGCCACCCGATTCTGGAAGCAGGTACGCAAACACCGCGCAACGCTGGCACAGGCCATGGCGATGATCGTCCGAACCTTGCTGGCGCAGCCCATCGATCCGGACGAGCAGGATCACCAAGTGCGCGAGATGCACTACTTCCTGCCCATCACCGACGAGGAAAAGGCTGCCTTCGAAGACCGCTTCAATGTGTCAATCCTGAACAATTACGGCTCGACCGAGTCGCTGGTGGGCTGCCTGACCGACCTTCCGTTCGGACCACGACGTTGGCCGTCGATTGGCCGCGTCGGGTTGGGTTACGAGGCGCGGATCGTCGACGTCGCCGGCCGTGAACTTCCGATCGGAGAGGTCGGTGAGATCGCCATTAAGGGCGCGGCAGGTCGCACTTTGATGGCGGGTTATTGGTGCGATCCAGAGGCCACTGCGAAGGCTCTGGACAACGAGGGCTGGCTGCACACCTCCGATTACGGCCGCATGGACCAGGACGGTTGGTTCTACTTCGTCGACCGCAAGATCGACCTGATCAAACGGGCGGGCGAAAACGTCTCCAGCATCGAGGTAGAGGACGTGCTCCAACACTTCCCCGGCGTCCGGGAGGCTGCTGTCGTCGGTGTCCCCGACTCGGTTCGGGATGAGCAAGTCAAGGCCTTCATCCTGCCTGACGATGGCGTCGAGATCGATGTGGCGGAATTGCTCGCCCACTGCAGCAATCACCTCGCGTATTACAAAGTGCCCACCCTCGTTGAGATCTGCACTGATCTGCCACGAGGAAACTACGGAAAAGTACAGAAAAATCGATTAGTCCATAAAGAGAGGACATGTAATGGCAATCAAGACTGAAATGGTCGGGCAGACATTCGGCCCGTTCGACCGCCCCTACACCTTCCGAGACCATATCCTGTTCGCCCTGGGCTGCGGAGCGGGTTTCGATGGAAAGACAGATCTGCAGTACGTCTACGAGAAGGACCAGAAGGTCCTTCCGATGTTCGCAGCCATGCCCATAGTCGAGTCAAGGGTCACGAAAACCATCGACTATGGATACAACTATGCCGGCTCGTTGCACTGGGGTTTCGACGTCAAATTCCATCAGCCGCTGACCAAGGTCGACGGAACCTTCCGCACCCAGGTGAAACTGGAAGGTCTCTACGACCGCGGCGAGGGGCGCGGCCTGCTCGCCCAGCACGTCGGCGATACCTACGACCTCGAGACCAACGAGCTTTTGTTCACCAACGAGTCGTGGGACTGCTTGATCTATGACGGCGGCTGGGGAGGCCCAGCAGCACCGAAGGATGTCGTGGAAATGCCCGACCGTGACGCCGACGTCGAGGTCACCGAGCTCATCCCGATGAACCAGGCGCTCATCTACCGCTTGTCCGGCGATTACCACCCGCAACACGTCGACTGGGAGTACGCGAAGGAGAACGGCCAGCGCCGTCCGATTCTGCATGCCGTGTCATTCTCCGGCGTACTATGCCGCCACTTCATCAACGAGTTCATCCCCGGCGAGCCCGAACGCCTCACCCGGTTCAAGACCCGCATCACCCAGCCGATGCTGCCCGGCACCACCGTCGTCTCGCAGTTCTGGAAGATGGACACCGGCCGCGTCCACTTCGCGCTGGTCGATGCCTTCGCCGACACCAAGCCGTACCTCAACTGGGGCGTCATCGAGTACAAGTGACGCCTTGACCGTCCCACTGGTTCGGGTCGGGGCTGGCCTGCCACACCCCACCCGAACCGGTGCGGCCACAGATGCACTGGAGTAGATCGTGGAAAACAAGAGCCCGGGTGCCACCGAAGGCACCGCAATCAAACTTGACGACATCGGCATGTCGCCATTCCTGGTGAGGGTGACCATCTTCTCCAGTGGCGGTCCCTTCCTTGAGGGCTACGTACTGGGCATCATCGGCGTGGCGCTCGTGGTGCTCACACCCACCCTCGACATAGGGCCGCAGGCAAGCGGGCTGATCGGCGTCGCGTCCATCGTCGGTATCTTCGTGGGCGCGCTGGCCGGCGGATGGGTTACCGACCTGCTCGGCCGCAAACGAATGTTCATCATCGATGTGCTGGTGATCGCCGCGCTGTCGATCATGTCCATGTTCATCGTGGAAGTCTGGCAGTTGGTACTGCTGCGTCTGCTCATCGGCATCGCGATTGGCGCCGACTATCCAATCGCCACTTCGATGATCGCGGAGTTCACCCCACGCAAGTACCGTGCCATCTCGATGGGTGTCATCGCCGCGGTCTGGTACCTCGGCGCGAACGTCGCCTACATCGTCGGCTACTTCCTGCTGCACACACCTGGCGGC
Source organism: Brooklawnia sp. (assembly GCA_012517115.1). Taxonomy (GTDB): domain Bacteria; phylum Actinomycetota; class Actinomycetes; order Propionibacteriales; family Propionibacteriaceae; genus Brooklawnia. The sequence goes on along the minus strand of JAAYVP010000152.1, from coordinate 7,795 downwards.
TGGCGCTGGATGCTGGGGAGTTCCGTGGTGCCCTGCATCATCATTCTGATCGGTCGGGTAGCCATCCCCGAGTCCCCTCGGTGGCTGTTGTCGAAGGGGCGTGCCGAGGAGGCCGCGGCCATCGTGCGTCGCCTCTTCGGCACCAATGTTGTGCTGGACGACGAGGTGGCACACACCAAGACCAAGTTCACCAAGATCTTCCAGGGGACCTATCTGCGGCGAGTGATCTTCGTGGGCACCATCTGGTTGTGCCAAGCGATCCCGATGTTCGCCATCTACACCTTCGGCCCACAGATCATCGGAGCCTTTGGAATGGGCGAGGGCCGCACGGCCCTGATCGGAGAGATCATCATCGGCACCTTCTTCATGATCGGCACCATCCCGGCGATGATCCTGGCTGAAGTGTGGGGGCGCCGCCCGCTGATCATCACGTGCTTCGCTGTGATGACGTTGGCGCTGGCCGTCCTCGGCATCATCCCCAACCCCACGCTGGTGGTGGTGATCATCTGCTTCACCATCTACGCGCTCTTCTCCGGCGGCCCCGGGAACCTGGAGTGGCTGTACCCAAACGAACTCTTTCCCACCGACATCCGAGCCTCGGCGATGGGGGTAGCCACTGCCCTGAGTCGCATCGGTACCGTGGTCTCCATTTACCTGCTTCCGGGGTTCATGGCGGCGTACGGAACCGGACCGACAATGGTTGTTGGTGCTGTCATCTCTGCGATCGGTTTCCTGATCTCGTGGGCCTGGGCCCCCGAAACCAAGGGCCTCAGTCTTTCGGTCACCGGATCACCGGAGTTTCGGGGGAGGTAGCCGGCAGTGTATGAAATCTCACGTCTGGTGCTGGGCGCATATCAGGCCAACTGTTACCTGCTCGGATCGGGCGCCCAAGTGCTGGTCATTGATCCGGGGGCAGAGCCGGAACTGGTGCTATCCGCTGTCGGTGACAGACGCGTCGTCGGCATCGTCGCCACGCATTGCCACAGCGATCACATCGGGGCCATCAACGAACTCGTTCAAGCGACCGGCGGCCCCGTGCTGGTCGGCCGACAGGACGTTGCCGCGATGGCCGACCCTCACCTATCCGGCTTCGATGAGGAAGGCCTCGACTACCGGGTTTCGACGGTGGACCGACCCCTGGTCGAGGGGGATCAGGTCTGTCTGGGTTCGGACACACTGGCGGTGCTCGAAACCCCGGGGCACACTCCGGGCAGTATCTGTCTGCTCGACGAGGCGAACCAAATCTTGTTCACCGGGGACACACTGTTCGAGTCAGGAATCGGCCGAACCGACTTCGTCCGGGGGAACGCGGCCGACATGCGCGCCACCCTGCTGAGGCTGGGTCGACTGTCAGCAGACCTGAGCGTGCTTCCCGGCCACGGTGCACCCACCACGATAGGTCGGGAACGACGCCGCAACCCTCTACTCGGAGGCGCTCGATGAACCAACCCGCGCTTCAATCAGGACACGTGCACTATGCGCATACTGGTGGTGTTGATGCCTCGCAGTTGATCATCGACAAGCAACTCGGCGTACTCCTCCACCTCGGTCAGGAAGCACTCGACGTCCTCCTCGGGCAGGCAGAAGGTGCGCATCAGCACGGAACCTTCGATGGCATCCAGGAGGCGTGTCACCGAGATATGTCCCGGAATGATGCCTGCCTTCTTGAAATCCCACAGCCGGACGTTGATCTCCTTGATGGGACGGACGTAGACATGCTCGTATGCCTCGGTGATCACCGGGATCGACGAACTACACATCTCGACGAAGACCCGGCGGACGGCGCCACGATGCGGCCCCAGGTATTCGCGCAGCCGGTACTCAATCTCGTTGATGAGAATCGTACGGGGATCCTCGCCGACTGGCCCGGGCGAGACGACCAACGCCCGGAATGCGTCGATCAGCAGTTCCTCCCGTTCGGTCCAGCGGGCATACATGCTGGACTTTCCGACCCCGGCTTTGGCGGCGATCTTGGTGAAGTTGAATCCGTGCCAGCCGGCCTCTCCGTAGAGCCGCAGCGCGGATTGCAGAATCTTGATGTCTGCCAGGTCATTGCGAGGGCGACCCAGCGGTGCAGTCTGCTGCATGAGCGCTCCTTGATAAGGCAACCGCGACTGTTGCGGGCCTGCTCACATCATATCGACCTTGCGCGGGTTGTCACATTCCGTCGGCGGCCCCCGGTCTGGTCCTGCAGGCCAGCCGGCGGCTGCCGGGAGGGTCGCCCGAACGGGCAGCATCCACTGAAAGCAGGCAACTGGCCGCTCTGCCGAGCGTCCGGTCAGGCAGAAACAATGAAAGGGAACGAATAATGACCATCGTCGTTGCGTACAAGTACGCGGCCAATCCCCAGGACGCGTCAGTAGGGTCGGACGGTCGGATCGACTGGTCCCGCGCGAAGGAGACCGTCAGCGAGTACGACCCAGTCGCGATCCAAGTGGGACGGCAACTGGCCGACGCGGCCGGCTCGGAGTTGGTCGGCATCACCGTGGGCACCACAGCTGCCAACAGCTCGCTGGCCAGGAAGGGCGCACTCTCGCGCGGCCTGGATCGGGCAGTCATCGTCGCCGACGATGCAGTGCGCGATTGGGCACCCACAAGGGTCGGCTCGGTTCTGGCTGCATTGGTCGAGCGTATCGGGGACGCAGCCATCGTCTTGACCGGGGATGCCTCGGTCGACGAAGGCGCCCAAGTGATGCCCACTGTGATCGCAGGCTACCTGGGCTGGCCCTGCTTCCTTGAGGTCATCTCGGTTGCGCAGACTGCAGACGGCTGGGAGTTGGTCCAGGCCCATGAGGGTGGCACCCGTACCATCGCTCTCGCCGGCGCAGCTGTGGTATCGGTTACCACGGACGCCACCGAGGCCCGGACCCCCGGAATGAAGGACATCCTTGCGGCCGGCAAGAAGCCGGCCGAAGAAGTCGCACTGGCAGATCTCGACGCGGCCGAAGTGGACTTGACCGTGACAGCGCATTCCCGGCCCGCTACCAAGGCTCGCGAACACCAAGTATTCAGCGGAGACGACGCCCCCGCTCAATTGGTCGCTGCTCTGCGGTCCGTCGGCGTCCTGTGAGCTTCATTTCAACGGAAAGGAATACCTGATCATGACCAACACGTGGATCGTTGCGGTGTCACCGCAGATTTCTGCACTCATTGATACCGGCCGTGCGCTCGGCGGGACGGTCACCGCCGTCGTGGCTGGAACCGATCCCAGCCGATTCCTCGGAGTGGATCGTGTCATCGCCATTGCGGCCCCCGAAGGAGTACCGGCCGAAGCGCTCGCCCCCAGCGTGGCCTCAGCCGTCGCAGCGCAGGCGGGGGACGTGGTTCTGGTTGCGAACCGACCCAGCGAGCGCGTTCTGGCTGGAGCGGTGGCCGCCAAATTGGGTGCCCCGATACTGACTGGCGCCAAGGTTATCGGCAAGGAAACTGCTGAGATCTCCCGCTACGGCGGGGTGACCCAACAGACGATCTCGCTAGCCCAGCCCGTGGTGCTCGTCGTGGATGGTGGTACTGCACCCAGTGGTAACGCGGCCGCCAGCGAAACCGTCCAGGCCGAACCCTACGCTGCCACCGTCACCAGCACCGATGCCTCCAGCGTCGCGCAGGTGAACCTGTCGGCCGCAAAGCGTATTGTCGCCGTTGGCAGGGGCTTCAAGTCCGAGGCCGACCTACAGCTCGCCAAGGACTTGGCGGCTGCCATCGGTGCAGATCTGGCCTGCTCTCGGCCCATCGCTGAGGGCAGCGGCTGGCTCGCCCGTGATCGGTACATCGGCGTTTCCGGCCAGCACGTCGCGCCGGACGTCTACATCGCTTTGGGCATCTCAGGCCAGCTCCAACACACGGTCGGCATGACCGACTCGCGGGTCGTCGTGGCGGTCAACAGCGACGAACATGCGCCCATCTTCGCCGGCTCCGATTACGGCATCGTCGGCGACATCTACACCGTGGTGCCGGCCATAACCGCGGCCGTCAAGTAGAGGTGGATGATGTCTGACGACAATTACGACTTCGACGTCATCGTCATCGGTGGTGGCGTGGCCGGGTCGGTGTCGGCGTACCTGCTGGCGAGGGCCGGGCATGAGGTTCTGCTGATCGAGCGTGGTGTGGAGCCGGGCACAAAGAATCTGTCTGGTGGTGTCTTCTACTGCCGCGTGATGCAACAGATCTTCCCCGACTTTCTGGCCGTCGCACCAATCGAGCGCCGAATCACCCGCAACGCGCTGAGCTTCCTGAATCCGACCTCGTTCGTGAACGTCGACTATTGGGACGCCAGGCTGGCTGACCCCGTGAATGCGGTCACCGTCCTGCGCGCGAAGTTCGATCCGTGGCTGGCTGAACAATGCGAGGCAGCCGGCGTGACCGTGATGCCCGGAGTGAAGGTGGATGCGCTCATCACCGAGGGCGATCAGTACGTCGGAGTGCGTGCGGGAGAGGATGAATTGCGCTGCCGCGTGATCGTGGCCGCTGACGGAGCGAACTCCTTCATCTCCCAGAACGCTGGCATTCGTGATCCCGAGCCGACCCACAACCTGGCCGTGGGGGTCAAGTCGGTGATCCGGTTGGGCGAGGACGAGGTGCGTAACCGCTTCAACCTGACCGGGGACGAGGGTGTGGCCTATGCCGTGGTGGGCGACTGCACCCAGTCGGTCGCCGGCGGCGGTTTCCTTTACACCAACCGTGACTCGGTCAGCATCGGCGTGGTCTTGCGGCTGGACGACCTGGCAGCCAAGGGCAGGACATCGTCTGACGTACACGACCATTTCCTCAGCCATCCGGCGATCAAACCCTTCCTGGAAGGCGGCGAGTTGATGGAATACGGTTGTCACTTGGTCGCCGAGGGCGGCCAGAAGATGCAGCATGATCTGGTCCGGGGCGGTTTGGTCGTCATCGGCGATGCGGCCGGGTTCACCTTGAACACCGGCTTCACCGTCCGTGGTATGGATCTGGCGGCTGGCTCGGCACAAGCCGCGGCGACCGCCATAGACAAGGCACTACGCAGCGGAGATCTGTCCGAGGCAGGCTTGCAGGAGTATGTGAAGCAATACGAGGCGAGCTTCGTCGGCAAGGACATGGCGACTTACGCCAAGGCACCCGAATTCCTGGAAACCCCGGAGATGTACGGGCAGATCGGCGAATTGCTGGCCGACGTACTCCATGGCGTCTACAACCTCGACCTGACACCACGAAAACGACTGTTGCCGACCGCAATGGCCGCGCTGAAGAAGTCCAAACTCACCATCCGTCGGTTGATACGTATCGGCCTGCGAGCAGTAAGGGCGTTGTGAAATGGCTGACTACATCGGAGGAACCGTCAACGAGAGGTTGGCCCGAAATGTCTACGAGGTGGACGAGGGCAATTCCCATATCGAAGTGAACCAGGAGATCGCCAGACGAACCGGCACCGGCAAATTGCTCGTTCGGGTCTGCCCCGCGCATGTCTACTCCGAAGAGCCCGACGGAACCATCTCCGTCGAGTACGCAGCCTGCCTGGAATGCGGTACCTGCCTGGCCGTCGCGGCTCCAGGCGCGCTGAAATGGCACTATCCCGAAGGCGCCATGGGAATCATGTACCGGGAGGGCTGAGCCCCACCTCCACCGGCGGGCGCTCCACCGCGGACTCGGGGCGCCCGCCCTTGGCCAAACACCCGCGCTGGTGGTGGGTGCTGCAGCCGCCCACGGCCCAGGGTCTGTTTCCGAAGTGGGTGCGTCGTGAGCGGTGTCAGGTGTGTTTCGCGGGCAGACGGAGGAGAAGGCCGATCTGGGCATCGGCGAGTGACGTTCACGACCCCGTGGCCCGCGTCGGGCCTGAGTTCCACAACTAAGGCCTGATTTAGTGCCCCGCTCAGCGAGGGATCTTGGCGAGGATGGCTTCGGCTTCGGTGGTGAGGCGTGGCTGGGCCTGGATGGGCTGGCCGGTGATGGTGATCGTGACCGTCCGGAGGGGTCGAAGTGTCTGCACGAGGCGTTTGATGGTGACGCCGGTCTGGTCCTGGAGGTGACGGGAGACCGCGAGCGCGGCGAACACGATTGTGAGGTGGGCCTCGATCGGTTCGCGTTTGCGGTGGAAGATCGGCCGAGCCTGGAGGTCTCCCTTGGCCATCCGGAACGATTCTTCGACGTGCCATAGGTCCCGGTAGGCGGCGACCACGGCTGCGCCGTCCATCATGTCGGGGCCGATGTTGGTGACGTAGCCCTTGAAGCCGGCGCAGAACCGGGCTCGTTCGATGACGTCCCAGTTGACCTCGGCCTTCTTCCCGTCCGCGTCGTTGGTGACCTTAACGAACCGGTCACGGGCCACCGGGCGTAGCCCGGCAGCGACCTTCTCGGCCTTGATGACTTGGGCGTTGATGGTCTTGTCGTCTCGCTTGTGCCGCTTGAAGGAGTAGTGATACACAACTCGGCGGGTTCGTCGCTGCCGGCCGGTGCCCATCTCGCGGGTGGTTTCGATGGTCGAGTCGTCGGGGGTGTAGTTGCCGTGGCGTTCGAAGTGGTCGCCCAGGTCGTAGGGCACATGCGACTGACGGGAAGCCACGATGAACCGGCACCCGGCATCCTCCAGCCCGTTGAGGTTGTCCGCCGACAACATCCCTGCATCGGCGACCACCACCAACTCGTCGATGCCGTGGCGGGTCTTGAACTGCTCGATCACCGGGATCAGGGTCTTCGTCTCTGCCTTGTTGCCCTCGAACATGGCCACCTCCTCGGCCGGCTCCACGTCCTGCCCGGCGACCACCGCCAGCAGCGCCACCACCTGGGCCTCACCCTCATCCAAGCCCTCGACATCGATGTGGTCCAGCAGCGCCAGCGCGTCGCTGACCAGCGCCGAGACAAGCTCGTCGCGGGCGCCCGGGTCATCCCAGGCGATCCGCGGCTTGCCCGGCGAGGAGTAGTCGTGCCGGGTGCAGTGCGCCGCGACCAGCTCCTTGCCGCCGCTGACCTCCCGGGCGACCCGACGGATCGCAGCGATCAGCTGGGTCACGGTGTCCTGGGTGGCCACCGCGTCCTCCAGCACCGTGGAATCCAATGCGCGGCGGTTCTTCCCGCGGAGCACCCCGGTCTCCAGCACCACCGCGTTGACCGCCTCGAAGATCCGGTTCGGACGCTCGGACTGGGCCAGACGGCGACGCCAGTACGTCAACGTCGTGGGATGGAACGCCGGCACCTGCACACCCAGCCCGCAAGCCGCCTTCCACCGCAGATCGAAAGTCACCGCTTCGGTGGCCTCGCGGTCCGAAAGACCGTGCAGCGCCTGCAGCACCAGCACCGTCGCGACCACGTCCGCCGGCACCGACGGCCGACCGCGCGCCGAGCGGAACAAGTCGGCGAACATCTCCTCCGGGAACAGCGCCAACCGTTGCTCAGCCAGGAACGCGAACACACTCCCCGGCTCAAGCAACTCCCCGGCCATCGACTCCGCATCGAACAGATCCCGCTGATCCCGCGATCGCCCCTGCACACGACCAAGGCTCCCGCACCCGGCCCCACCACCCGGGCACAGACACGCACTTGTTCAGCAGTCTCCTAGTTGGTGGCGGTCGCCCGGGTGAGCCGCCCCCTTCATTCGGTCCGGACGTTCTGTGAGTCGTCGGTTTCCATTTGATGGGTGCACTGCCGAGCGTACTCGGCTGGGGTTAGGTAGCCGAGCGAGGAGTGCCGGCGGTGGTGGTTGTACTCGTCCTTCCAGTCGCCGATGATGACCTGTGCGTGCAGCAGCGAGTAGAAGCTGTTGATGTTGAGGCACTCGTCGCGGATCCGGCTGTTGAACGACTCGACGTACCCGTTGCGCCACGGCGAG
>JAAYVP010000151.1 GCA_012517115.1 Brooklawnia sp. | reverse complement strand
GGCTCTTCACAGTTGACGGTGGGTTGGTGAGGGTGTCCAGCTGAGCCAGTGGGGACGTGAAGGGGGCCCTTTGGTTGGGAGGATGAAGGTGTCAATGCCTCACCCGAAACCAAAAGGGCCCTTGTGTCTCACGTTACTCCACCGTGCCTTGATTCGTTTTGTCGGCTCGATCGTCTTGGACTGACCGTCACCGGGCAGTTGGTCGAACCCGACCACACCGTGCTCACCTGCATCCCAACCACGGCGGCCGCCTCATGTGCGGGCTGTGATGGCCCCGGGACCCGGCATGACACGGTGATCAGGAGGTTGGCGCACGTGCCCTACGGCTGGAAACCCACGATCCTGGAAGTGCTGGTGCCCCGCTACCGCTGCCGGGGCTGCCGCCGGGTTTGGCGCCACCCCATCCAGGCGGCGGCCCCGTCGAAGGGGAAGCTGTCGCGCGATGCGATCTTGTTGGCGGTCAAGCAGGTCGTGATCGACCGGCTGTCGGTGGCCCGGGTCGCGGCCAATCTCGGGGTTGGCTGGAACACCTGTAACGATGCGATCCTGGCTGCCGGCCAGGAACTGTTGATTAACGACCCGGGTCGTCTCGACGGGGTCACCACGGTCGGGGTGGATGAGCATTGCTGGCGGCACACCCGGTTCGGTGACAAGTTCGTCACCGTGGTGATCGACCTCACCCCGACAAGAACCGATACCGGGCCGTCCAGGCTGTTGGCGGTGCTGGAGGGCCGTTCGAAGAAGGCGTTCAAGACTTGGCTGGAAACCCAAGACCAGGGGTTCCGGGACCGTATCGAGGTGATCGCCATGGACGGATTCACCGGCTACAAGACCGCCGCCACCGAGGCCATCGACGAGGTTGTCACGGTGATGGATCCGTTCCACGTCGTCGCCCTGGCCGGCGACAAGCTCGACCTGTGCCGACAACGCCTGCAGCAGGAAACCCTCGGGCGTCGCGGCCGTTCCGGTGACCCGCTGTTCGGTATCCGCCGGGTGGTCCGCAGCCGTGCCGCCCTGCTCACCCAAAAGCAATGGTTCCGACTCCTCGACGTGATCGAGGACCCGGCCCACCTCTGCCTGGCGGTGACCTGGCAGTCCTACCAGGACATCATCGACGCCTACCAACACCGCGAACCAGCCGAAGGCAAGAAACTCATGACCAAACTGATCGACACCCTCGCCGCCGGTGTCCCAGCCGCGCTGACCGAGCTACGCACTCTGGGCCGGACCCTGCACCGACGCCGCGACGACGTGCTGGCCTACTTCGACCATCCCGGCACCTCGAACGGCCCAAGTGAAGCGATCAACGGGCTGCTCGAACACCTCCGCGGCACCGCAAGAGGCTTCCGGAACCTGACCCACTACATAGCCAGATGCCTACTCGACGCCGGCGGATTCAGACCCCTCGTCCACTCACTTCTATGAAGAGCCACGAAACCGTCCCGCACCTGTTTGGCGCGGGACGGTTTCGTTGTTACGGGATCGGTCACCGGCGCATGGCCAGCATCTCCTCGGCCTGGGCCAGCACAGTCTCCGCGACGGACGCGTCGTCCACCTTCAGGTAGTCGAGAGCGACCGACACTGCTGCCGCCAGATCGCCGGCATTCGCCTGCTCAACCAGCTCAACCGCCGCTTTGTCGTCGACCGGGGCGCCGACGCCGCGCAGATGCAGCACCCAGCCGGCGATCGCCCTGGTGGCTCCCTTGGCAACCTGGCCCCGCTCGCTGAACGCCTTCACGTGCGGCACGATGCGGATCGGTTGCTTCTGAGTGCCGTCCATCGCG
>JAAYVP010000150.1 GCA_012517115.1 Brooklawnia sp. | reverse complement strand
TCAGGTGAATGTCTGACAGGTGCAGAACCCTGATCTCACGCTGCCCAGCTGCCAGCAGCGGCACTTCGACTCGCCGCAGCAGAAACGCCCGGGCCTCCAGCCAAGCCCCCGCCACGACTCCAGCACCGAGCCCAGCTACCGTTGCGGTCGTCCAGCCCAGCCCGCGAAGCCAGCTCATCGATCGTTTGATGACTGTGCAGAGGCGGTTGGGATCTGCGTCTGGGAGGTGACCGGCGCAACCCAACGCTCGAACTTCGACTGGGGCATGCCAGCCATCAATTGCTCCATGGCCGGACGCCACAGTGCGCCTGCGTCACCGCGCCCGTAGCTGCCCAGCGAGCGTCCATTCAACGGGCTAAGCGGCATCACCTGGACGTTGCGGGACTGTTCGGGGGTGTTCAGCCAGGCCTCGTTGCGGTTGTCGCCCGCCACCACGACCGAGGTCGACAAGTCAGGGGTGTAACCCACGAACGCCGAACTCGACTGCGAATTGTCCGAGGTACCCGTCTTGGACGCCTGGTCGATGCCGTTCGGAACGTAGGTCGAGGCCGACAAGCCCGAGGTGTGCGTCCGGTTCAACACGTAGTTGACCGCATCGGCCACCTGGGGGTCGATGGTCTGCTGGCAGTCGGCGCTGGGCACCGGCACCGCGACGCCTTCTCGCGTATTCACCCAGTCGAGAATGATCGGGTTGCAGCGCACGCCGCGATTGGCGAAGGTGCCGTAGCCCACGGCCATCGACAGCGGGGTCACCTTGGCGGCACCGAGGGTGAAGGAGGGGACGTAGTTGAAGTCCTCCAGGGTGGCCTCACCCTCGACCGGCTGCGAGATCTCGACGCCGGCTCGTGCGGCCATGTCGACCGCCTGGCAGGCCCCGACGTCGCGGATCAATGAGACCCAGTAGTTGTTGACCGACCACATCATGCCGGTGACCATGTTGAAGTTGCCCGAGGTTTGGCCAGCCACGGCGTTGCTGGTGGTGTAGTTGTCCAGCAACTGGAAGCGCTCATCGCCGCAGCCCCGGAACCACTGTCCGCGCCAGTTCTGTGTGGCGCGCACGTTGTAGTAGGTGGTGTCGGGGAAGTAGCCCTGCTGCACGGCGGCGGCGGCCGTCCAAGTCTTGAAGGTCGAGCCGAACAAGTAGCCATCGGCGCCGCCCATGTCGTAGCGCACCGAATAGTTCCAGGCGGTTTCGCCGGGGCCGTCGCCCATCACGGGACGCGACTGAGCCATCGCCAGGATACGTCCGGTCTTCGGGTCGACGGTGTCCATGACGGCGATCACTGCGTCCTCGGGTCCGACCACCGAACTGACGGCGTTCTGGACGATGTCCTGCTGCTGCGGCGAGACAGTGAGATGGATCTCCAGCGCGCTGCGGTTGAGCGTGTTCAGCCGGTCTTGGTAGGTCTCACCGAGTGATGACATCTGATCGCTCAGCATCACACGCTGGGCGTAGTCGCAGATGAAGGGGTAGGCGGAGCCCTGGCAGCCGTTGACGGCGGGCTGCACCTGGGACGGGTCGAATCCTTCAGCGGCGGCGGCCTCGGCCACCTCAAGCGGCATGCCCTGGTAGCGCACCTGGGCGTCGAGCACTGCATTGCGACGCGCCAGCGCGGCATCCAGGTTGTTCACCGGGTCGGTCGCGCTTGGGTTCTGCACCAGTCCGGCCAGCATGGCCGCTTGGGCGACGTTCAACTGAGAGGCGTCGATGTTGAAGTAGTGCCGGGCTGCGGCCTGCACACCATAGGCGCCATCGCCGTAGTAAGCCATGTTCAGGTAGCGCTCCAGGATCTCGTCCTTGGTGAGGTTCTGTTCGAGCGCGACCGCATAGCGCATCTCTAGGATCTTGCGGTCCATGGTTGCTGCCTGCGCCTCTTGTTCGCAGGTCTTCTCACCGTTGCAGAGTTGGATTCGCACCAGTTTCACGTACTGCTGGGTGAGGGTGGAGCCACCACCGCTAATCGCGCCGCCGGCAGCGTTGCCGAGGGCAGCGCGGATAATCGACTGCATGTCGACCGCGCCGTGTTCGAAGAAGCGGTGATCTTCGATTGCGATCTGGGCCATCTGCATCTCAGGAGAGATCTGGTCGAGCGAAATGTACTGCCGGTTCTGGTCGTAGAACTTCGCCAACAGCGTGCCGTCCGCCATGTACATGCTGGACGCCTCATGTTGCGGCGGAACCGCAAGGTCGGCTGGCATGTCCTGCAGTGCCGTCGAGGCAGCCCGGGTCGCCCCGGCGGCCAGGGCTGCGAACGGCAGACCCAGGCCAGCTACCAGGATGCCAGCAAGGATGCTGACGGCGAGGAACATAAGTAGGGAGTACGTCTTAGTTCCCACGGTCTTCGCGCTCACGCCCTCTAGGGTACGTGACGAGGACCATCGTTCACCCAACCAGACCCGCATCATCGGATACCTGCCATTCCCACCAGCAGGGAAATCGCCCGGAAATGGGTTGTCCGCGGGTCGCCCAGCCTGTTCGGACCGTCGCAGCCGCGTCCCGGCAGAGCTCGCCGGCAGCCGCAAAATGGCCGGTTTCGCTGGGCATCTCTTCGGGTGTAGGTTTGTCGATAACCCGCCCAAGGAAGGAGCGCGTGTTGACGGCCGTGCCTGACCCGGAAGACTGGCCGCTGTTGGCCAAGTGCAGAGGGATGAACGATGCCCTATTCCCTGAGGGCAAAGACCAGAAGAGAGCGAAGACCATCTGCATGGGGTGCCCGGTTCGGGCGCAATGCCTGGCTGAGGCTTTGGATAATCGCATCGAGTGGGGGGTGTGGGGCGGCATGACCGAACGTGAGCGTCGGCAATTGCTGCGCCAACGTCCTGACGTCAAGTCGTGGTCGGCAGTACTCAACGCGGCGGTGGCAGCATCCAAAGATGTCCGGGTGGTGGATACCACTTTCGACGCGGAAGTAACGGCATCACAGAGCCGGATGTCATTGCCGCTGCGCAGTTCAGTTGAGAGCCGTCCTTGACGCATGATCGCCGGATTCATCGGCTATCCCTGGGCGCGCCTGCTTCGTGGGGCACGCCCAGGTTCTGTTTGAGGGCTCGGTTCAAGGCTGCCGATCTCCAAGACGCTGGGCTTGATGCGTTCTCACTTGGCGCTCAGTGAACGACCATGGACCTCACAGCGAGGGGCGGCCAGTGAGCGAAGCCATTGCAGCAACAGCCGCATTCCGAGCCGCCATGATCTCCGATTCGCTCCCGGACATCCACAGGCGTCCGAATACGCCGACCGAGCTGAGATGGTTGAGCGAGACCTGCGCGGCCTTCTCAGCCTCATTGGCGGCCAGGTTGATGTACGCGGCCGGTTCGCACTCCATCACCAGCAGAGTCTGCCCACCCTCGATCATCGTGCCGCCGTTGTCGCGGTTCAGAACTTGTGCCTGGCTTGGGTGGATGTTGGTGATGATGTGTTCGGAGACGATCCGGGGAGCCAACCGGTCATCGATGGCAAGGTTCAGGGCCTCTAGGACCACTTCGCCGGCCCGCAGCACGTTGGCCTGCGAGAACGCATGCACTGCGAGCATGCCGAATTCGCGTTCCACCAGCTGCGCGCTGGGGTGCACTGCGACTGCCTTCAGTACCCGGTCGAGGATCCGATACACCCAGATGCCCGGCACCATCTCGACGTAGAGCGTGCTTTCGCCCTCGATCGGCGGGGTCCCAGACGCGATCTTCCCGACGAAGGCTGCGAATTGGGGCTGAATGCGGTCAAGGTGGCAGTATGCCCTCAGCTTGAACTGAGCATCTTCAGCCGTCACGTCAGTGCTCCTCATCTATCCGGTCCTTGGGGCGGCATACCTAGTCAACGCACGAAGCCGAGACTACGTACAGCATCCGCCTCACCGCGTAATTCGTCGATCGAGACGCTGATCTTCGAGCGCGCGAATGCGCTGAGTGGCAGATCCTGGACGATGCAATGGTTGCCTGCCTTAGTAGTCACCGGGAAGGACGAGACCAGCCCGGCGGGCACCTGGTAGGAGCCGTCGCTGACCACCGCCATCGACGTCCAGTCGTCGGCCAGCGTCCCTTCGAACCAGTCGCGGACATGCTCGATCACCGCGTTGGCTGCCGAGGCTGCGCTGGATGAGCCGCGGGCCGCGATCACGGCCGCGCCACGTTTAGCCACCTGGGGGATGAAGTCGAAGTTTATCCAGGCGTCGCTGGCGATCCATTCGGCGGCCGGGCGACCGCAGATCCGGGCGTTGAAGACGTCGGGATACTGGCTGGTCGAGTGGTTGCCCCAGATCGTCATCCGGGTGATGTCCCCGACGGGTCGTCCGGCCTTCTTCGCCAGCGCGCT
>JAAYVP010000149.1 GCA_012517115.1 Brooklawnia sp. | reverse complement strand
GCGGAGGCGGACCGACTGCACGCCAGGTTCCACTCCGATGAGGCACTCGAACGGGCGTCCCTCGAAGGCTCCCCACAGTCTGGTGTCAGCAGCCCGTCAGGGCCACTCAGCGGCCAGCCACCGCGTCACACCCCCCACACTCCGAAGACCGACCGAGGGCAGGCGCTGCCCGGTCAATCCGCCGAGCCGCTGCGTCACACCCCGCACACTTCGAAAACCGCCCGGGCGCACGGAATGCGCGGCGACCCTGCACAGTTCCAGCAGCTGGCGGCGACCCCAACTGAGCCTGGTGGCGACATCATCGCCATCGTCCGACTTTGGCGGTATCTGCAGGCCGCTCGCCGGGAGTTGTCCAACAATCAGTTCCGCCGGCTTTGCCGCGACGAGTACTTGAACTTCCTGCGCGTCCGGGAATGGCAGGACCTGCACACCCAGCTCAAGCAGGTCTGCAAAGACCTCGACATGCATCGCACCGCACCCGCTAGCAGCGACGAGCCGATCCTCATCGCTGTGTTGTCCGGGCTGCTCAGCCATGTCGGTCTGCAACTACCGCCACCACAGCGCGACCCGAAGCAGCGGGGCCGGCGTCCCCTGCCCGAGTTCATGGGGGCCCGGGGCGCCAGGTTCGCGATTCAGCCAGGCTCAGCGCTGGCCAAACACCCACCGCAACTGGTGATGGCGGTCGAACTGGTCGAAACCAGCCGGTTGTGGGCTCGCATGGTTGCGGCCATCGCGCCGGAGTGGGTTGAGGAGGTTGGTGGGCATCTGCTGAAACGCAGCCACTCTGAGCCACACTGGTCTTCTAGCTCGGCTGGGGTCGTTGCGTTCGAGAAGGTGACCTTGCTCGGCATCCCGATCGTCGCCGAACGGCTGGTCAACTACGCCCGCATCAATGAGTCGACGGCCCGGCAGATCTTCATCAGGTCGGGCCTCGTCGAGGGGGAGTGGCACCCGAACGACACGCATGCCAACCACGACTTCTTGCGACACAATGCCGAGGTGCTGCGGGAGGCGGACGAGGTCGCCGACCGGACGCGTCGCCGCGGCGTGGTGGTTGATGATCAGGACATCTTCGACTTCTATGACGTCCGGCTGCCCTCTGATGTCACATCGGGGGCGAGTTTCGACGCCTGGTGGCGTGAACACCCAGATCCAACCTTTCTCGAGTTCGACCTAGACCTGCTCACCGACGCCGACGACCTCGACCAGGCCCGGGTGTCGTTTCCAGACCGCTGGCAGATCGCTGGCCTGAATCTGCCGGTGAGCTATGTCTT
The DNA here is from genome assembly GCA_012517115.1 of Brooklawnia sp. Lineage (GTDB taxonomy): Bacteria > Actinomycetota > Actinomycetes > Propionibacteriales > Propionibacteriaceae > Brooklawnia. The sequence goes on along the minus strand of JAAYVP010000149.1, from coordinate 26,051 downwards.
CGAACCCGGCGATGGACGCGACGGTGTCACCGTGCGTGTGCCGCTCGCCCAGCTGAACCAGCTGCGTCCCGAACCGTTCAGCTGGCAGGTGCCCGGGCTGCGGTTAGAGGTGGCGACAGAGCTAATCCGTCATCTTCCTAAAGCGGTCCGGACCAGCTTCGTGCCTGCCCCCGACCACGCCCGGGCGGCGCTCGCCTGGCTGGCTGCTCACCAAGCCGATCATGGCAAGCGCTTCAGCGACGAACTTGGGCGCGCGCTCGCCGCGCTCACCGGGGTGGTCGTTGCTGACGCCGACTGGCGCCCCGATGAGCTACCCACGCACCTACAAGTCGGTTTCGAAATCACCTCGCCGGGCAAACCTGCCCGGTTCAGTCGCGACCTGGGCGGGCTCCGCCAAGAGCTTTCAGCGCAGGTCAGCCGGACGATCACCCAGGCCGCTGGGAAGGTTGTGGCCGCGACAAGTTGGCAGTTCGGGTCGCTGAAAGACAAAGTCACCGTCAAGCGGGCCGGCATCACCGCCGTCGGTTACCCGGCATTGCAAGATCTGGGCGCCGCGGTGGGCGTCGTGATGGCCGAAACCCCCGCTCAGCAGGCGACCAGCCACCGGCTCGGTCTTCGGCGGCTGCTGGTACTCACCAATCCCGACCCCACCCGCTGGACCGTCGCACACCTCAGCAACCCCGCGAAACTCGCCCTGCCGACCGGGCCGTATGCGTCGGTTCCCGAACTGCTGGCGGACGCCCGTCTTAAGGCGGTCGAACAGTGCGCCAACCGGCACGCCGACACCGCCACCGTCCGCGACCCGGACTCCTACCAACGCCTGGCTCTCGCGGTTCGGCAGGAGCAGGCCGACCAGATGCGGCACGTCGTCCAGGTCGCGGCCCGCGTGTGTGACCTCGCCCGGCAGATCAGAGAGCTAGCGCCCCGCACACCGATCGGCGAAGAGGTGGTGGACCAACTTGACGACCTAGTCTTTGACGGCTTCATCGCGTTCACCCGTGACCCTTGGTACGACCAACTGCCGCGCTACTGCCAGGCCATGCTTGCCAGGCTCGGCTCGGCGTCCGCCAATCCCACCAAGGACGCGCAGGCCGCCGGACCGATCGATGAGCTCTTGGCCGACTTCGATGACCTGTGCGACGCCCAACCACCCGGACGCCTGCCCGACGTGGTAGATGACATCGGCTTCCTGATTGAGGAACTGCGCGTCCAGACCTTCGCCCAAAGCCTGGGCACCTCGGTCCCAGTCTCACCCAAGCGGATCCGCAAGGCCATGGCGGACGCCTCGGTAGCGCTGGACGCCACCCGCTGAGTCGTCCCCAGCTGAGGCAACGCGATGATCTAGGCGCCCAGCAGGTCGGGACGCGCACGGATCAGACCCTCCTGTGCGCAAGTGGCCACCAGTTCGCCGTCTTGGAAGATGCGGCCCATCGACATGCCCAGCGCATTGGATGCGCTCGGCGAGACCTGATCGTAAAGCAGCCACTGGTCGGCACGGCAGGCCCGGTGGAACCACATCGAATGGTCGATCGACGCCATCTGGATGGGCACGCCAACCAGATCGTCGTGAGAGAACGTCGATGCAGCGAGCAGGGTGATATCCGACAGGTACGCCAAGGCCGCCTGATGCCAACGCTGCTTGTCGGGCAACGCTGTCCGGGTCCGCACCCAGACTCGCAGATGGGTGCTGTGATTCAGCGGCGCCTGGCCTTGGCCAGCGTCGGCGTAATCCACGAGCCGCACATCAAGGATGCTGTTGTCGTCCAGCAGGCTTGCAGCGTCCTTCACCCGGTCGGTCATCGCATTGAGCAACGGCGGGCAATCCTCGGGAAGCCGGTCCACCTGGGGGGCCGCGTCCTGGTGCGAAACGCCAGTCTCGCTGATGTGGAAGCTCGTGGTCATCTGGAAGATGTCGAGACCGGCCTGCCGCGCCGTCACGTGGCAGGAAGAGAACGACCTGCTGTCACGGATCCGGGCGACGTCATAGACCACTGGCGAGTCGATGCGGCCGGGACGCAGGAAGTAGGCGTGCAGCGAGTGCGCCATCCGCTCGTCCGGCAACGCCTCGTAGGCGGCCAGTAAGGACTCGGCGAGCACCTCACCGCCAAACGCCCGCTGGAGCCGGGTCTGCACGTCGCTTCGGTAGAGGCGACCTTCCTCGATCTCCTCGATCTGAACCGTGTCCAAGAACAACGGGACTGCTGGTATGGGTGGCATCGTATCGTTAGGAGTCTCAGTCAATCCTGCAGCACGGCCACCGAGTGCGCGCTCAAACGCACCACGCCCGCCCCAACCCTGGCCTCACCCCAGTCAGCAGCAATGCGAGCCCGGGTTTCCGGCACCTCAACGGTCTCCGCGCTCGGGTTGATGATCACCGTGATTGGGCCGTGGACCATCCGGAACCAACCTGCGCCATGGTCTGCCCGCAATCCCGCCGGCATCGGGCGGCGACCACCATCCAACAAGTCGGCACGCAAGTCGATCAACTGGCGGTACCAGTCAAGCATCCGCCGGTGGTGGGCGGCGGTCGGTTCAGTCCAGTCAAGCTTGCTGGCCTCGAAGGTCGATTCCGCTTGCGGATCGGGGATATCGGCGTTCGGCCCGTAGATCGCCTGCCAATCGTGGGAGCCGAACTCCGACAGCCGTCCCGCGGTGACAGCCGCGCCCAGTTCGGGCTCGTGGTCGGTGAAGAACTGGAACGGTCGTCGCGTGCCCCACTCCTGGCCTTGGAAAAGCAGCGGGGTGAACGGCGACAACAGCAGGATTGCGGCGCCGCCCGCAATGATGCCGGCGGGCAGACTGGCGTCCGGTCGGTCACCCATGCCGCGGTTGCCGACCTGGTCGTGGTTTTGGGTGAAGACAACGAATCGCCGTCGGTCGACATCGTCAGGCACTGGTGCCCCCCAACACCGTTTCCGGAAAGTCGACCAGGTGCCAGCGTGCACGAAGACGTTCTCGAGTGCCTGTTTGAGGGTGGCGGCGGCGCCGAAGTCGACGTAGTAGCCGAACGTTTCTCCGCTGAGGTAGGCGTGGAGGGCGTGGTGCACGTCGTCGTCCCATTGCCCGTCGACACCCAGCCCGCCCTCGCTGCGAGGCAATACCATCCGTACCTGGTTCATGTCGGACTCGGCGATCAGGGCTACCGGCCTGCCCAGTTCGGCGCGCAACCGGTCCACCCGTTCGGACAGTTCGGCCAGGATGTGCTGGGCAGAGTCATCGATGAGTTCGTGCACCGCGTCGAGCCGCAGGGCATCGACGTGGAACTCTCGTAGCCACCGGAGTGCGTTGTCACAGATGAAGTCGCGGACGCCTGCGGAGTAGTCGTCGTCCAGGTTGATCGCATCACCCCACGGCGTTGTGTGCCGGCTGGTGAAGTAGGGTGCGAAGACCGGCGCGTAATTGCCGGCTGGGCCGAAGTGGTTGTAGACGACATCTAGGCAGACCGCTAATCCTTTGCCGTGCGCCGCATCGACGAACCGTTGCAGCGCGGCTGGACCACCGTATGCCTGGTGCACGGCGTACAGCGAGACCCCGTCATACCCCCAACCACGGTTGCCGGGGAAGGGCACCACCGGCATCAACTCGACCGTTCCGACACCCAATCCGACCAGGTGGTCGAGTCTCTCGATGGCCGCGTCCAACGTACCGTCGGGGGTGAAAGTGCCCAGGTGCAACTCGTAGCAGACTGAGCCGAGCACTTCGGCGCCCGGCCAGTTCTGGTCGTCCCAGACGTACTCGCCGGTGTCGAAGACCCGGGAGACACCATGCACGCCATGGGGTTGCCAGGCGCTGCGTGGGTCGGGACGCGGCTCGCCGCCGTCCACCGACAGCAGGTAATCGGTGCCGACGGGCAGGTCAATCGTCCAATGCTGCGGCCCGTCTGGCGTCATCGGAAGCCGGCGATCGGCGACCACTGCGTCCGCTCGGGACGCCAGCGGCGCCCAAAGCCTGACCCGCTGCAACTGTTCACTCATCGTCGCGCTCGTCCCGGTGGCTGGTCTCCCTGGCTGCGATGCGCTTGCTCAACCAACTCAGCAGCCCGCCATCGCCCTCGGCGGACTCGGGCTCCCGTGGCACGCGGTGGCGGGGTTTGTGCTCGACTGGCGCCATCGCCGCGCGGATGGTGGTGGTGCGTTCGGCGTTGGAGACCTCCTCCAGCACTGCACAGGGGAAACGATCGAGCAAGTTGCTCAACTCGAGCGCGCCGCCGTCGTATTCACGACTGGTGATGACGTCAAACCAACGGCCTTCGGGCAATACGACGGTGTGGCCCCCGAAACCGCCCGCCTCGGTGATCGGACGGGCCAGCCTACTCGCCACGACGACCACTTCCCGGTCGGCGCCGCGCGCGAAGCTGAGGACGTGGCCCGATGTGCTCGGCAGGGGACTGTAGTGCGCCCGATTGCCCACGAAGACGCTGGGACGCCGGCGCCGCAACCTCAGGATCGACCTGGTCAGGTGGAACTTCTCTTCAGCCAGGGTTTGTGGGTCGCGCCGCAGCAAATCCTTCGCCATCGCACGCAGCGCGGCTACCTCGACCGGACGCCGGTTATCCGGGTCAACCAGGTAGTTCTGGATGGTTTCACAGGACTGGTAGTTGTCGGCTACGCCCAGACAGGTCAGTTGGATCGCCTTGGACGACAGAATGGTTTCGCGGGCCGACTCGCGGGTGAACTCGAACCAGTCGGCGAACGCCCCCATCACGTCCTGATCCGCGTAGAGAGCCCCGATTGAGGCAGTCATGCGTTCCTCGGCAGCCAAATCCGGGTTCGTCCAGGATGTCCACAACTTCTGCTCCCGCGCCACCTTCAGCATGTAGGCGGTCATCCGATCCAGCTCCAGCGGGCCGTCCTCGGTCCAAGTGCCTGCCAGCGTCTGCCAGAAGAGGTTCTCGGTGTGGCCTTCAACGCTCGACAGCAGTGGGTCGAGTTTTGTGAGTAGCGCGCGCCACTCACTGGCGTATTGCGAGATGACGGCGATCCGGTTGCGCACGTCCTCGGAGCGCTTGGTGTCGTGCGTTGTCCCGCAGGTCATAGTGGCAGGCCAACTGTCTGCCATCTGGGCGCACCAGCGGTGAAATTCGTCCGGATTGATGCCCCAGGTGCTCGGCGATCCGCCGACTTCGTTCAGCGCGACCAGGTGCGTCCAGCGATAGAACGCGGTGTCCTCGACGCCCTTAGCAGTGACCGCACCGCAGACCTGCTGGAACCGCACCACCAATTCGGCGCGCAACGCCTGCTGGGCGCGTTGTTCAGAACCGACGTCGCGACCCAACACGAGGTCGACCACCAGATCGAGTGTGTCGTGCAGATCGCGATCAAGCCTAGCTCGGGCCAGCTCAGCGGCCTGCTCGATCAACTGCACCGCTTCCTCCGGGGCAGCCTCACCGGGCACCACATACGCTCGGTATCGAGGGAAAGCGACCACCAGTTGTGTCAGGCAGCTCGCGATCCAGCCCTGGGTGTGATCGCGCAGCATGATGTCGTCGCTGCAGATTTGATACGCGAGGGCCGCGATCCTGTGCACCTCCGCGAACAGCGAGGTGGTGACGATCTCCGACTTGGAGTTGGCGGTCACCTCGTCGAGCGTGCCGGGGATGTCGGTGGCGATCGAATGGGCGATGGAGCCGAGGTCGCCTGAGCCGTTCGGGTCGGTGTGCAGGGCGATGATCCGCCAGGCCGCGTCATAGCCAGTGGTGCCGGCTACCGGCCAGTCGGGCTGCATCTCCTCGTCGGCCTCAAGGATCTTCTCGGCGGCGATCCAAGCCCCACCGGTGGCCGTAGACAGCCGCCGCATATAGCCACGCGGGTCGGCCAGTCCGTCGGGGTGGTCGATGCGGAATCCGTCGATGTGACCGGCCCGGAACAGATCGAGCAGCAGCGCATGGGTGGCATCGAAGACTTCTGGGGCCTCGACCCGCACGGCAAGCAGCGTGTCGACGTCGAAGAAGCGGCGGAAGTTGAGTTCTTCGGCGGCGACTTTCCAGAAGGCCAGTCGGTAGTACTGCTCAGCGACGCATAACGGCAGCGGCAAGTTCTCGGTACCTGCACGCACTGGGAAGACATGGTCGAAATATGCCAGCACCGGCTGGGGGCCCACTTCTTCGAAACCGGGAATGACTCGTTGTTCGAGGGTGATCTCACCGGCGGCTAGCACCGTACCGATGCGGGCGCCCAGGAAGGGCATCAGCATGCCGTCGCCTTCGTCGGTCCCGTCGAACCAGGACGCATACGCTGAGCTGGGACCGTCCTTCAAGACCGACCACAGCGCCTTGTTGTGGTAGATCGGGGTTGGGACGCCCATGTGGTTAGGCACGACATCGACGAATACGCCCATCTGCCGCGCGTGAGCGGCAGTCGCTAGCCGTTCGAATGCGGCACGTCCACCCATCACGTCGCTGATCCGGTTGTGATCGACCACGTCGTAGCCGTGGGTGCTGCCGGGCGAGGCCTGCAGGATGGGGCTCAGGTAAAGGTCGGTGACGCCAAGGTCGTCCAGATATGGCAACTGTTCGACGGCCTGGTCGAAGGTGAGCGTGGGGCCGAGTTGCAGGCGGTAGGTCGACACGGGAATACGACGCCCAGCCGACGGCAGGTGAACAAGTCCCCCGAGGGCGGCGGTTGCGGTTCCGGTGGCTTCAGCGGATTTGGTTGTCTGGTTCACTTGCTGGCTGACCTCGACTTCCGGGACGTGATCCTTCCAAACTACTCGAGTGGATCGCTCCCCCGAGCGTTCCCTGGGTTTCTGTCTATCGACCAGCACAGCTCGGAGCGAATCACTAGCGTTGATTCAGTACCCGAAGGGAAGGGACACAAGATGGACTTTGCAGAACGACTGCAAGCTTTGGCGAAAGAAGCACAACACAAGGTTGCCCAGTTCGCCGATCAGGTGAAGGACAAGTACGAGGATTCCGATCTCGACGACAAGTTGGCGAACCTGAAAGAAGAGGTGAGCGAGCGGTACAGCGAGTTCGCTGGTTCGGTCAGGGACAAGATCGATGAGTCTGAGTTGGACGACAAGTTCCGGGGCTTCACGCAGGCTGTTGGCGAGAAGTACCGGGATTTGGCTGACGCTGTGCGCACCAAGTACGACGATTCCGAGTTGGACGAGAAGTTCGACGGGCTGAAGGCCGACATGGGCGAGAAGTTCGCCGACTTCAAGGCGGCGTTCTTCCAGGCGAAAGGCGAGGCGGCTGCAACCGTCGCCGATGTCGCGGAAGAAGCCTCGCAAGTTGCTGAAGATGTCTCGCAGGCCGCGACCGACATCGGCAAGCAGACGGATTCTAACGACGAATAGCTCAGTTGAGCGTCGATCACGACAGGGGGTGGGTTGCCGGGTGAGGCCCCACCCCCACTTTTTTCTACCCGAGCCGTGAACTGCTGCGCGGTTGTGGCATCGTGGTGCGCGTGCCTGCGACCACCGACGAACTTGTTGAATTGCTCCAACTGGGGCGTGTCGGCGAGTCTGGGTTCCTGGGGCATCACCCGAAGACCCTGATGCAGCGCACCTATGGTGGTCAGGTGCTCGCGCAGGCCCTGATCGCCGCCTACGGCACGGTACCGGCCGAGCGTATCGTCCACTCGCTGCACGCGTATTTTCTTCGTTCGGGTTCGGTTGATTCCGATATCACCTACTCGGTCGACGCGGTCCGTGACGGCGGCATCTTCAGCAACCGTCGAGTGACTGCCACCCAGGGCAAGGAGATCTTCTCGATGTCGGCCTCCTTCCATGCGAAGGAGGCCGGCCTCAACCATGAGGATCCGACGCCTCGTGAGGTGCCCGGCCCGGACCAGTGTCCGACGTTGGTTGAGGTCATGAACGCCAGATTCGGTGACCACCCGATCTGGCACGAGTGGGACGCCATCGACGTCCGCTTCGTCGGCGATTCGTCCCCGGGCGGTTCGATCAAACCCGGTCGCCACGTTGCTTCCATGCGTGTCTGGGTGCGCACCCAGCAGCCGTTGCCGGACGACTTGCGGTTGCACCAGGCGGTGCTGGCGTACATTTCTGACTTGACCTTGCTGAGTGTGAGCGCGGTTCCGCATCCGGTGGTCTTCATGTCGAACCAATTACAGACGGCGTCGGTCGACCACGTGATGTGGTTCCACCGCGACTTCCGGGCTGACGATTGGCTGCTCTACGACATGTTCTCGCCATCTGCCTCATCGGCGCTCGGCTACTCCTCGGGACGCCTCTTCCAAGATGGTCGCCTGGTGGTGTCCTGCGCCCAAGAGGGCCTGATCAGGCCCGTCGAGCAGCGGCAGTTTCTCAGCTGAAGCAGGATTCCTCACTGATCCCCAGGGCTCGCAGCGCAGCCCATCGCCGAGTCACGCGGGCCAGTCACATCCTGCATGGTGCGGGTCTCAGGCTTCACCAATGCTCAACCTGCCAACATGTGGCTCGGTCAACCAATGCTGATGCGGACGTCACCGCCCGTGGGGTCGACGTTCTGCAGAAGCGACGAGGGGATGCGGAAGGCGCGGCCTGGGGCTGCTGGCCACCACAAGCGTTTGCTCGCCACGACGCGTCCGCCCTGCCGAACCGTCACGATGGGTCGCGTGATGAGACGGTCCACCCAAGCGACAAACCTGCCACGCGCGGGCCGGGGTCCACGCGGGGTGTAGGTCGACGGCGAGATCCAGGCGATCGGATCGTCGACCGTGATGGCCACTGCCTCCATGGGCGATGACGTGCCGCGCAAATGCTCAAGGATCCGGTCGGCGACGTTCTCGCCCTCCAACGCCACGACATCTGCGGTCTCCACGGGGTGGTTGAGGTTGCCCACCGCGAAAATGCCCGGTTTCGAAGTGGCGCCGACGGCATCCACCACTGGGGACCGGCTGGCTGGGTCGAGCGTCACCCCGGCCATCCGAAGCAGCTCGTTGTCCGGGATCCAACTCCCGGTGAACACGACGGTGTCGCATTCAATGATCTCGCGGCTCCCGCTGGTCGTGTGTTCGATCTCTACTCCGCTGACCCGTTCCTTGCCGTGAATCCGCACCACCTTCGCGTTGCGCGTCACCCGGGTCCGGAACCACAGCTGCCCAGGACCGGTAAACAGCCCATAAGACTCTGGTTTGTCATACTCGGAGACCAGCGCGATGGTTCGGCAACCGGACTCTGCCAGCGTCATGACCGCAGACCAACTGACCAGCTCAGCTCCGACAACGACGGCCTTCGTGCCGACGGCGTCATGGTTCAGGTGGACGCGGTTTTGCAGCTGGCCTGTGGTGAGGATGCCATCGGGGCGGGTGCCAGGGATCATCCGAGCGGTTCGTGGCCGCTCACGAGCACCGGTGGCGAAGCAGAACACTTCGGGGCGGATGAGGACGCGGCCGTGTGGGGTGGTCGCCACCAGTGTCTTGTCGTCGGCCCAGCCGGTCACCATTGTGCGGGTCATGATTGTGGCGCCAGCGTTGCGGGCCTCGGCGACCAACGCCCGGGCGTATGCCGGCCCGGACATGAATCGCTTCCGGTCGCGAATACCGTAGCCGAGGTGGTCGGCGTGGCGAGGGATGCCACCTGCTTCCTTCTCCCGGTCGACGACAAGCACCTCCCCCCCGGACCTCCCGGCCAGCTTCTTTGCGGCGCTCAGGCCAGCCGGGCCGGCCCCGATTATGGCGACCTTCGGCGTCAGCAGCTTCGGCTCACTCATTTCCCGACTCCTTCAGATTCTCGTACAGCTTCTTCACTTCGGCGCCACAGAAGAACGCCTGGCAGCGGCCATTCATGGCGCGGGTCCGACGGCGCAACCCTTGAAGGCTGCCCGGCGGAATGGTCGACGCAATCGCATCGCGGATCTCGCCGCGGGTGACCCGCTCGCAGAAGCAGACAACCTCACCGTATGCGGGATCCGCCGCGATGAGATCGTCGTCGGCGAACGGCCGCACCTGGTACTCCCCGAGCGGCGGCATGATCGGCGGCTCGGGCAGGTCGTTGCGCGGCGTGAGGTCCAGGCCCGAGTCCGCCAGCAACCCGACGAGGTACTCCGCCACTGCTGGAGCCGATGTCAGCCCCGTGGAGCGGATACCGGCGGCGATCACGTAGCGCTGGTCTGCATCCACCTCGATGAGATAGTCCGACAGGTTGTGCGCAGCCCGCAGTCCTGCGTACGAGGCGGTCACCTCTTCTGCGAGCAGTGCAGGCATGATGCGCCGACCCTTGTCGAGCAGGAACTCGAACCCATCCTCAGTCGTGGATGTGTCTGACTTGTCCTCCATGTCGTCGGCCGTCGGCCCGAGCATTACGTTCCCGAAGATCGTCGGGCTGATGAGCACGCCTTTTCCGAGCTTCGAGGGTGCCGCCAGGACGATCTTGTTCACCAGCGGGGCGGCCAGCTTGTCGTACACCAGCAACTCGCCCTTGCGGGGGTGGACCTTGATGCGGTCGAAGCCGAACATCACGTCGATGGCGTCAGCGCCCAAACCAGCGGCGTTGATGACCCAGCGGGCGGTCACATCGCCCCGGTCCGTGTGCATAGTGGTGTACTCGTCGCCGACGTCGACCCCCGTGACCCGATGCTCGCGTAGGAAGGTGGTGCCACGCTCCACTGCCTCGGTGGCCAGGGCAAGCGGGACGCTCCAGGCGTCGATGACCGCCTCGCCAGGAACAGTGAGACCGCCCGTGACCCCTGGGCCGAGGCTCGGAATCTGGGCGTAGACCTCCTCGGAAGGGATGACTTCGGTCTGCTCGTAGCCGTTCTCCACAGCCCGGGCCTGCAGGCTGGGCAGGGACTGCGCCTGCTCATCGTCCCACGCCACCAGCACCGCGCCGGTGAACCGGACACCGATCCGGGTGCGTTCGCAGTACTGCCGGAGCAGGTGGTAGCCCCGGGCGACGAGCTGGGCCTCAAGGGTGCCCGGCTTGGCGTCGAAGCCGGTGTGCAGGATGGCCGTGTTGGCTTTCGTCGTGCCCTCGCCGATGTCGTTCTTGGCGTCCAGCATCACAACTGAGTTGGAGGTCCCCGCGAGGTCCCGCGCGATGGCGGCCCCCACGACTCCGGCGCCGATGACGGCGATGTCGAAGAGTTTGCGTGACATTAGGCTCCTGCCTCCCTGGTGATCTCTATGGCGACCCGCTCGGGGGCGCGGGTCGTGTCGGTGTCCGGGTCGTTCGCTGGGTAGCGCTTAGTAGCGATGACGTAGGCCAGCGCGGTCGCCGCAAGGGCGGCTGCGAACTTGCCCACGATCATCGGGGTGATCATTTCCGGGGCTACGCCAGCCGTGAAGCCGAGGTGGTCGCCGAGAATGGCCATGGCCGACACGGACCACGCAGTGTTAATGAAGATGCCGCGCTTGTCCATCTCGGTCATCAGCATGTAGGTGGGGATGGCGTTGGCCATGGTGACGATGAGGCCACCGGAGGCGACTTCGTTGATGCCCAGCGCGCGGCCCACGGCTGACAGGGGCTTGTGGGCGACCTTGGTTATGAAGTGCATCAGCGGGAATGCGCCCATGAGGAACAGACAGATCTGGGCAACGATCTCCAGACCCTCAGTCACCGGAGTCAACTCCCAACCGGCCGGCATGATCTGCCAGCCAGTCAGTAGCTCGAACGAGCCGATGCCTAGCGCTAGCGAGATGATTGCGACGAGGAATTTGCCGAACGCAAGGAAGCCCTTGGTCATGAAGTCCGGGAACTTCCACAGACCGACGGCGATGAGTACGGCGGCGATGATGATGGGCACGAGATTGCGCAGGATCATCACGACACCGAAACCAGCCACCAAGCCGCCGACGAGGACCCCCACCGGGATGGTGATGACTCCGACGAGCACGCCGTTGGCGAAGTAAGGACGGTTCTGCTCCGAGACGATTCCGAGACCAACCGGGATGGTGAAGACGACGGTGCAGCCCAGCATGGCGGCGAGGATGGCCCCTGCCAGCAGACCGGCCTCAGTGGTCTGGGCCATGTTCACGGCGAGGTGAAAGCCCCCCATGTCGTTGGCCAGCAGCGTTCCGGCGAACATGGCCGGGTCTGCGCCCAGAAACGTGTAGATGGGAACGACGAGCGGGTTGAGAACCTTCGACAGGATCGGTACGAGCGATATCATCCCGACCATCGACAGAGCTAGTGGCCCAAAGGTGTTGAGGCCTTCCTCGAACTGCTCGCCGAGTTGGAACTTGTTCCCCGTGGCGCGGTCGATGGCCCCGATGACCAGGAAGACCGCCATGAGAACGACGATGATCTCGTTTATTCCCATGGGTCAGATCTCCATAGTCGCTTCGACCGCGGCGCGCCAGGCAGCGCGATACGCGGTGACGTCCGCGGCGTCGCGCTTGGGCGTGTAGACCGCCTCCGCCTCCCACGCGTAAGGGCCGTCCTCCAAGGCGAGATCGGGGTCGAGTGCCAACCGCATGCATGCCGCGGTGCCCAGCGCGGTGGCATGCGCAGAGGGGTAGGTCTCGACGGGGGTCTGCAGCATGTCTGCCTGCGATTGCATCAGCGTCACGCATTTGGTGAGCCCGCCGTCGACCCGCAGGCTGGTGAGTGGGGCGCCCAGTTCTGCGAGGGTCAGATCCGACAGTTCCGCGATCTGGCATGCGATGCCATCCAGCATGGCGCGCACGATCTCCGGCTTGCCCGTGGACAGCTTCATGCCGGCAATGAACGCGCCAGCTTCCGGCTTCCACCACGGGGCGGCGAGACCAGCAAAGCTGGGTGCGCAGATGACGCCGGCAGCGTCAGCGGCGACGATCTCGTCCATCTCGCGGGCATCACGAACGATGCCCATCTCCTGCATCCAACGCACGGCCGACGCGGCGGTGTAGACCTGCCCGTCGGAGCAGTACATTGTCCGGCCGCGCAACGTCCACGCCACTGAGGTGGTGAGGCCGTTGTCGAAGCGGGGGGCGGTTTCGCCCATATTGACCAGGATGAACGCGCCGGTGCCGTAGGTGCACTTGGCTTGGCCGCGCCTGAGGCAACCTTCGGCGAACAGTGCGGCTTGTTGGTCGACGATGAGCCCGCCGACAGGTAGTTCGCCTCCAAAGGTCGCCGTGGTGCCGATGATCCGGTCGCACGCTAGGACACGCGGGAGACGTTCGTCGGCGAGGCCGAAGATCTCCAGCAATCGTTGGTCCCAGTCCACCTCGTCGACGTTGAACAACAGCGACCGCGACGCGGTTGAGACATCAGTGACGAACTCTCCGGTCAACTTGTGGAGGATCCAGGTGTCGCTCGTGGTGACGACCCCCTCGCGGGTGAGGTTCTGCCTGAGCCACGTCATCTTGGGTGCGGTGAAGTAGCAGTCCAAGACCAGGCCGGTGCGTTGGTGCACCTCGGCGGCGTGTTCACGGAGGCGGTCCACGACAACCTCGCCGCGTCGGTCCTGCCACACGATGCAGGGGGTGAGTGGCTCGGAGGTCTCGGGGTCCCAGGCGAGGATTGTCTCACCCTGGTTGGCAAGTGATACCCCCTCGATGGGCTTGCCAGCCAGCGCTACTGCCTCGCGACCGGCGTCGATGAGTGAGTTGTACAGCTCGAGTGGGTCCTGTTCCACGGCTCCGCCGGGGAGGTATCGGGGATGTATGGGGTTCTCGACTACGGCATGGATGCCGGTCTCGTCTACCACGATGGCTTTGGAACCTGAGGTTCCTTGGTCCAGCGCAAGAATTGCCACAGTGCAGCCTTTCCTGTGTCCACCAGTCTGCGACGACCGGCACCGTTGCTTTCCCCTTCCGGGGTTCCATGTCTTTGAGTGTGGAAGAATGTGGAGTTCTCAGCAAGGTGTGTGGGACATTGTGGATTGTAGTCAGGGTCAACCATGCCAGCAGGAAGGAGAGGCATGCTCGTCCAGCAGCGCCACAGCTATATCGCCCGGGCCATCCACTCCGGCGCCCAGGTTCAGACCATCGAGCTGGCCCGCGCGCTGCACGTCTCGCAGGAGACCATCCGCCGCGACCTCATGCGTCTTGAGGAGCAGGGCGTGCTGCGGCGTGTCTACGGCGGTGCCATCGCGCCGACGCGACAGCGTAGTTCCGAGCCACCGCTCGCCCAGCGCTCCGGCATCAACGCCGCTGCCAAGCTTGCCATCGGCGACATCGCGACGCGCCTGGTCAAGCCAGGGCAGATGATCTTCGTTGACGTGGGCACCACTGCGCAGGCCGTGGCTCGCGCGCTGGCGCCCGTGTTCAAAGGCACCATCGTCAGCCACTCGCTGCTGGTGGCGCTCGAGGCTGCCCAGGACCGGCAAGCTGATCTCATCCTGGCGCCCGGCCGCATGCGCCGCGGCGAGTGGTCGCTGTCTGGCAGCGCCACCCACAAGTTCATCCAGACGATGTACTTCGACGTGGCCTTCCTGAGCTGCGGTGGCGTGGACGCCAGCGCCGGCCCCACTGACTTCGACCTCGACGATGTGGAGATTAAGCGCACTGTCGCCCGCAACAGCAAGCAGTCCTTCGTCCTCGCGGATTCCTCAAAGCACGGCGTGGTGGGACGCTACTCGCTAGGGGACTGGTACGACTTCGGTGGCCTCATCGCCGATGCGCTCCCGCCCGATGGGCTGACCCGAGCCATCACCGTGGTCGGCGGCGCCATCCACTTGCCCGAGCAACTCGCACCGCAGTGAGCGCCTGGATCAGTTCTCATTCGGCAGTCGAGCGGTTACCGCCGACGGGGCGCCATTGTGTTACCAGGTCGTGAGGTCGCCCACCCCGATGGTCGGGCCCGACCTTGTTGGGGTGTCTGGGTGCGCTGGTCCCCGGCACCTGGGAGAACCAGCAGACCATGGGGCGACAGGTGTGGGAACGACGTAACCCCGGCCAATCCGGCCGGGGTTACGTTCACTTGTTGGAGGAGTGGCTCAGGCCACCGCAGCGGTGCTCTTCTCTCGGAGCACTGCCAGCGCCGCCCGCTCGATCTGGCGGACGCGCTCGGCGGTGATCCCCCAGACGTGACCGATGTCGGCCAGCTTCGCCTGCCGGCCGTCGAGCAGCCCGTAGCGCCGACGGACGACGTCCGCCGACCGTTCGTCCAGGTTCTCGAGCATGGTGTCCAGGCGGTCGCGATCCTCCTGGCTCAGCACGACCTCGTCGGGACCGGGTGAGGTCTCGCGCGCGATCAGGTCGCCCAGCGAGGTGTCGCCGTCTTCCTCAACCGGTGCATCCAGGCTGACGTGTTCGCGGCTGTAGCGGATCAGGTCGATGACCTTTTCTTCGGTCACGTCGAGTTCCCGAGCGATCTCGTGGACCTCGGGCTCACGGCCGAGGTTGCGTTCCAGGTTGCGGCGCACGGCCGAGATTTGGTTCACCTGCTCGGCGACGTGCACAGGCAACCGGACGATGCGTCCCTGTTGAGCGATGCCGCGGCTGATAGCCTGCCGCACCCACCAGGTGGCGTAGGTCGAGAACTTGAACCCCTTGGTGTAGTCGAACTTCTCGACCGCACGGATCAGGCCAGTGTTGCCCTCCTGGACCAGATCCAGCAACGGCATCTGCGACCGTCCGTACTTCCTGGCGACCGAGACAACCAGACGAAGGTTCGCGCGGACGAAGTGTTGCATCGCGTCCTCGCCCTGGCGGGCAAGCAGGCGGAGTTCTTCCGCGGTGGCGTGAACATCAGTGGTGACACGTCCATCCAGTACTGCCTGGGCGAACTGGCCCGCTTCGATCAGGCGTGCCAACTCCACCTCTTGTTCCGCAGACAACAGCGGCGTCTTGGCAATGGAGTCCAGGTACAGGCCCACTGAGTCCTTGCCGTCTATGCCATCATTGGTGCGTACGCGAGTCTTGGTATCCATGGGCATCTGCCTTTCTTTCGACGTAAGGTCTAACGCACGAACCTGTGGATTTCCTTCCCGCCAGATGGTATGGAACTGTGAACGGGGACGGGGTGGGGGCAAACCACGACCCGGGTCGCACGTCTGGTTCTTGTTTCCCCCTCCTCGGGTTTACTCCGTTGCTCGGCCCCGCCGACAATCTGGTTTGCCGTGCCGTGGCAAACTAGACCGAGGCGGTCTCTACAACCAAGGGTGTAGGGGAGCGCCCCGAGTTTGAAGAACGGCTTCGGAAAGGTCACTTGTGACGCCCATCACCGACAAGGCTGCCGCCACCTCCGCAAAGGCTCCCCGCACTCGCGCCAAGGCCGAGACTGCAGAGCAACCCGACGCCGAAGTCGAATTGTCCGCGGCGCCTCCGGCTGCCCGAACTCGCTCCGCGCGGGCGGCTTCGGCCAAGTCGGCAGCCGGCAGGCCCAAGCCGGTGTCTGCTTCGCCTAGCCGCCGCGACGACGAAGAGCCCACGTTGCAGGAACTCGCCGAACAGGTAATCGATGTCAAGGTTGAGCGTGACGGGGACGACGTGGTGCTCACCGTCGGCGGCAAGAAGCGCAACCTCGACGACGTGGACGACTCCCAGTTCGACTCGAAGGAAGCCGCGAAGGACGAGGCCGAACTGGTGGCCGATGAGCAGGGCTTCAACCTTTCCGACTCCGACGAGACTGACGAGCCCGAGCAGCAGGTGGTCTCGGCAGGCGCCACCGCAGACCCCGTGAAGGACTATCTGAAGCAGATCGGCAAGGTTGCCCTGCTCAACGCCGAGCAGGAGGTCGATCTGGCCAAGCGCATTGAGGCGGGCCTGTTCGCGGAGGAACAGATGACCGAGGGCAACGTCTCGGCCGGTGATCTCGAAGACTACGAGTGGATCATCGACGATGGCCGTCGCGCCAAGAACCATCTGTTGGAGGCCAACTTGCGGCTGGTGGTGTCGCTGGCAAAGCGCTACACCGGGCGTGGCATGCTCTTCCTGGACCTGATCCAGGAGGGCAATTTGGGACTGATCAGGGCAGTCGAGAAGTTCGATTACGCCAAGGGCTACAAGTTCTCCACCTATGCCACTTGGTGGATCAAGCAGGCGATCACTCGCGCCATGGCCGATCAGGCCCGCACGATCCGCATTCCGGTCCATATGGTCGAAGTCATCAACAAGCTAGCGCGTGTGCAACGCCAGATGTTGCAAGACCTAGGCCGAGAACCATTGCCCGAGGAACTGGCCCGGGAACTCGACATGACTCCCGAGAAAGTCATCGAAGTCCAGAAGTACGGTCGCGAACCGATCTCACTGCACACCCCGCTCGGGGAGGACGGCGACTCCGAGTTCGGAGACCTGATCGAGGACTCCGAGGCCATCGTGCCGGCGGACGCGGTCAACTTCACCTTGTTGCAGGAACAGTTGCACGATGTGCTCGACACCCTCAGTGAGCGCGAGGCAGGCGTGGTGTCGATGCGTTTCGGCCTCACTGACGGCCAGCCGAAGACACTCGACGAGATCGGCAAGGTTTACGGCGTAACCCGCGAGCGGATTCGCCAGATCGAGTCCAAGACGATGAGCAAGCTGCGTCACCCGTCCCGCTCCCAAATCTTGCGGGACTACCTCGAATGAGGTGCAGGTGATGACGGGACGGTACCGGATCAAGCAGGCCGAAGGCCTCGCAGAGATTGAGGCGGCCGCCCGCTTGGTGGTCGCAGTAGTGCGTGAGTCATACGGCCGAATCGTGTCGGCGGCTGTAGTCGACGCGATGACCAGCGACGACTATGTCGTTCCACGAATCCACACCTGGTGGCAAGCGACTCTAAGCGGGGCGCGGATTTGGCTGGCTCAGCGCACCACTGACGAGAACTTTGTAGCGATGGCCTATGCCGACGACTCCGACGACCCGGACGCCCCGACCCTCTTGGAGCTGAAAATGCTCTTCGCCCTGGATGAGGCGAAAGGCTCTGGGCTGGCCGATGAACTGCTGCAAACCGCCATCGGCAACTCGCCGGCGTTCCTGTGGACGCTGTCGGGCAACGACCGGGCGATCGGCTTCTATCGGCGACACGGGTTTGCCCTGGATGGTGTCTCACGCGTCTCCGAGCACTTGACAGCCGGACGCGAAGGGGTTCAGCCGCCGACTGAGATCCGTCTGGTGAGGCTTGCCTGAGCATGGCTCGAGATCCTCGTTCGATCAATGACCTGTCCCGGATCACCGATTCGGTTTTTAAGCCGCGGCAGATGCCGGGAAGTCGGCGTGGCCGGTTTCTGATCGTCTTTGCGGTCTTCCTGGTCGTCGAGGCGGCCTTTGTTGTCTCATTGATGACGCAGGGGCAGCCCATCGGCATGGGAGGGGCGCTGTGGGCGCTGTGGTTGCTGGCTTGCGTGGCCTGGCTCTTCGTCCCTCAACTTGGCGCTGCCAACGATGCCCCCGGGAATCAGCGCATTGCCCGAGGAGTGCTGTTCTTGGCCCTGATGATCGGGTTGGTCGTCGGTGCCATCGGATCGGCGGGAGTCTTCGTTCTGCCCGGCTGGTGGACGATTGTGGCCACCAGTTGTGCGGTGGGCGCGGCGGCCTTGCTTCTGGGCGTCCTCGAACTCCGGACGCGGCCCGAGGACTAACCCCGCGCCGGCCACCTGGCATGCTTTGATGTCGCCGGATGCTAAAGCGGCCCGGTTCAACTGAACCGGGCCGCGTTGCGAGAAGTCGCGTTGAAATCAGCCGATTCTGCTGGTCTCGTCGTGGATCCGAAGCGCCACCTGCCGCAGCTTGTCTTCGTGCTTACGCGCGTGATGGGCACAGAAGAGCAGTTCGCCGCCCGAGGCCAAGATCACGCGAAGATATGCTTGCGCGCCGCAGCGGTCGCAGCGGTCGGCTGCCGTCAGGTGCTGGTTGTCCATCACAGTTGCGTTCATGTCATCTCCTCTGCAACCCGAAGCTCCGGGCCGTGTAATTGTTCAACACGACGCTGCGCCGGTTTGTTCCGTCGGGTTTTGCTGGTGTTCTCAGCCTACCCGGCCACACCAGCCCGACTCGTCAGACCCACCATCACGCGGCACATCTTGGCCGCCCAGTCAATCATCGGCGTCGCGGCCACGGTCCTGCCCGACACAGGTGCCGGTTCTGGGGTGCTGACGACCTGATGATGGTGCAGCCCGCAGAGCGTCGTGCCGGTTCTGTCGCCGCAGCCAGGTAGGCTTCACGCCGTGCCAGCAAGGACCAATCCCAAGACCTCGGCCGCGCCCGGTCGCACCTACGAGGCGAAGAACCTGCTCGTCCTCGAAGGTCTCGAGGCGGTGCGTAAACGTCCGGCGATGTACATCGGCACCACAGACACTCGTGGGCTGATGCATTGCCTTTGGGAGATCATCGACAACGCCGTCGACGAGACGCTGGCCGGTTTCGGCGAGCAGATCGACGTTCTGCTGGCAGCGGACGGGTCGATCCAGGTGACTGATCGCGGTCGCGGGGTCCCGGTTGACATTGAGCCCCGCACCGGGTTGACCGGTGTCGAGGTGGTCTTCACCAAGCTGCACGCCGGCGGGAAGTTCGGCACCGGCGACTACAGCGCTACCGGCGGTCTGCACGGAGTCGGTGCCTCCGTGGTGAACGCCTTGAGTTCTCGGCTAGATGTCGAAGTCGACCGTAACGGGGCCACTTGGGCGATGAGCTTTCGGCGCGGCGTCCCGGGCGTCTTCGATGGCGACGGCCCCGACGCTGGCTTCACAGCCGGACATGGCCTCCGAAAGGTGGGCCGGGTGGCCCGTGACGTCACCGGTACGCGGGTGCGCTACTGGCCTGATCGGCAGATCTTCCTCAAAGATGCTCGACCATCCCTGGATCACCTGCTTGACCGCGCCCGGCAGACGAGTTTCCTGGTTCCGGGCCTGGAGATCGTGGTCACGGACGCGCGGGCTGACGAGCCGGTTGTCGAGCGGTTCATGCACAACGGGGGCATTTCGGAGTTCGTGGATTATCTCGCTCCCGACGCTTCGGTGACTGACGTCATCCGAATCCAGGGCAACGAGTCGTTCGTTGAGACCGTTCCGGTGCTGGACGAACACGGCGCGATGACTCCGGCCGACGTGGAGCGCCACCTCGATATCGATATCGCCGTTCGGTGGGGCACCGGCTACGCAACTGTTGAGCGCTCGTTCGTCAACATCGTGGCGACTCCTAAGGGTGGCACCCATGTCACCGGCTTCGAACGCGGGCTGCTGAAGGCGTTTCTGGGCGGGCTGGAGGGCACGCGGCTGCTCAAGAGTGGTGACGAGATCACCAAGGACGACGTGTTGGAGGGCCTCACCGCCGTCGTCACGGTGCGGCTGCCCGAGCCGCAGTTCGAGGGGCAGACCAAGGAGGTGCTTGGCACCCCGCCGGTGGCGAGGTTGGTTGCTCAGGTCGTTGAGACTGAGCTGGGCAGGTTCCTCAACTCGACCAAGGCGTCCGAGCGGCCGCAGGCGCGCACAGTGATGGAGAAGGTCGTCAACGCTTCGCGAGCCCGCGTTGCGGCCCGCGTCCACAAGGAGAACCAGCGCCGCAAGACCGCACTGGAATCGTCCAGTCTGCCGCCCAAGCTCAAGGACTGCCGGTCCAACTCCATGGACAAGAGCGAACTGTTCATCGTGGAGGGCGACTCGGCCCTCGGCACCGCTAACCTGGCACGCAATTCCGAATTCCAGGCGCTGCTGCCGATCCGTGGAAAAATTCTCAACGTGCAGAAGGCCAGCGTCGGTGACATGCTGAAAAACGCCGAATGCGCCGCCATCATTCAGGTTGTCGGAGCCGGATCGGGGCGCACCTTCGATATCGACAACGCCCGCTATGGCAAGATCATATTTATGGCGGACGCGGACTCCGACGGCGCCCACATCCGCTGCCTGCTGGCCACCCTCTTCTTCCGTTACATGCGCCCGATGGTCGAAGCCGGCAGGGTCTTCTCCGCTGTACCGCCACTGCACCGCTTCGAACTAACCAACCCGCGCAAGGGCCAAGAAAAGTTCATCTACACCTACTCGGACACCGAATACCAACGCAAGCTAGCCGAGCTGACCAAGAAAGGGTTGGGTTTCAAGGAACCTCAACGCTACAAGGGGCTGGGCGAGATGGATGCCGACCAGTTGGCCGACACGACGATGAACCCGCGTCGGCGCTTGCTGCGCCGGCTCACGGTGGACGACGCGGAGGCGGCAGAGGAGACCTTTGAAATGCTGATGGGCAACGAGGTGGCGCCGCGTAAGGAATTCATCATTGAGGGCGCCTACCAGTTGGACGACGATCGGATCGACGCATGATTGGGCGATCTGAGCGACGACCGGTGGCGGCGCACCGACTCGTCGTCCAGTTTGATTTGGCATACCGCGCATGACTCAGCCCGCGACGCCCGCCACTGCGCTCTCTGCGCCGAAGCAAACCTCATGGCAGAAGATCGTCAGTTGGGCGATGTGGGACTGGGGTACCCAACCGTTCAACACCGTCATCACTACCTTCGTCTTCAGCGTCTACATGACCAGTGCCGCCTTCGGCGACACCAACTTCACTTCGCAGGCGCTGTCATTGGCCACCATGCTCGGCGGGTTGGCGGTAGCCGTAGCCGCGCCGGTGCTGGGGCAAACGGTCGACCGTAACGGCCGGACGGTGGGCGTGCTGCGATCGATGACCTGGTTGTTGGCCACGATCTCGGCGGCGCTGTTCTTCGTCAAGCCAGATCCGGCCTACCTGTGGCTTGGGCTGGGGTTGCTGGCGGTGGGCTCGGTGATCAGCGAAGTCGCCGGTGTCAACTACAACTCGCTGCTGGTCAAGGTCGCAGGCAGCGCCAACGTCGGGCGCGTTTCGGGCTTCGGCTGGGGAATGGGCTACCTCGGCGGGATCGTTGTCTTGCTGTTGATCTACTTCTTGTTCATCCAGCCCGAGGTGGGCCTGTTCGGGGTCAGCGGCGCCGAGGCGATGGACATCCGGGTTTCGATGGCCGTCTGTGGCCTGTGGACGCTGCTGTTCACTATCCCCACCTTTGTCAACCTGCGAGACAGTCCGCACCCGCATCGGCGGCCGATCCCTGGGATCGAGCGCTGGCAAGGCCGTCGACCTGAGCTGGTCTGGCGCTGGCTTGCTCCGGTGGTGGCATCCTACGGCGAACTGGCAGACACGATTCGGCGGTTGTGGCGGGTCAGCACCCACACCGTCTACTTCCTGCTCGCTTCGGCACTGTTCCGGGATGGCTTGGCCGGCGTCTTTGCCTTCGGCGCGGTGATTGCCGCGGGCACCTTCGGTTTCACCAGCGCCGAGGTGATCATCTTCGGTGCCGTTGCGAACATCGTAGCCGGGGTATCCACCATCGCCTTCGGCTTATTGGACGACAGGATTGGCCCGAAGCGGGTGATCATGGTCTCTTTGACCACCCTGGTGGCGATGGGTGTGGTCATTTTCTGGCTCCACGAGGGTGGCAAGCAGGTCTTCTGGGTCGCCGGGCTGATCATGTGCCTGTTCGTCGGGCCAGCGCAGTCAGCCTCCCGGAGCTTCTTGGCTCGGCTGATCCCAGCGGGCAAATCGGGTGAGGTGTTCGGCTTGTACGCCACCACAGGCCGCGTGGTCTCATTCCTGTCCCCGGCGTTCTTCGGCCTAGCAATCGGCCTGGGGGCGGCCGTCACGGGCGACACGAACACCCAGTACTGGGGGATCCTCGGTGTCGCGTTGGTGCTGCTGGCTGGTCTGGTGGTGATGATTCCGGTGAAGGAGCACCATGAGCACACTCCGCTGCGCTGATGCCCTTGCGGCCGGGCGGCACGATTGAGGCTGGGTTGTTCCGGTCAGGCAGGCTCTCCGCTCAAGTCAATGGGCTGGCGGGGGCTGCTGCCATCGCGGTCAACGAGCTAGTTGGCCTTGGACGCGGCGTCCAGCGCATCGCGCTGCACTGAGACCCGGTCCTCCAGTTTGCTGAACAGCCAGGACCCGATCGTGCCGACTGCGAACATGGCCACGGCGAAGATGAGAGCGGCTGGCAGGCTGAGACCTTGGTCGGTCAGACCGGCTGCGGAGAAGGCGGGGAAGACCACTGTGGGGAAGATGGCAGCGGAAGAACCCGCCACCATGCCAAGGATGAAGTGATACATGCCGGCGTAGTAGTTGTCGAACGCCCAAGCCGCGCCCTTTGCGAACAGCAAGACACAGGCAACCAGCCCAACCACCAACGGGATGATGACACCGAGATCCAACGCGGCGATGCCCGCGGCCATCTTGTCGTACAGCCCGAAGTAGATCAGGAAGTTAGACGGGCTCATACCGGGCACGATCACGCCCAGACCGATCAACGCACCGGAGCCCAGCCAGACCGCCAGGTTGGGTGTCACGTTGAGGGCGATCTGCCCGCCGACCAGCATGACGATGAAGATCACCAGCGCCGAAGCCACCAGGATGACCCAGTGTGACAGGCGCCGACCCTGCTGGCCTGCCTGTCGGAACAGGGATGGAAAGGTGCCCACCACGAATCCGATGAACAGGCAAATGAACTGGGCGGCGAACCGGCCAAACGCGGCTTCCACGACCAAGGAAAACAGCACCACGCCCACCGCCCCGCCGATGCCGATTGGGATGAAGTAGAGCACGTTCTTCAAGAAGCGGTGCTGTGGTCTGGAAAGGAACCGGATGATGGGATCGTAGATGCGGAAGATCACTGCCAAGACGCCACCGGACAGCCCCGGCAGAATGAAGCCGATGCCGACCATGATGCCTTTGAAGAGCCGAGTCAGCCAGGAGCTGACACTGTCGGGCGCATCCAGGTAGCTAGGGAGAGGGTTGTTTTCGGCTTGCTTGCTGGATCGGTTCATGCACGTCCTTTGCTTCGGTCCCGGACGATACTACCGGCACCGGCTGTGACCGCCTGAAACGATGTGGCAACCTGGGTGCCCACTTCAGACAACCAGGGTCAGCCGTCCCCAGTCGACGTCGTAGCTGAAGCCGCCCACCTCTGCGAACGGACCGACAAGTTCGTGATTTCGCAGCGTCTCAACATCGGCCACGAGGCGGGCCCGCTGATGGGGGTCGGCGCCGAAAACCAACTCGCTGACGTCCCGGCCGCTGGACGCGGCCACGACTGCCCGCAGGCTGTCATCGGTCTCGCTCGCCACCGCGCAGCGGGTATGAGCAACGACCATGATGCGCTTCACATTGAGCGCGTGCACGCCGAGGATGCAGCCGATCAGGGCATCGGGGGTCAGATGGGCGCCCGGCGTGCGCAAGATCTTGGCATCGCCGATCTGGAGTCCGATCATTCCCAGCGGTTCGATGCGAGAGTCCATACAGGTAAGCATCAGGACGCCAGCCTGGGCCTTGCCATCGAAGTGATGATCGTCAAAGTGGGCAGCGTACTCGGCATTCGCCGCAAGCAGATCGTTGAAGGGCACAGACAAATCCTAAGCAGCCTGTGAAGGCTCGGCGACTGCTGGCGACCAAAGTGGATCCAGCCAATCAGTCGAGCAGCCCCCGCGCCGTGGCAGAGTCGGTGCACAGGGCCGTCGCCGAGCCGATCGAAAGGGCGACCCGCAACGCTTTCAGCTTGGACTTACCCGCCGCCAGAACCAGTCTCTGCGCAGCGTGTGACATGTCGTCGAGAGTGAGGCCGATCACTCGCCGATCGACGTCGCTAGCGACCTGACGGCCCTGGGCGTCGAAGAACCGGGCACCGATGTCACCCACCGCACCCCGCTTCACAAGCTGTCTTTTCTCTTGATCTGTGAGGGAGTCTTGCAGCTGGCTGGTCGTCCAGTCCAGACCCCCGAGACCGAACAACAGCGTGTCGGCAGCACGAGCGAGTTCGAGCGCATCGCTCACCTCGGGGAATGCGGTGAGCGTGGCAGCAAACGCCGGCGATGGCGCCAACAGGGGGGCAGGGAAGCTGTAGGCACGTCCGCCCACTCGTCGGGCCAGCCGCTGGGCCAGTTCGCCAGGGTTGACTCCCTGCTGCCAACCGCCCCAGCTGCCAGCCATCGGGACGAAGCCGATCTGCCTTGAGGCGAGGTCGTCCCTGGGCGCCACTTGCTCGATAGCTCGACCCAAGGTGGACGACAGGCTGACACCCACCAGTGACCCCGCCTCCAGCGTCCGCCCGATTGCTTCGGCGCCCATCTGGTCGAGCGCTGCTATGGCTCGCGCGGCGTCCGGCAGTGTGGGTGCGATCCAGACCATGTTCAACCGGTAACGCTCGCGCAGCCGGTCGGCTAGGTCGGCGAAGGGCTCCTCCGGGGCGTTGATCCGAATCTCCACCACGCCAGTCGCCCGGGCCTGGGCGAGCAATCGCGTGACTTTGATCCGCGACAGGCCAAGCTCGGCTGCGACCTCCTGATGAGTCATACCGTGCTCGTAGTGCAGCCGAGCAGCATCAATCAGCAGGCGGGTCCTGCCAGCGTCCTTGTCGGTCATGACTGCACTCTAGCCGAACATCTGTACATAGTTAATGAACTGATGTACACTCGTGTCACCACCATTGAACACAAAGGAGTTGTCATGGACAAGATCATCGTCGGCGTCGATGCGGGAACAACTGCTGTAAAGGCCGTCGCCTTCACTCTCAACGGTGAGATTCTGAACGCGGCGCATCGTTCCGTCCCGGTGAACTACGGTCGGCGTGGCGAGGCGGAACAAGATCTCCACCAGATTTGGGAGGCGGTGGCTGATGCGTTGGCCGAGTTGACCGCGAAGTCCGGCGATCGCCAGATCGTCGGCGTCGGTTTGACCGGCCAAGGTGACGGCGCCTGGCTGCTCGACAAGAACCACGAGCCGCTGCGTCCCGCCGCCATCTGGATGGATGGCCGAGCCGGCAAACGCGTCGCCCAATGGCAGCAGGACGGTCGGGCCCAGCGCGTCCTCGACGTCACCGGCACCACGATCTTCCCGGCACTAGTGCCGGTACTGCTGGACGAGTTCGAGGCTGAGCAACCCGGTTTCTTGGCTCAGATCGGCACGCTGTTCCACTGCAAGGACTGGATCCGGTACAACCTGACCGGTGAACTGGCCACCGATTACACCGAAGCGTCCCGCTCGTTCTTCAACGTGGTGAGTGGTGAAGGCCACGACGCCCAACTTGCCGCAGACCTCGGGTTGGATTCGGTGCTGCCGACGCTGCCCAAGATCCTCGCCGGCGATCAGTCGGGCGGCACCGTCACGCCCGAGGCGGCTGCGCGGACCGGCCTGCCCGCTGGGATCCCCGTCTCTGTCGGCATGATCGACGTCGCGATCACCGGCCCCGGATTGGGCGCCATCAATGACGGCGACTCCTGGCTGATCCTCGGCACCACGGGCTTCATCGG
>JAAYVP010000148.1 GCA_012517115.1 Brooklawnia sp. | reverse complement strand
GGCAAGGGCCCGGACGGCATCGAGAAGACACCGGAGTGGGCTGCTGGCATCACGGGTATCCCAGCAGCGAACATCCGGCGACTGGCGCGCGAGATCGCAACCGCGAAGCCTTGCGCTATCACCCAGGGTTGGGGTCCGCAGCGCCGCGCCAACGGTGAAAATGAGGCGCGTGCGATCTTCCTGCTGGCTTGCGCGACCGGCAACGTCGGGCGGCCGGGTGGTGGCACCGGTGGTCGTGAGGCCGCCGCCAGTCTATCCCTCGTCCAACCGTTCAACTATGGGTTGCAGAATCCGTCAAACAAGATCATCTCGGTCTTCTCCTGGCTGGACGCGATAGACCATGGCCCGGAGATGAATACTTTCAACGCTGGGGTGGGCGAGAAACCGGCACCAGGGGTCCGGGCGATCAAGGTTCCGGTTGATGAGGACGGCAATCCGACCAACATCCAGCTGGACGTGCCCATCAAGATGGTCTGGCAGTACGGCGGCAACTCGATTGTCAACCAGACCGGGGACAACAACAGGTCAGTCGAGATCCTGCAGGACGACTCGAAGTGCGAACTGATCGTCGACTGCGACATCCAGATGACGGTTTCGGCCCGCTACAGCGATTACGTCCTGCCGGGCACCTCGGCGGCCGAGGAGTTCGATCTGCATCCCGGCGAGAATGCCGGCCCGATGGCCTACGGCATCATTTCGCAGCAGGCGATTGAACCCATGTATGAGTGCCGGTCGATCTTCGATATCTGCGGCGAGTTGGCGAAGCGGCTGGGTACCGAGGACGCGTACTTCGAGGGCAAAGACCGGGAGCAGTGGCTGCGTGAGGCTGTCGAGTTGTCTCGAGCGGCAGATCCCGACCTCCCCGACTACGACACCTGGAAGCAGATGGGCTTGTATCGCAGGAACGCGGGCCCGGTCATCCCACTTGCTGACTTCCGTG
The DNA here is from genome assembly GCA_012517115.1 of Brooklawnia sp. Classification (GTDB taxonomy): domain Bacteria; phylum Actinomycetota; class Actinomycetes; order Propionibacteriales; family Propionibacteriaceae; genus Brooklawnia. Next base: position 8,057 of record JAAYVP010000148.1, on the reverse strand, counting down.
CCGACCCGCAGGCCCATCCGCTGGAGACCCCTTCGGGCAAGATCGAGATCTACTCAAGCCGGCTGGCTGCCATGGCAGAGAAGTGGACGTTCGGCGACTTCCGCCCCAAGCGGGCTGGCGACGTCCTCAAACCGCTGCCCGAGTATGTGGAGACCTGGGAGGGCCAGCTCGAAGCGAAGGAGTCCGACAAGTACCCGCTGCAGTTGATCGGGCATCACTTCAAGGCCCGAACCCATTCCACGTACGGAAATGTCGACTGGCTGCGGGAGGCGCACACGCAGGTCTTGTGGATCAACCCGATCGACGCGGACGAGCGGGGCATTCGTAACGGCGACCAGGTCTTTGTCTTCAATGACCGCGGCACTGTGCGAATCGAGGCCAGGGTTACCGAGCGCATCGCCCCCGGCGTCCTTTCGCTGCCACAGGGCGCCTGGTACCGACCCACCCAGGAGGCGGGGCCAGCGGGTGTCAACCCGGATTTGCCTGTCGATATCGCAGGCTCAGTTAACTCGCTGACCTCGCTCCACCCCTCGCCGTTGGCCAAGGGGAATGCGGTTCACACCACCATTGTCCAGGTTGAGAAGGCTTAGGAGCGAGTATGTCTGAGCGTTTAGGATTCTATTTCGATCAGAGTTTGTGCACTGGCTGCAAGGCTTGTCAGATCGCGTGCAAGGACAAGCATGATACTCCGTTGGGGGTGAATTGGCGGCGTGTGGTGGAGTATTCGGGCGGTTCTTGGCAGGTGTTGGACGACACCTTTTCTCCTCGCGTGTTCGCGTATTACACGTCGATTGCCTGCAATCATTGCGAAGATCCGATTTGCGTGCGGGTGTGTCCGACGACGGCGATGACGGTGCGTGATGACGGCACGGTCTTCGTCGATGAGGCGAAGTGCGTCGGTTGTCGTTACTGCGAGTGGGCTTGTCCGTATTCGGCGCCGCAGTTCAATGTGGAGTCGGGTCATATGTCGAAGTGCGACTTGTGTTATGACTATCGGCAGGAGGGGCAGGATCCGGCATGCGTCGCCGCGTGTCCGTCGCGAGCGTTGGACTGGGGTCCCTTGGCCGAGTTGGAGGAGCGGTATCCGGGTGCTGTTAGGTCGGTAGCGCCGCTGCCTGATCCGTCGATCACTGAGCCGAACTTGCTGGTGCGGCCGCATCGTGATGCACAACCGGTTGGTTCGGGTGTTGGCTCGATCGCTAATCCGAAGGAGATTTGATCGTGGCTGTTGATGAATTGCCGATGATCCTGTTCACGGTTATTTCGCAGATGTGTGTGGGTGCATTTGTGGTGCTTGGTCTGGTGCAGACTGTTGGTGGGATGAAGTACTCACGTAGAGTGGTTGACCGGTTGGCTGACCCGGCGCTGTTCGCGCTTGGGCCTGCTTTGGTGGCCGGTTTGATCGCGTCGATGTTCCATATGAATGACGTGACTCATACGTTCAATGTGATCCGGCATTGGCAGTCGTCGTGGCTGAGTCGGGAGATCATTTTCGGAGTGGGTTTTGCTGGTTTGGGGTTCTTGTTCGCTGTGTTGCAGGTGTTGAAGATCGGTTCGGAGGCGTTGCGCCGAGTGGTGGCGGTGGCGACGGCTTTGTTCGGGGTTGGCCTGGTCGTTTCGCAGGTGATGATCTACTACTCGCTGGTGACGGTGCCGGCTTGGAGTTCGTGGGCGACGTGGGTGCAGTTCTTCGGTACCGCATTGCTATTGGGCGCGTTGGCGGTTGGGACGGCGTTCGTGCTGGTGATCGCGCGGCGTCAGAACCGTCCCGCCAGCTCGCAGGTGGAGGCGACGAACGAAGGCTCGTACGGTCAGCGATTGAAGGACTTCTTCGCTGATCGGCAGGTTGATGATCCGCAGACTGGTGCGCAGGTGGCCGAGTTGATGGTGGGCAGTGTGCGGGCGTGCGTGGTGGGTGCGGTGTTGGTGGCGGGCGCGTTGTTAGTGGCGATGCCGGTTTACGTGTCGGGGTTGGCTGGCTCAGGTGAGGTTGGTCTGCTCTCAGTGGCGCATTATGGGACTGGTTTCGCGGTGGTGCGGTTTGGGTTGTTGGCGTTGGGAGCCCTGTTGCTTGGTGTGATGGCGTTCTACTTCGCGGGGTTCGGGACGAAGAAGTTGCGCGTGCTGGGGTTCTTGATGGTCGGCTCCTTCGTCTTGGTGTTCATCGGTGAACTGATGGGCCGGTCGTTGTTCTACGAGGCGATGGTCCGCGTCGGGGTCTGAACCGCAACATGCCGACCTCAACCGAACACCAGCGTTCACCCGGCCACTCGCTGCTGCTGTGGGCGGCTCGTGAGGAGCGACCGGGCGTTGTGCGACTGATTTGCGAGGAAGCGTCCGAGCGGGTGCTCGCCGGCCGGGATGAAACCGTCGTCGCCTGGCGAGCGTGCCTTGCCGACCTACCCCGAGCGCTGCCCTTCGAACTGCTTACGCTCGGGGTGGAGCGTGTGGTGCTCGACATGACCGACTGCGGCGGCCCCTGGCGCACGGAGTGGTCGGAGCTGGCGCTGGTCGCCGGCGTCGCAGACCGACTCCAGATCGCTGGCGAGCCGCCGGCAGATGCCAAGCGTCCGAGGCATGTGCTGGACGCGGACGCTATGCCGATACTACGGCGGCGCTCGATCTTCGGCCTGAGTGCTGTGCCGGACGAACAGCAGCCCGAGCTGCCTGATCATGGCAGCCCGCAGCAGCGTCTGCGCGCAGTGATTCGCGCGTTCGCAGGCGACCAGACGCAAGCACCCGAGCCGCCCGCCGCCGGGTGGTCGTCGGGTGCGCTCGACCTGGTCAGCGATGGCTGTACAGCGTGCCGGGTCTGCGTCCAGAGCTGTCCGACCGGTGCGCTTGCCCTCGAAAGTGCCGGTGGACGCGCTGGGCTCGGTTTCGACCCCAGCCTATGTACCGGCTGCGGCCAGTGCGTCCGGGTCTGCGTCCCGAAAGCTCTGAACGCCCGTGGACGGCTCGGCCCACCCGCCCTGCTCAGCGAACCAGTCCTGCTCGAACTGTTTGAGGTGCGAATCTGCTCTCGATGCCAAACCCCATTTCGTGGCACGGGCGAGCACTGCCCGGTCTGCGCGTTTCGGGTGCAGAACCCGTTCGGCTCCACGATGCCGCCCGGCTGGGAACCGTCGGCTTGAGCCACCCCTGCATAGCTCGACACCTGAGGATCCGGTAGGGTGCACAGAATCCAATGCAATGAACGGAGCTCGACATGGGAGTCGGTTTCCTGGAGCAGGACTTGCGGCGTCGGTCCTTCCTGAAGTGGTCATCCGCAGTAGCTGGCAGTGGAGCCTTGGTCGGTGCTGCGCTGAGTTTCACCGGGATACCCGGTGTGGGCTCACAGAAGGTCGCGGCTGCCGGCGACGGCATGGCAGATGCCGACAGGACGGTCTGGAGCGCCTGCGTGGTGAACTGCGGGTCACGATGCCCCATCCGCCTGCAAATCAAGGACGGCACGGTCGCGCGGGTGCTGCCCGACAACACTGGCGACGACACGTTGTTCAACCGTCAGATCCGGGCCTGTGTGCGCGGCCGCAACATGCGCCAGCGCATCTACAGCCCCGACCGCATCAAGGCCCCACTGAAGCGGCGTGAGGGCACCGAGCGCGGCGACGGCCAGTGGGACGAGATCAGTTGGGACGAGGCCTTCGATCTGTTCGCCGAGAAACTGAAGTACACCATCGACACCTACGGCAACGAGGCGATCTTCAAGGTCTACGGCTCCGGGGTTTGGAACGCCCACCTGGGCACCTCAGGGGGCTGGGGTCGGTTGTTCAACCTGCTGGGTGGCTACCTGGGCTACTACAGCAACTACTCGTACTCACAGATCGGCACGATCACCCGGTTCCACTACGGCAATCCGGACGAGCAGATCTCCAACTCGTTCGAAGACTCCATCAAGCACGGCCGGATGCTCGTGTTGTGGGGCAACAACCCGCAGGAAACCCGGATGTCGGGGGGTGGCCTGGTGTTCACCTCGCTCGAGGCCGCCAAGACCGATGGTCTCAAGATCGTGGTGGTCGATCCGCGACACTCCGACTCGGTCTCGCTGCTTGCCGACGAGTGGATTGCGCCCCGTCCGGGAACCGACGCGGCGCTGGTGGCCGGGCTCGTGCATCATCTGGTCAGCAACAATCTGCACGACCAGGAGTTCCTGGACAAGTACTGCATCGGTTTCGACGAGGAGCACATGCCGCCGGGGGTGCCCGCGAACGCGTCCTACCGCAGCTACATAGAGGGCAAAGGCCCGGACGGCATCGAGAAGACCCCCGAATGGGCCTCTCGGATCACAGGCGTCCCCACCCAGGTGATCAAGAACTTCGCCTTCGAACTGGCCGCCACCAAGCCAGTCAACATCGCCCAGGGCTGGGGGCCACAACGCCATGCAAACGGCGAGAACCAGGCCCGGGCGATCTACCTGCTTTCGAACGTGCTTGGCCAGGTCGGTATCCCGGGTGGCGGCACTGGCGGACGGGAGGGTTACCACTGGCCACTGACGCAGTGGTTCCCCGACGGTGAGAACAAAGTGCCGGTGACCATCTCGAACTTCGGTTGGACCGATGCCATTGATCGCGGCCCCGAGTTGACCGCCACCAAGGACGGCATTCGCGGTGCCGACAGGCTGAATGTCGGCATCAAGTTCATGCTGGAGTATGGCGGCAATATGCTCGCGAGCCAGCACGCCGAGAACTTGAAGACCCGCGAGATCTTGCGTGATCAGTCCAAGTGCGAGTTCATCTGCGTGGTCGACAATCAGTTCACCGGCTCGGCGGAATTGGCCGACTTGGTGCTGCCCGACACCACCACCGCCGAACGCTGGGACCTCGCGCCGAGCGAATACACCGGCGACATGGCCTACCTGATCATGTGTGAGAAGGCCATTGAGCCCCTCTACGACTCGCGTCCTGCCTACGAGATGGTCACTGAGATCTCCAAGCGCTTCGGGGTGCAGCAGGAGTTCACCGAAGGCCGCGACCTTGAGGGGTGGGCCCGATACCTGCACGAGGAGTTCAACCGCAAGGCGGTGCCCGGGATGCCGTCGTTCGACGAGATGAAGTCGGTCGGCGTCTATCGTTACGTCAACCCCGAGGGCACCACCGTCGCTCTCAAGAGCTTCCGCGACGATCCGGCCGCGAACCCGCTGGCCACACCCTCGGGCAAGATCGAGATCTTCTCGGCGGAGCTCTACGAGATGTCACAGAAGTGGGAGTTCCCCGGTGGTGACAAGGGTGACCGCGTGACCCCACTGCCCGAATACGTCGCCACGTGGGAGGGTGCTGAGGAGGCCCGCGAGCCCAACGCCAAGTACCCGATCCAACTGATCGGGCACCACTACAAGGCGCGCACCCACTCGACGTATGGGAACCTCACCAACCTGCAGGAGGCGCACCCACAGATGGTCTGGCTGAATCACTTGGACGCAGCAGATCGCGGCATCGCCGACGGCGACACCGTCGAGTTGTTCAACGATCGGGGACGCGTCCAGATCAAGGCAAAAGTGACGCCCCGGATCATGCCAGGCGTGGCTAGCCTGCCGCAGGGGGCCTGGATGAAGGTCGACGCCGCCGGCGTTGACCATGGCGGTTCGGTCAATGTCTTGTCGCGGCTCCACCCCGCCCCCGTCTCCAAGGGCAACTGCCAGCACACGAACCTCGTCCAGATCAAGAAGGTGTGACTGCCATGTACGGCTTCTACTTCGACCAAACCCTGTGCAACGGCTGCAAGGCCTGCCAGATCGCTTGCAAGGATAAGCACGACAATCCGATTGGTGTGAACTGGCGACGGGTTGTCGAGTACACCGGCGGCTCTTGGCAGGTGGATGGCGAAACGGCTCGTCCCAACGTGTTCAGTTATTACACGTCGATGGCCTGCAACCACTGCGAGGATCCGATCTGCGTCACGGTCTGCCCGACGACGGCCATGACAAAGCGTGAGGACGGCACCGTCTACGTCGACCAGAGCAAGTGTGTCGGTTGCCGTTACTGCGAGTGGGCATGTCCTTACAGCGCCCCGCAGTTCAACGCACAGACAGGCCACATGTCCAAGTGCGACCTGTGCTACGACTACCGTCAGACCGGCCAGGACCCCGCCTGCGTGGACGCCTGCCCGGCACGCGCCTTGGACTGGGGGCCGATCGAGGAGTTGCGGGCAAAGTACGGTGACCAGAATGCCTTCGAGCCGCTACCAGACCCCTCGATAACGCGGCCGAACCTAGTCATCAAACCCCACCGGGACGCCCAACCCTTCGGCCATGGCACCGGGTTCATCGCTAACCGCCAGGAGATCTGACCATGAATGTCGCCGAACTCCCCATGATCTTGTTCACGGTGATCGCCCAGATGTGCGTGGGTGCCTTCCTGGTGCTGGGCGTCGTCCAGACGGCAGGGTCGTTGCGCTTCTCGGCGAAAGCCATTGACCAAGTCGCCGACCCTGCGTTGCTGGCCATCGGGCCGGCCATGATCTTCGGGTTGGCAGTGTCGATGTTCCACATGCACGATGTCACCCATACCTTCAATGTCATTCGGCACGTGGGCTCGTCCTGGCTATCCAGGGAAATCCTGTTCGGCACAGGCTTTGCCGCGTTGGGTTTCCTGTTCGCGGTGGTGCAGTTGCTCAAGTGGGGACACCCCCGGCTGCGGCAGGGACTCGCGGTCTTGACGGCGCTGGTCGGTCTCGGACTCGTCTACTCCATGTCGATGGTGTACTACTCGCTGGTCACCGTCCCGGCTTGGCACTCTTGGTTCGTGCCACTGCAGTTCTTCGCGACCGCAATCATTCTCGGTTCCCTCGCGATCGGCACGGCCCTCGTGGTTACCACCCTGGTGCACGCCCGGCAAGTCGCTCGTGGTCTTTCCGCACCTGATGCCGACTCCGGTCGGAAGGTTTCGCTCCGCGAGCGGTTTACTACGCATGCCGACCCGGCGGTGCGTGATGAGGTGGAGGCGCTGCTTGCTGTGTCGGTGCGCGGCATCGTGATTACGGCGTTCGTAGCTGCCGCAGTGCTTCTGGTGGCGATCCCGCTGTACCTGGGCGGGTTGACCGCCGTCGGCGGCGTGGCATTGCAGTCGGTCGAGGTCTATGCCGGTGGGCTCTTCGTTGCCCGGTTGGGACTCCTCGCGCTGGGGGCCGGTCTGTTGGCGGTGTTCACCTACTTCATCGCTGCGAAACCGCGCGAGAACCTGGGGCGGTTGGTCGTCGTGTTGACCACGTCCTTTGTGCTCGTCTTCGTCGCCGAGGTGCTCGGGCGGGCTCTGTTCTACGAGTCGATGTTCCGCGTGGGTGTCTGAGGCACGCGCGGTACGGCCACGTGCGCTTTCTGGTTCAGAACCCGTTTGGCTCGACCTTGCCGCGCGACGGTCGACCACTGACCTGAGCAGAGCCCACCTCAAGACGCGATAATCGACTTAGAACGAGGAGGTGTCATGGTTGAAACTGACGGCGCAGCGAGTGCCCGCCCGGTGATCACATTGTGGGAGAGTGCTGGCTCGCAGATGGACGAAATTGGTCAGCGGCTCGCAGAAATCCTTGGTCTGCCGCTGCATGGCCAGGCAGTCAGTTCGGCTGACATCGCTCGGGCTTTCGACGGAGACGACTCTGAGGACGATCAGTTCATTCGGCTGCTGCAGAGTTTCGGTTCGGATTCGGTCGTGCAGAACGTGTTGTCACAGACCGATCTGGCGAGTCTGCATGACCGCATCGCCGCCAACGACCGGGCCGTTCAACGGTGGGCCCGTGAGGGTGGGGTGCTATTGGGACGCAATGGCGCCTACATTCTGCGCGACTGGCCAAGCGCATTGCACGTGCGGTTGGACGGCCCTGAGCACGCTAGGGTGAATCGTGCCGCGGAGGCCCTGGATTCGACTTCTGAAATGGTTGCTGTGCAGTTGAGATTCGCCGACGAGTTGCGAGTGTCGATGTCGGTCTTCAGCTACGGCTACGACCCGCGCGACCTGGATTACTACGACCTGGTGGTCAATACCTGTCGTCTGGATGTCGAGGGCGCCGCCCAACTGATTGCCGCGGTGGTGCGCGCACGTTCCGCCAACTCCGCCCCTGACAAG
>JAAYVP010000147.1 GCA_012517115.1 Brooklawnia sp. | reverse complement strand
GTGGACGGCAACGTCTACGACCTCACCGAGTGGATCGACCAGCACCCCGGCGGCCGTGGACGCATCGAGGCGCTTTGCGGGACGGACGCGACGTCAGCATTCCGAGCCCAGCACGACGACCAGACCGAACCCAACACCCAATTGGCCAGATTTCAGATCGGGACGCTCGGCTGAGCCTTCCCGCATCCCACCAACCGCGCGGTTGCTCGATCTGCCGGGCCGGCAACTTGACACTGCGCTCCGGCAAGGGGTCATAGGGAACCTGGCTGAGGATGTGACTGATCACGTTAAGCCGACCACGCTTCTTGCTCTCGTTGTCGACGATGTACCACGGCGCCCACTCGGTGCTCGTCACGGCGAGCATCTCAGTACTTCAGCAAGATGATGCCGCCGTCCACCATCACCTTTTCCATCAGCGGCGCCAAGTCGAAGAACTGCTGCACTTGTTCGGGCGACGCCCAGCCCATCACCCGTTCCACGCCGACCCGGTTGTACCAACTGCGGTCGAAGATCGCCACCTCACGGAAGACCCGGTGGCTGACCCGTTCGCGAGTCGCTTGATCACCCCGCCCCTGCCGCGGTGTCGCATCCTTCGAGGACGATGACGATCCGAGCTCCGGACTTCTTCGCTCACTCCTGCATCGCAACCAACTCCGCGTGCAGCTTCTCCAACTCAGCCTCGGACGCTTCGCTCTTCAACCCTATGGGGCCGGTCTTCTTCTTGCTCATGCCGCTCCGGACGTCCGCGTCGGACGAGGGCGTCCGAGTACGAAATGCGTAGTTGATTGGCAGCTGTGGCAGCGACAACCGTCGCGGGAAGGCATCCTGGAGATGCCGGACAGCGGTGTCCGGCTGGAGCAGGCGCTCGGTGGGCACGGCCCACCCACAGCCGCGAAAGGAGCCCATCATGGACGTGGCAGGCAAGGTATTCGTCGTGACCGGAGGCGGCAACGGGATCGGACGCGAGGTCGTGCTGCTCCTGCTGAAGCGCGGCGCCCGGGTCGCCGCTGTTGACCTCAGTCCCGAGCGACTCGCTGAGACACAAGCACTGGCCGGGCCGGCGGCCAGCCGGTTGTCCACCCATGTGGTCAACGTCACCGACTTGGCAGCTGTCGAGAAGCTGCCACAAGCGGTGCTGGACGCGCACGGTCAAATCGATGGGTTGTTGAATGTGGCTGGCATCATCCAGCGCTTCGTCCACTTCTCCGACCTTGAGACTGCTGAGATCGAGCGGGTGCTCTCGGTCAACTTCTGGGGCGTGGTCAACATGGTGAAGGCGTTCCTGCCGTACCTGATGGCGATGCCGGAGTCTTCGCTCGTCAACGTCTCGAGTATGGGCGCGTTCATCCCAGTGCCTGGCCAGACTGTCTATGGGGCGTCCAAGGCGGCGGTGAAACTGCTGACCGAAGGTCTGCACGCCGAACTACGCAACTCCCCGGTGCGGGTGACGGTTGTCTTCCCGGGCGCTGTCGCGACCAGCATCACCCAAAACAGTGGGGTACGCGCCCCAGCCGTTGCTGGCGCTAACGAGAACGCTGCGAATCAGAAGATCTTGGCACCAAGCGCAGCCGCCGAGATCATCGTCAACGGAATGCAGAAGGGCGCTTATCGGGTAGTGGTGGGCAGCGACGCGCGCGTCATGGACTGGTTCACCCGGTTGGTGCCAGAACGTGCCATGACGATGATCGCCGATCGAATGGCAGGCCTACTGCAGCGCTGAGATGTGGTGGGCGACGCTCGCGGCGCGCGCATGCCGAGGCTACCCCGATGACGCTCGGACTTGACCTGGACGGTTCCGCAGAAGACGCCAACCAACCCAGCCGAACCACACCGGCAGTAAGAGTCCGTAGATCAGGTAGCCCATACCCATGCTGGGCCGCAGTGTTTCCGTCACTAGGCCGAATGCGTCGGTGGTGATCCGAAGGCGAGGGCGGTGCCGAATCCTCCGCGGCGCACCGTCAGCGACACCGCGACGGCCGCGAGGACCACCATCGCCGGGATCGCGAGCCCGACGAAGCAGACCAACTGGGTCAGGTAGACGGCCCAGTGCGCAGCGATGTATTCCAGCAGCGCCTGCCAACTCGGATCCGGGCCCGTGGACTTGGCCGTCATTGCGTCAACTTAGTCCCGCAGGTCCGCCCTTGTCCGACGCCAGACACCGGCTTCTCACGAGCCCGCCACGGCTGACCGGGGCCACGGGTGGCCCTAGGGGCGACTCACTCGGCGTCCACATACATCCAGCACCCCGCTCGCCGTTCGAACCGGGACCTCTCACGGACGCGGCTGGCGCGGCGTCCCTGTCGGAAGCTGGCGATGAATTCGACGACGCCGTCCTGGTCAGCTTCGGTACCATCGACCACCTCGACGATCTCGAGCCCGGTCCAGACCGTGTCGTCCAGGTGGACGTGCGAGGGTCTGGTGCGCGGATGCCAGGTTCGCCACAGGTAGTCAGCCAGACCCAGCGCGAATGCCGAGTACCGCGACCTCATCAGCGCCTCCGCCGTCGGTGGCCACGCGCGCCCGTTGTGGAAGGGCTCGCAGCACTGGGCGTACGCTGCTGCGCCACATGGGCACGTCTGGGTGTTCACGTGATTCCGTCCTTCGCTCGAACCCGCGTCAGGACCATCATGAAAGGGCCTGCTCGTCCGCTACCCAGAGCGCTTCGCCCACGGCAAGGACGCCCAGGGCACCCCCCGCTCCCGATGCGCAGTCACCGAACCGGCCGATGGGTTCGATGAACCGGCCGTCGGGGCGATCAAGGATCCGCAGTCCGGCACCAGGGTGAAGCCCGTGATCGTGCAGCGCCTGCAAGACCGCCGGGTCGGCGTCCGAGATGCGCACCACCTGGTATCGCCCGGGCGCGACCTCGGTGGCGGGGCGGGCGTCGGCGGGATAACTGACCTGTCCGTCGGCAGTCGGGATCGGATCGCCGTGCGGGTCGAAACGAGGATGGCCTAGATGGGCTGCTAATCGGTCGATGAAGACGTCGGAGGCGGCGTGTTCGAGGCGTTCGGCGTCCTCATGCACCTCCGTGCAGGCATAGCCCAGCGACCTGACCAGATGGGTTTCGATCAGCCGGTGCCGGCGCACCATGCTCAACGCCAGCGCAGCGCCGTGCGGGGTCAGAACGCAGGGCCGGTACGGTTCGCGGACGATCAGTTGTGCCCGGGCAAGCCGTGACAGTACGTCCGATACGTTGGCCTGGCTGGTTCCGAACCTGGCAGCGAGTACAGACGTAGTGGCTGGATGACCGCCCCATTCGGTGGACTGCCAGATGGCCTTCAGGTAGTCCTGGGTGACCGGGCTGACCTGTTCGGTTACGTTGCGCAGCGCTGTCATCAATCTCCTCTTGCTCAGCGGATCTCGGCCAACAACAAAACGACCAGGGCTGCGTTGAGCGCCACGATCAGGACCACCATCAGCCACGCGATGATCGCGATGGGAGTCGCATTGCGGTGCTCGCCCATAACGTGGCCGCGACTGGTGAACCAGACCAGTGGGACCAGTGCGAACGGGATACCCATACTGAGTATCACCTGGCTGAGCACCAGCGCCCAGGTGGGCTCAATGCCGGCGGCCAGCACGATCAGGGCCGGTACCAAGGTGATAGCACGGCGCACCAGCAACGGGATACGCACACGCAACACGCCCGCCATGATCTCGGCACCGGCGTAGCAGCCCACCGAGGTGGACGCCAACCCGGACGCCAGCAAGCCCACGCCGAAGAGCACCCCGATGACCGGCCCGAGGGCGTCGGTGATCGCGGCGTGGGCGCCAATAATGGTGTCGGTACCCTCGTGGCCGGGCAGCCTGGCTGCCGCCAGCAACAGCATCGAGATGTTGACCGAGCCGGCGACGAACAACGAGCAGATCACGTCGATGCGGGTGGCGTGCAACAGGCGGGGCAGTTCAGCGGAACTGGGCTTGCCGAAACGATGCAGGCTGAGCGAGGAGTGGGCGTAGATCGCGTGCGGCATGACTGTGGCACCAAGCATGCTGGCCGCCAGCAGCACCGACTGGGTGTCTGCGAACCGGGGTGCCATTCCACCGAGCACCTGCCTCCAAGAGACTCCGGCAAAGAACAGACCGGTCACGAAGCCGACGACAATGACCAAGAGGAAGGCCATGATGGTTCGTTCGAAGGCCCGCTGCCCCCGCAGATCATGCGTAGCGAGCAGCATCATCGATACGCTGCCGACGATCAGGCCGCCAGCGAACAACGGCACGCCGAATAAGATCCACAGCGCGATCGCGCCACCGATCACCTCGGCGAGATCGGTCGCAGCTACCACGACCTCGGCCTGGGCCCAGAACGCCAGCCGAGTCGGCCGGGGCAGCCGTTCTCCGATCAACGCGGGCAGGCTGCGACCAGCGACCAGGCCGAGTTTGGCTGACAGGTACTGCACCAGAACGGCCATCAGGTTGGCCAGAATCAGCACCCAGACCAGCAGGTAGCCGTACTCGGCGCCCGCGGTCAGGTTGGCCGCCACGTTGCCTGGGTCGACGTAGGCGACCGCGGCGACGAATGCGGGCCCCAGCAGACTGGCCAGCGGCGAACGGCGGCGCCCACGATCCAACACGAGAGTTAAGCTAGCTTAAGTTGACGGTCGGGACGTCCAGAATCACCCACACGAGATCCACTGAAAAGCGCTCGATGGCGGTGAGGCGCCGGCGGCTGGCGTCAGGCGTCCGCCTCTTGGTGGGTCAGTAGGAACCGTTGCACCGCGGGCGGCCAATCGGCATCCGCACGGCCTTCGGCGGTGAGGCGTCCGAACGCCTCCCGGATAGCTGCCCGGATGCGATCGCCGGTGCCTTCGGCAAGCAGCGGAGCGTCCACGAACAGTCGGTCGATGAAAACATCCACCTCGGACGCTGTGACCTGGTCCGCAGTGATTCGAGACATCGCGTAAAGGGCCGCTGGTATGCAGTTGACGCTGTGCTGCTTGATGTACAGGACGGTCTCGGTGATCTGGACCGCGCCCTCGAACAGTTCGCGGTCTAGGTCGGCTGCTTCGGCACCGGTGACGCCGAGTTCGGTGAACGCGCGTCGATAGAAGGTGTAGGCGAGCACCACGATCATCACGTGCAGACTGGGGACGCACAGGTAGTGCGGATCGAGCAGTTGGATCACCAGGAATCGTCCCCTGTGGTAGCGGGGACGCCGGGTAGTGGACATCCGGAAGCGGTAGACGTGGGCGGCCTCGCGATAGCACCGATCGATCAGGCCGAGGAACTCGATGGCGTACCGACGCTGCGCAGCGTCCCCGAAACGACGTCCGATGTAGCCGAGCGGGCGGATCCAGTAAGCAACGAAGTCGAGGTAGACGCCGATCTTGTCGGGCGCAAAGGGCACTTCGTCATCAAGCGGGTGGTCGACGTTGACGACGGGCACTTTCTTGAGCCGCCACTTGACCGCGAACTGCAGCCAGAAGAAGTCCTTCAAGACGGTGCCGAGGTAGCCGCACACAGCCCGGCAGCTGTCGCGATGACGCAGCGCCTGGAGCACCACCGCGGAAACGCGGACGCGACGCGTGGTGTGCGTGCCCGAGATCATCGCGCTGGCAGGAGTCCTCACCCGCCAAGCCTATCGACCCTCATCCTGACCAAAACCGTCCCGGCGGCGAGCCCACGCGTCCATGCCTCGTGCGTCTTCGGCAGACTGGTCGGCGACAACACTCGAAGGGAATCACACATGAAACCGATCTCGGTCATCCCCTGTCTGGACATGAAAGACGGACGAGTCGTAAAGGGGGTCAACTTCGTCGGCCTGCGGGACGCCGGGGATCCCGTCGAGAACGCCCGCTTCTACGACGCCCAGGGCGCGGACGAACTCGCGATGCTCGACATCGCCGCGACCTTGGAAGGCCGCGCCAACCGGATCGAGTGGGCGAAGAGCGTGGCTGAGGTGATCAGCATCCCGTTGACAGTGGGCGGCGGCATCTCATCGCTGGACGATATCCGTGATTTGTTCGCGGTGGGCGTGACGAAGGTGTCGATGAACAGTGCTGCTGTGAAGTCCCCCGACCTGGTCAGCGAAGCGGCGGAGGCGTTTGGGGCCGATCGCATCGTGGTGGCCATCGATGGACGCCGTAACGCCGCGATGGCCTCGGGTTTCGAAGTGGTCGTCAGCGGCGGCAAGAAGGGCACCGGACTTGACTGCGTCGAGTGGGCCAGCCGATGTGCCCGGCTTGGTGCGGGTTCGCTGCTGCCGACGAGCATGGACGGCGACGGCACGCTGGCTGGCTACGACATCGCGTTCACCAAAGCGATCGCCGACGCCGTACCGATCCCGGTCATCGCGTCGGGTGGCGCAGGGACGCTGGAGCACTTCTCCGATGTGGTCGAGCAAGCTGGAGTGGCAAGCGTGCTCGCGGCGTCGGTCTTCCACTTCCGGACGCTGAGCATCGCGCAAGTGAAGGACCACCTGGCGAGCCGAGGGATTCCAGTCAATCGCTGACCCTCGGCGGCGCCAGTCGAGAATCGTGCACTGGTTGGACGAACAACCCCGGAGCACCCAGAAACGGCGAACTGGTGTGCGGAATTCGACCGATGGCTGCTGGCCTGGCGCGCTCCAGTTGCCTAGCACAGAATCGATCAATCCACCCCAGTAGAGACCCAGGAGGTCAATGCAGCGGGCTTAGCTGTTCCAGCGCAGCATCGCTGGCGACTCCTTCTCGCGTCCCAAGATGGAAAGACTCGACACATTCAGTGGGAAGCTCTGCCCGAAGATGAGCGGGAAGTCGAGCCAGCAAAGGGCGAGGACGCGCAACGAGTGCCCGTGGGCGAAACAAATCGCCTTGTCCACTCCGGAGGCACGGACCCTTGCCACCACACGGGTGAGACGTGCCCGAACCTCATCGGCCGATTCCCCCGACGGACAGCCGTTGAACCAGATGCGCCAACCGTGGTGCTTATCACGGATCTGCGCGCTCGTCATGCCCTCGAAATCGCCGTAGTACCACTCTGCGAGATCGTCTTCGACCTCGTAATCGGTAAATCCAGCCAATTCGGCGGTGCGCCGCGCCCGCAGCCGGGGACTTGACAGCACTAGTCCGAACTCAGCCGGATCAAGGCGGCTGCGGAGGGACTGAGCTTGTGCGACGCCGACGTCAGTCAGGTCGAGGTCAGTGATCGAAGTGTGCTGGCCAGATTTGCTCCACTCGGTCTGGCCGTGCCGCACAAGGTATAGCAGTGTCATCCCCACATCGTCCCGGAATCGACATCACTTTGTGCCGCAAACGATCAGTTGCCCCGCCCGGTACCCGCCGATCACCCAGGATGAAACGCAGCCACGGAGGCAGAAGTTCCGGACGGCACTTGCCCGGGCCGTGCCCGGACCCCTCTAGCGGCGTCACGGACTGACCCGACGGCTTGCACGAGCGATTTCAGGGTGGGCGATACTGGGATCGAACCAG
Organism: Brooklawnia sp.; assembly: GCA_012517115.1. Lineage (GTDB taxonomy): Bacteria > Actinomycetota > Actinomycetes > Propionibacteriales > Propionibacteriaceae > Brooklawnia. The sequence continues at coordinate 4,770 of JAAYVP010000147.1, read as the reverse complement.
TGACCTCTTCGGTGTGAACGAAGCGCGCTACCGCTGCGCCAATCGCCCTGCGAGGGACAACGTTAGCCCAAGGGATGGCTGGGCGCCAATCTCGAAGCTCCCCAAACTGATTTTGTGCCCGCGCGATCGGTCGGCTATGGTGATCCATGCACCTGAACGGGGCATCCGGGAGGGCGTGCGGACGTGGCTCAGTTGGTAGAGCATCACCTTGCCAAGGTGAGGGTCGCGGGTTCGAATCCCGTCGTCCGCTCGGAGAGGGTCTCGCGTACCGGCTCTGGCTCTCACGTGAAGACTCCCGCGTGGTGGGTTGGCCGAGAGGCGAGGCAACGGACTGCAAATCCGTCTACACCGGTTCAAATCCGGTACCCACCTCGGTTGCTCTCCAGACAACTACACAATGGGCGGTTGGCGCAGTGGTAGCGCGCTTCCTTGACACGGAAGAGGTCACTGGTTCAAACCCAGTATCGCCCACCTAGTGCATTCCCCACCCGACTAGGGGATATAGGCTGTTCCAGGGGCAGCGGAACAGGCGCCGTGCCCAATACGTGCCCAATCGTCCCGGATTCCCGTGCCCAATCGCGTGCCCAATCACGTGCCCGTTGAGGCTGGTTCGGGCTTAAACCCGCGCGGCCCCACCCGCTCCCCCCCGGCCCCCTTGGTTCTTTGTGGCCACCCGTGCTACAGTGAGTCCCGAACACGCGCGGCACTGAACCGCGACCGTGGGGCGCCCGCTCCACGTGACCACGTACTCCGTCGAGTACGGGCCTATTTTGGCCTGCCTCGATGGAGGGAACCAGGTGGGATCACCTACACCGGCGCCAACAGTTAAGCGCCGCTACATCAGTCCGGAAGCCGCCGCTGAGTATCTCGGCATCTCCACTCGCACGGTGCGCCGTCTAATCTCCAGCGGCGAGCTGCGCGCTTACCGTGTGCGGGGCGGTGACCGGCTCGTCCGGGTCGATCTGAACGACCTCGACGCTGTGCTCGACCCGATCCCGAACGGACGGGGCGCATGAGCGCGAAGCGCCGCCCAGTTCCACGCTGGGCGGCACTCACAGCTGACAAGCAGATTCTATCCGACCGGACCTCACCATGGCTGCGGGACGCGATGGAGGCGCGCGTCGCCGTGATCGAACAGCGCGGGCTGCTCAAGCTGGGGGTCGGCGTCATGGCCGAGTTCCACGGGCGTCCCCGTCCACGGGGCTCCCGGGCGGTGCGGCTGTGCGACTGCTGCTTTGTCTACGTGCCCAAAGGTCAGCCGTTGTGGGTGTTCGCGCGGCGGCCCCGCCCGAACGTCGTTCTGACCGGCGCCGTGTGCACCGACTGCGCGCGTAGGGAGTTCGGAGGCCACGATGAGTGAACTTCGCCTACCCAACCTCGACCCTCTGGCCCCCGACGAGCGGGAGCTGCTGGCCACGCTGCATCAGCTGGGCGTCCCGCTGTGGGCCGCCCCACCCAATCCACCGGGCGCGGACCGCGAGTTCAAACACCCCAGTGGCTGGAACGAGTTCATCGCGGCGGACAACCCCCGCCGGTTGCAGGCGTGGCAGCCCGGCTGGGCGTTGTGCGCTCGCACCGGGCCGCGGCTGGGCGTGGTCGACGTCGACTCCTCAGACGAAGCGATCATCCAGGCCGCGGGGGACTGGGCTCGGTCGCTCGACGACCCGTGGGCCGTGATCCGCTCACCGCGCGGCGGGCGCCACCTCTACATCAGTGGCCCGGACCGGCCGGTTAAGTATTCCGGCTCCCACGCCGTGTGGGAGACGCTCGGGCTGGAGTGCACCGAACTGTTCGGCGGCGGGCAGTTCATTTACGTGCCGGGAACCAGGCGGCCTAAATATCAGGGCGGCGGCTACGAGATCCTGCACCGCGAACCGCCGCCCTCGATTCACGGGCAGACGATCTGGCGGGAGTTGGCTAAAGCGGCTCGGCGGGCCAAGCGCCCAACGGACCAGCCGACCGGCGATGAACCGCCCAGTGAGGAACCCACTACACCACCCCCTGCTGGTTCCCGCCGTGCGGAGGCTTACACCGAGCGCGTGCTCCGGACCGAGACCTCCAAGGTTAAGGCCGCCCTGCCCGGGAGTAGGAAGCGGAACAACACGCTCAACGACGCCGCGTACGCGCTCGGCCAGCTAACGATGTTGAGCTACGACGAGGTTGAGGAAGCGCTGCTCGCGGTCACCAGCCTGCCGAGAGGCGAGGCGAGCGATACGATCCGGTCGGGCTGGACAGCCGGTTCGGAGCAACGCCACTCGACCCCCGCCACGGACGCGAACGCGCCCGACCGGGACGACTACCAGGGCGACCCGGTCAGCGAGCCGACGGACGAGGGAGCCAGGGAGGACAGCGATGCGTTCCAGGCCGACGTCAAACGCCGCGCTTACCGTTTAGAGGTGGAACAACAAGCCCGGCTGCTAATCGCTGAGCGTAACCGGCCACCCCGCGAACCGCTCGACGTGGGCAGCCTCGGCGAAGTGCTCGCCCGCCCACAACCACCGGCAGCGCGGATCGTGGGGCTCGCCCCGTGGGAGGGCACCCACCTGGTCACCGCGCAACGGAAAGTCGGTAAGACGACCCTGCTCGGCAACCTGAGCCGCTGCCTAATAACCGGGGAGGACTTTCTCGGCCGGTTCCCGGTCAAACCGCTGGACGGTAACGTGGCGATGCTGAACCTAGAGGTCAGTGGCGCCCAGTTGGCGCGCTGGCTCGACGAGATCGGCGTTGACCACCAACGGCTCATGCTAGTGAACCTTCGGGGCCGGGCTAATCCGCTGGGCGATCCCGAGACACGTGGGGAATTAGCAGCGCTGCTCCGGGCGCGGGAAACCGAGAGCCTGATCGTCGATCCGTTCGGGCGGGCGTTCAACGGGGACGACCAGAACAGCGCCGGGCAGGTCGGCCGGTTCATGGCGGACCTCGACGTGTTCGCACGGGCGGAGGTTGGCGCGCTGGACCTGTTCGTGTCGAATCACGCGGGCTGGGTGGGCGAGCGCTCACGCGGCTCAACCGCTTTAGAGGACGCGCCGGACACGCTTTGGCGGCTCGTCAGGGGGCCAGAGGAGGGCAGCCCACGCTATTTCAGCGCGCTCGGTCGTGACGTGGACATCGCTGAGGACATGTTGGAGTTCGACGAGGAGAGCAGGCGGCTGACGCTGACCGGCCTTGGCGGCCGCGCCCAAGCAGCGGCGGTTGCGAAGGTGGGGCGATACAAGGACGCCATCCTGCACGCGCTGGAGAAGAACCCTGAAGGGCTGTCCGGCGCGGAGTTGAAGCGCGCGGCGCAGTGCCCGGGCGGTATGGGCGCCACAGCCCGGGGCGAGCTGCTCGCCGACGGTCTGATCGTGCAGAGCCCACGGCAGGGGCGGGGCGGCGGTCAGGTCTACCGGCTCGCACCGCAGCGGCAGTAACCCCGCTGCGTCCGAAGACGCCCAGCGGCCCGCTGGTCCAGCCTCTGTTGTGCTCAAGGCGGGCACTCCGGTAGGCCTGATCGGCGGGCCGCTGTGCACTCTCCGGGCGGGAACCAGAGGGCAGACAGCCGAACCTGGGAAACATGGGACAAAGGTGGGAAATTCCCATGTTCGGAACCTGGGAAACCTGGGATATATAGAATCCCAGGTTCCAGTTCCCATGTTCTAGGTTCGAACCTGGGAGCGCCCCCTGGCTGCCTCCGGGCGATGTTCACGCCGCCCCCGCTGCCCCGGACCAATAGGCCGCGCGTTCGGTAACGCCGGATCGGCCGAACTGGTACGCGCTCAGACGCCGGGGACTGCGGGCGGTGGCGGACAACGAACCTAGGGGCCCCCGCCCCCCGGGGGTGGTCGTGGCACGTGGCAAGGGCCGCGCTCGAACCACGTCAACCCCAACCCCCTCTGGATCCCTCGACCTCTACACCGTTCCGGCTGGAGCGCCCGCCAGCGCCGCGCTGTCGGGCCTCCCAGCGCCCCGCAGCCCTGCGGACCGGTTGAAACACGTCTGAGACCTTGCGCCCGTCCTAGGGGCCTTCACGGGCGTCTGAGAGGCATTCCCCAGTAGGGGCCTGCGCGGTGGGTACTCGTCAGACGCCCCACGTTCGACGCTGCGCCGATCAGCGCTGCACGGGCACCAGAGGGGCTGAGCCGCTGCGGGGCAGCCTCGGCGTGCTGGGCGTGCAGGCCGCAGCACGGGCGTCTAGTAAGGTGACCGGGCCCGCCGGTCCGCCGCTAACGCCCGGTCCGCAGCCACGGTTTAAGGGTGAAAACGCGAATGTTTCAACAAGGGGTAGCGGGGTCAAGGCAGCCGTTAAGGCGTGACAAGGGCACCCTCAACGACCGGACAAGCGTTGAGCGCTTAGCCCGGGCAGCGTTAAGGCGTTGAGGCCATGCCCCGATGACAAGGTAAGACGCTGAGCGCCTAACTCGGGCAGCGGTCAGCCGGTGAGCCGGGGCCTATTCTTCGGTTTAGGCGCTAATTAACCCCGCCCCAACGGGGATTCTTATGCACCAGGTTGAAACCTTTCAACTTTCATCTACAAGGGGCTTCACCGGCGCAGCGTCGGACCGCGTTACAGCGCAGCGGTCAGCCGCCGCAGCGGGCCTCAGCCCTCTGGCCCCCTCCGGACCGCTTGGCGGAGCAGCCGCAGCGGCAGCTCGGTCAGCCCGGCGTCCGCCAGCCGGTTGAGCGTCGCCACGAGCCGCTCGGGGCGAACCGGCAGGTCGTCACCGCAGCGCGGGCAGCGGACCCGCGGGTTGCGCTGCTCCAGCCGGTGGGCGTCGTCCCGCTGGACGCTGC
>JAAYVP010000146.1 GCA_012517115.1 Brooklawnia sp. | reverse complement strand
GGTTGACAGCGTGCTCGATTTCATGACAGACTGGAAACGTTCCCGGGAACGATACCCGTTCCCTCAACTCGAAGAGGAGTAGCTCATGGCCATCGATCTCCGCGGACTAGTTCCCGCTCCCGTCACCCCCTTCACCCGCGATGGCGACATCGACGTCGACGCGATCCACCGCCTTGGCTCCTGGTTGGGTTCTTTCGAGGGCGTCAAAGGCCTGGTCGTACTCGGCCACGCTGGTGAGGGCACCTTCTGCACCGCCGACGAGCAGGTGCAGGTGATTGAGGAGTTCGTCGCCGCCACCAACGGACGCGTCCCGGTCATCGCGGGCATCACCGGCGAGGGCACCAAGGTCGCGGTCGAGGAGGCCAAGCGCGCCGTCGCGGCCGGGGCCAAGGCCGGCCTGATCTACCCATCGCACGGGTGGCTGCGTTTCGGCTTCCAGAAAGGGGCTCCGCAAGACCGTTACAAGGCGATCTACCAGGAAGCCGGGCTGGACTGCATCCTGTTCCAGTACCCCGATGCCACCAAGGCCTCCTACGACCTGGAGACTCAGCTCGAGATCGCCGGCCAAGAGGGCGTGTACTGGACCAAGAACGGGGTTCGCAACATGAAGCGCTGGGACACCGAGATACCGGCTCTGCGGGCCGCCTACCCCGACCTCACAATTCTTTCCTGCCATGACGAGTATCTGCTGCACACGATCATGGACGTCGACGGCCTGCTGGTCGGCTACGGCAACATCGCCCCCGAGCTCTTGCTCGAGCTGATCGCCGCCGGCAAGGCGCAGGACTGGACAGCAGCCAAGGCGGTCCACAACCAGATGTTCCCGGTCACCCAGAACGTGTACCATCGCGGTTCCCATATGGAGGGCACTGTCTGCCTGAAGGAGGCCTTGGTGCACCGAGGCGTCCTCGAGCACGCCACCGTTCGCTCGCCGTTGCTCCCACTGGCAGCGGGCGCGCATGAAGAGATCGCCGCTGCGCTCGACAAGGCCGGCCTCGGGCTGGCCAGAATCCCCGCCATGGCCTGAGTTGCCCGCTGGAGGGGTCCGCGGTCATCCCGTGGGCCCCTCCAGTCCTGCTCCCAGCCGACGACCTGCCCAGACGCCGTCCCGGTTGCCCCCAGACAGCTGCTCGGACGGCTACCATCAACCCAACACGAGCCGGTCCACAACCGCGGTCGGCAGGTTAGGAGACGGTGGTGGTGACCCTGAGGGACGTCGCGAAAGCGGCTGGCGTCAGTACGTCCACCGCCTCAAGGGTGCTGGACGAACGCCTGCCGCGCTCGCGCACCGCCGCGGCTGAGCGCGTCCGCCAAGTAGCCAAAGAACTCGGCTATGTGCGTGACCCCCTAGCCGCCGGGCTGCGTCGAAGCGGCACCAGTACCGTCGGGGTGGTGGTGCCCCGGCTAACCGACATCGTGATGGCTCTGCTGTACGAGGAAATCGCCGCTGCCGCGACCGCCCGCGGCCTGTTCGCGGTCGTCGCCACCACTCATGACCACCCAGACCGGGAAGAACTCGCCGTGCAATCGCTGCTGCACCGCCGAGTGGACGGCATCATCCGAACCACCGCACGCACCGATGCTCCGCTTGACGTGGGCAAGTTCGACACGACCGTCCGCGAGGTCCTCGCGCTCCGCACCGACGGTGTGCTACCCGCGGCCGTGGGCGACGATCGGCTGGGCGGGCGGCTGGCCACCCGCCATCTCATCGACCTGGGCCACACCCGCATCGGCCTGGCTAGTGGCCCCGCCTTCGCCAGCAGCGCGGTCGGCCGTCACCTGGGCTACCTTGAGGCGCTCGCCGATGCCGGACTCACGCCAGACACCTCGCTGGTGGTGGGGGACGCGTTCTCGATTGAGGCTGGCGAAGAGGCCGGGCTCAGCCTGCTCACCCGACCCGACAGACCCACCGCGATCTTCGCCGTCAATGATTACGTCGCCATCGGCGTCCTCTCGATCGCGACCAAGCTCGGGCTCAGCATCCCCGATGACCTGTCGCTGGTCGGTTACAACGACATCCCGATCGTCAGCAAGCTGCCGGTGCCCCTCACCAGCGTGCGCGTCCCATTCGCGCAGATCGCCGCTGGCGCACTGTCGCTGCTCTTGGACGACCGCGACCCAAGTGCCAAGACTCTCACCTACGCGCCCACCCTTATTCCGCGAAGATCAACCACCGCACCTCAACTGCCTGAATCACCGCGCTGACCTGTCCGAAGTGATTTGCGCTCCGGCTGACTCCTCGCGGGTTAGCCGCCCGCCACGGCGGCACCACCATCCGGTGAGATTAAAGCTGGTTCATTGTGTCTAAGAACTGCTGAGCGTGGTCAATCTGGCGACTCACGGCTCTCCCCCAAGCCAGCGCGCAGCGCTAGCCTCTTGCCAAGCCATCGAGCCTTGGGAGGCCGCTGTGAATTCGAGCAGGGTCGTGCGTCAATCAGTTAGATTCCGGCGGATCGCAATGTGCGTGATCGCCGGTGTGTTGACGGTCGGGCTGGCCGCCTGCGGAGGTGGCAGTGGCAGCGGCAGCAGCGAGGCGTCCATCGACCAGACCTCGGCGGTCACCCTTGAGACGGCGGAGACCGCGACGGTAAAGATCCAGGCCCTCGGCTCCTTGGTCGATCCCGTTGAGGGCGCTATGGAGGGCGGCTGGTGGGGCACCGGCCTGGTCGTCGACTCCGACGGGCTGGTGGTGACCAACAACCACGTCGTCGTCGGCGCGGCAACCCTC
>JAAYVP010000145.1 GCA_012517115.1 Brooklawnia sp. | reverse complement strand
TAACCGGTAGTTCTCGCGGTTGCGGAAGCCTCGGGCGATGCGGCGGTGGAGCTCGATCAAGCCGTTGATGGATTCGGTGCCTCCGTTGGACGCGCGGCCGGTGTCGAAGTAGGCCAGGAAGGCGTCCTTCCACTGTTTGAGGGTGCGGCCGAGGCGGGCGATCTCGGGGATCGGGCAGGTGGGGAAGCTGGAGACGACCTGTTCGGCGAGCTCGCGTCCCTTGGCCGGGTCGGGGTGGGCGTAGGCGGCCCGAACCTTCTGGGCGCACTGCCAGGCGACGTGGACCGCTTCGTGCCGCTCATCGGCGTGGATCGCGGCAGCCAAGCGGGCGTGTTGCTTGTCGCCTGAGTTTCAGGTGTGATTGACCCCTAGTCACGGTGTGGCTGGGGGTTTTGTATGCTTTCGGTGCGGCATGTCGCGTAATGAAGGGTACTACACGTTGGTAGGGTGGGGGCGTGTTGGTGCGCGTGTCGAAGACCCGGGACGGGGTGGAGTACGTCTATCTCGTGGAGGCCTACCGCGACGCCCAGGGGCGTAGTCGGCAGCGGATCGTGGAACGCCACGGCCGCCTCGACGTGCTGTTGGCCGCCGACCCGGACGCGCTTGCCGGATTGCGGCAACGCGCCAAGGACCTCACCGCGACCCGGCAGGCGCGCCGGGGCACGATCAGCTATGACACCACGCTGCCCTCGGACGGGGCGGCTGCGTTGAACGCCGGCTGGTGGCTGGCCGAGGCGGTGCTCGGCCGGCTCGGGATCGGGCGGGCGGTGCGTGCCGCCGCCCGGAAGGCCGGGTGGGACATCGACGTCGCCGCGATTGTGAACCTGCTGGTGTGCTCGCGGGTGGTGTGGCCGTGCTCGAAGAAGGCCACCACCGAACGCGCCGGCCACCTGCTCGGCGCACCGGCGCCGGACCTGGGGCAGGTGTACCAGGCGTTGGACCACATCGCCGGCCTGGCCCTCACCCTGCAACAGGCCGCCTCACAGGGTCTGGGACGGTCGAAGGCGTCCCTGGGCACGGTCGACTACGACGTGACGAACTACTTCTTCCACATCGACTCCGATGATGAGAACCCGCTGGGCAAGACCGCCCCTCGCGGGCAGGCGAGGCGGCAACGCGGCCACTCCAAGGAGAACCGGCCCGACCCGATCATCCAGCTCGGCCTGTTCCTCGACAGCGACGGGATCCCGATCTCCTACCGGCTGTTCGACGGGAACGTGCCCGACACCTCGACCCTGCCGGCCGTGCTGGGCGAGTTCAAGCACGCCTTCGGCGCCGAACGGATCGTGGTGGTCGCCGACAAGGCGATGAACACCGCGCCCAACCTGGGTGCCCTCGCGCAGAACGGGGACGGCTGGATCGTGTCCGCCTCCGCCCGCACCGCCACCAAGGCCCTCCGCGAATGGCTGCTCGACCCCACCGGTTGGACCGGCGACCACCAGTCAAGGACGAAGTCGATGATCCAGTCCCGGGGGGTGCCGGTCACCATGTACGGCGTCGAGGGCGTGCCGTTGAAGGTGACCGAGAAGATCGTGGCCCGCTGGTCGGCCGACGCCGCCGCCCGCGACCGGCACACCCGCGAGGAGATCCTCGCCCGCGCCGAAGCCCTCGCCGCCGACGAAACCCGCTACCGGGCCTCCAGCAAACGCGGCATCAAGAAGTACATCACCGCCGAGACGATCGACCCCGCCACCGGCGAACTCCTCACCGGACGGGAAACCCAGCTCAGCGTGGACCACGCCCGCGCACAGGCCGAAGCCCAGTTCGACGGCTACCAACTGGTCCGCACCAGCGAGACCACCCTCACCGACCAAGCGATCCTGGACCGATACCACCAGTTGTGGCGGATCGAGCAGACCTTCCGCGTCAGCAAAACCGACCTACACACCCGCCCCGTCTACGTGCGCACCCCCGCCCACATCGAGGCACACTTCGCGGTCTGCTTCCTCGCCCTGCTCGTCACCCGACTCCTGGAACGCTGGACCGGGCTCCCCGCGGGCCAACTCCTCCACGCCGTTCGGCACCTCGAAGCCATCCCGGTCGGCGACGCCGTCTACCGGCTCATCCGGCCCACCAACTGGGACATCATCGACCACGCCGTCGGCGCCGGCCTCGACCAGACCTGGGCCACCCTCACCGAACTGCGCACCTGGAAACGCAACCTCACCCACGCCGCCAAAACCGCAACCTTCACTACACCCACAAACACCTGAATACCGAGCGAAACCCCT
>JAAYVP010000144.1 GCA_012517115.1 Brooklawnia sp. | reverse complement strand
CGGCCGCGCCGCCGAAATCAGCCCAGCGCTGCCCAAGCAGCACCCGGGCGCCCGCCGCCTCCAGCGCCCGACAGGCGGAGTGCAGGTTCCCCGACCCGTAGTCAAGAACCCCCACCACGGGCTGGTTCACAGGGTGCCTTTCGTGCTCGGCACCGCGTCTACGCGCGGGTCGGGCTCAACCGCCATCCGCAGGGCACGAGCAAACGCCTTGAACTGGGCCTCGACGATGTGGTGCGGTTCGCGTCCAGCCAGCAGCCTCAGGTGGACGCAAAGCCCGGCGTTCGATGCGAGTGACTCGACCACATGCTGAGTCATCGAGCCGGCATACAGTGGCTCGGTGCCACCGATTCGGGCGTAGACCTGCCCCTCGGGCTCACCTGTGCACACCACGTAGGGGCGCCCAGCGACATCGACCACGCACTGGGCGAGGGCTTCGTCCAGCGGCACCAGCGCGTCACCGAAACGCCGGATCCCACGCTTGTCACCCAGCGCCGCCCGCAGCGCCTGGCCGATCGCGATCGCGGTGTCCTCCACGCTGTGGTGCCCGTCGACGTGGATATCGCCGGTCGTGGTGATCCGCAGGTCGACCAGGGAGTGTTTACTGAACGCGGTCAGCATGTGGTCGTAGAAGCCCACACCAGTGCTGATCTCGGACGCGCCTGTGCCGTCCAGGTCGAGCCAGACAGACACATCCGATTCCCCGGTGATGCGGTGCACTTCGCCGCGACGGCCTGCTTCGGCCATTAACCCTCCTTGTGGTAGCCGATTATCTCGTGGTGGGGCAGCACCTCGGTGAGACTGTCCCGGAAGATCGCCATCTCATCAGGGGTGCCAGCAGACACCCGAAGATATCCTGCCGGACCGGTCTCACGCACCAGGACGCCGCGCTTCAGCAGGTCGGACCAGACGGCGTGCCGATCTGTGAATCGGCCGAAGAGGCAGAAGTTCGCCTGGCTCGGTATCACCTGCAGACCGCGGTTTCGCAACCACTTCTGGATCAGCTGGCATTGTTCGCGCAGCACCTCGACCTGACCCAGCATCTCACGGGTGTTCGCCAGCGCCACTCGCGCCAACGCCTGGGTTTGGGCGGACATGTGGTAAGGCAGCCGGACGATCCGGCAGGCGTCCACTACTGCCGGGGCGGCCGCAAGGTAGCCGACTCGGCCGCCGGCCAGCGCGAACGCCTTGCTCATCGTCCGCGAGACGATCAGCCGTCCGCAGTTCGGCAGCAGGGCGAGCGCCGAATCCTCTGGCACCTCGGTGAACTCCTGATAAGCCTCATCGACTATCACCAGGCAGTCGAGGCGCTGGTAGATCTCTTGGATGACGCTGACCGGCGTCTGGGTGCCCGTGGGGTTGTTGGGCGTGCACAGCAGCACCATGTCTGGGTGGTGCTCCTCGACCGCCGCCAGCACCAGTTCGGCGTCCAAGCTGAAGTCGCGGCGCCGCGGCACAGTCACGTAGCGGGTGTGAGTGTTGCGCGCGTACTCCGGATACATGGAGTACGTCGGGGTGAACGTCAGCAGCGTGCGCCCCGGCCCGCCGAAGGCCTGCAGCAGGTGCGTCATCACCTCGTTGGAACCATTGCCGACCCAGACCCGGTCGGCATCCAGCCCGAAACCCAGGTAACGCGCCAAGTCTTTGCGCAACTCGTAGGCCTCGCGATCGGGGTAGCGATTGACGGTGCGCGCCATCTCGAGGATGGCTGAAGCCATCTGCTGACGCACCCGAGGGCCGGGCGGGAAGGGATTCTCGTTGACGTTCAGCTTCACCGGGACATCGAGTTGGGGCGCCCCGTAGGGCTGTTCCCCCACCAATTCAGGACGCAGCGGCAACTCGGCCAGGGTAATCTCCGCTCCAGGGTCGATGCTCACTGCTGATCCTCCAACCTAACTGCGATGGCATTGGCGTGCCCGGGCAGTCGCTCGGCGGTCGCGAAGGCCTGCACCCGTCCACCAATCTCGGCCAGCGCCTGCCTGTCGTACTCGATGACATGGATGGAGCGCAGGAAACTGCGCACCGTCAGGCCGGACGAATACCTCGCCGCGCCACCGGTTGGCAGCACGTGAGTCGAACCGGCACTGTAGTCGCCGAGCGGGACTGGCGAGTAGGGGCCGATGAAGATGGCACCGGCGTTTCGGATCTGTCTGGCGACCGCCGCGGCGTCGGCGGTTTGGATCTCTAGGTGCTCGGCGCCGTAGGCATTCGCCACCTCAATGCCCTGGTCCAGATCGGTGACCAGCACGATCGCGCTCTGCTCGCCTGACAGCGCGATCCGCAGCCGATCAGCGGTAGCCAGCAGCCCAACCTGGGCGGTGATCTCGGAGTTGACCGATTCG
>JAAYVP010000143.1 GCA_012517115.1 Brooklawnia sp. | reverse complement strand
GGTCGAGGAGTTCTTCTCCGCCACCGGGGCTGGTATCGGCCTCGTCATTGGCATCATCACCGCGATGTGGGCGGCGGCCGGCTATGTGCAGACCTTCGCACAGGTGATGAACCAGATCCATGGCATCGGCGAGGGTCGCAGTCCGATCTTGCTGAAGGTGCGCGTGCTGACAATTACCGCAATCAGCCTCGTCGCAGTGGTGCTGGTACTGGGCGCGGTCGTCGCTGGCGGGGACTTGGCAGTCTGGCTTGGCGAGACGTTTGGGCTGACGACCGGGGTGGTGCGGTTCTGGCGGATCGTCAGGTGGCCTTTGATTGTCCTGATGGTGATGGCCCTGATCGCCATGCTCTACCACTTCACCCCCAACGTCGCGTTCCCCCACTTCCGTCCGATCACCTGGGGCTCGCTCGTCGCTGTCGTGACCGCGGCCGCGGCAGCCCGGGGATTCAGCTTCTACGTGGCCAACTTCGCCAACTACAACGTCACCTACGGGGCGTTGGCCGGTGTGATGATAGGGCTGCTGCTGGTCTGGCTGATCAACGTGGCACTCGTGCTTGGTGCCCAGTTCGACACCGAACTGATCCGCCTGAAGCAATTGCGCGCCGGGCTGCCGGCTGAACGCGTCCTGCAACTGCGCCCTCGGGCCACCGCCGGGATCATCAAAGCCGAGCGGGCCGCGAACAAGCTCGCCGCCCGGGGTTACCAGATCCGCTTGGACGCCGCCGGGCCTGATCAGCCACGTCAGTGATTCTCCCGGCCAGCGAGCAGCCGTCTGATGAGGTCGAGTCGCTCGGCGATCTGCACCTCGTTGCCGTGCTGGGTGGGCTGGTAGTAGTGACGCCCGACAAGTTCGTCAGGCAAGTACTGCTGCGCGGCGACACCATGCGGATGATCATGGGCGTACCGGTAACCCACACCGTGGCCGAACGAGGCGGCGGACGAGTAGTGGGCGTCCCGCAGATGAGCGGGCACGTGGCCGATGCGCCCGGCTCGTACGTCGGCGATGGCCGCGTCGATGGCGGCGATCACGGCGTTCGACTTGGGTGCGATGGCGGCCGCGATGGTCGCCTGCGCGAGGTTCAGCCGTGCCTCCGGCATGCCGATTAGCTGGACCGCCTGCGCGGCGGCGACGCAGGTCTGCAAGACGCCGGGTGCCGCCATCCCGACATCCTCGCTGGCCAAGATGACTAGCCGCCGGGCAATGAAGCGGGGATCCTCCCCCGCCTCGATCATCCGCGCAAGCCAGTGCAGCGCGGCGTCAACGTCGGACCCGCGAACCGACTTGATGAAGGCCGAGATGATGTCGTAGTGCTGATCGCCGTCGGCGTCGTAGCGCACCGCAGCGCGGTCCACCGATTTCTCCAGCGTGCCCAGATCGATGACGGTGGCGCCGACTGCGTCCGCGCTGCGTGCGGCCTCCTCAAGGTAGGTGAGTACCCGGCGTGCATCACCGCCCGCCATCGCCAGCATCGCCGAGCGGGCGTCATCGGCGATCGTGTAGGACGCGCCCAGCCCGCGCACATCGCCCAAGGCCCGGTCGACCAGTTGGTTTAGATCGTCGTCGGTCAGTGGTTTCAAGGTCAGCACCAGCGACCGCGAAAGCAGCGGTGCGATCACGCTGAAGCTGGGGTTCTCGGTAGTCGCTGCGATCAGCGTGACCAGGCGGTTCTCCACCGCAGGCAGCAGCACGTCCTGTTGGGCCTTGTTGAAGCGGTGCACCTCGTCGACGAACAGCACGGTGGGTCGTCCGTGGGCCAGTTCGCGTTTGGCGGTTTCGAGTTGGACGCGGACCTCCTTAACCCCGGCGGTAACCGCGGAAAGCTCGACGAAGCGCCGATTGGTCTGCTTGGAGACAACGGCGGCGATGGTCGTCTTGCCGACCCCGGGGGGACCCCACAGGAAGACCGACATCGCCCCGCTGCCCTGCGCCAGCCGTCGCAGCGGGGAGCCGGGCGCCAGCAGGTGTTCCTGCCCGACGATCTCGTCCAGGTTCTGCGGTCGCATCCGCACCGCGAGCGGCAGATTCGCATGGTCGGCCTGCGCAAGCGAGCCGCCCGCGGGCGCGTCGGGGTCAATAGTCAGGTTGCCGAACAAGTCCTCGGTCATGCTCACTCGAGCAACCGATTCTCGAGGGCCGACTGGTCATCGCCATCCCAACCGTGGCGGTCTAGCCAGGCTTCGAAGCCGCCCAACTCCTGGTCGACCCGGTCGAGTAGGAGCTCCATGACCTCCGGCGGCGTCGATTGTTCGGCCACTCGTGCGTCATGTTCCGGGGAGCCGACGGCGGCGGCCTCCCCGAGCCGCTGCAGAATCGCGGGCACCCGCTGGTTGCTGGCCGCGTAGTCGGCGATCACCTGGTCGGCCGGCACGCCGACCGCCGACAACAGCAAAGCGGACGTGGTGCCGGTGCGGTCCTTGCCGGCCGCACAGTTGATGATCGCGGCGCCGTGGGCACCGGCGACCGTGCGCAATGCGCCGAGCAGGCTGTCCGGCCGGGCGCTGAAGTAACCCAAGTAGTGGTTGGCGATTTTGGCGGCATGGTCACGTGGGTCATCTGGCGCGTCGGAAAGCCCCGCCCACGGCGGCACAGCGGCCTGCGGGTCATCATCAGGGTACAGGCTCAGCCTGTGCAGCCGGACCTCACCGTTGAACGGCCAAGCACCATCGCGCGCATGCTCACCGTTGGTTCGCAGGTCGATGACGTCACTGAGCCGATAGTGGCTCAGCAGATGAGCCGCCGAGCTCGGCGTCAGGTCAGCTAGGTTGTCCGAACGCAGCACGACACCCGACCGGACGGTGCGTCCGTCGACGGTGGTGCGTCCGCCGAGATCCCTCATGTTGACCACGCCATCAAGTGCCACCCAGTTCGGTTCAGTCGTCATGTGATCGACGCTACCTGCCCCTGGTGACCGGACGAAACCCGACCGAGGCACGCAGTTCAGCGGGC
>JAAYVP010000142.1 GCA_012517115.1 Brooklawnia sp. | reverse complement strand
TCCGCGGTTCCCAGCCCCCGTGACGGAGGCGCCGCCGGGCATGGCGCGACCTACGTCCGCCCCCAACCACGCCGCCGAGATCCAGCTCGCCATGGGTGCCTTGATGGGCGGCGCCGCCGCAATCGTGGTGGGCGGCCTGTTGCTTCGACGGTTGCGCGGCCAGGCCACCTGACCGGAACGTCAGTGGTGTGCCATAGCGTGTTCAGCAGATGCTTAGGGTTGAGTCACGGAAGGTCCGCAGATGCCTGCTCGTTCAGTTCCCCCGTCCCCGACGTTCGTAACGGCGTCCGAACGCGAGGTCTGGCAGCGCGCCGTCCGACAACTTGATGGCTGCACGCTGCTGGCGAATTTCCGGCTGACCGACCGCCACAAAGACCACGAGGTCGATCTGGTCGCGCTGATGCCAGAGTCTGGCATCGTCACCGTCGAGGTCAAGGGCTCCCACGTCTGGTTCGACGCGCACCAGGGGTGGCTGATCGACCGCGACGGCGCACCTCAGCGCATCGATCCGGTCGGTCAAGCTCGCGATGCCTGCTATGCCCTGCGCCACTACGTCGAGGCTGATCCACGCTGGGGGTCGCGTGGGCGCTTGAGATGGAGCCATCACGTCGTCCTGGCCCGTACCAAGCTTGATGACGACTTCGCTGCCCCCGACTGCCCGCGCTGGCAGATCAGCGGAGCGAACGATCTTGACACGCTCGGTCAGCAGATCTGGGACACCACATCGCTTCACCGGCAGGACGCCGCGCTGCCGACAGCGGACGACATCGAGCTGATCTGCGAGATCCTCAGTGGACGCAACCAGCCTGCCCGCGATCCAGTGGCGATCGCCGACGACCGGCAGGCGCTGTCCGATCGCCTCACGATGGAGCAGGCGAACCTCCTGAGCGTCACCCGCTTGTTGAACAGGGTGGAGATTCGCGGCGGGGCCGGATCGGGAAAGACCGTGTTGGCGATGCGCCAAGCGAGTGACCTGGCGGCCGGGCGCGCCGACGGTCAACGACGGCGGGTCGCCGTGGTCTGCTACTCCTACGGCCTGGCCGAGTACCTCCGCCGTGAACTGCTCGTCGGGTCCCGCAGCAAGCGGCCTGCCTTTGTCGGCACGTTCGAAGACCTTGGCCGCAACTGGGGCGTGCCGATCACTGGCGACAGGCAAGACTCCCAGTTCTGGGAGTCGGAACTGCCAGCCCTGATGGCCGAGGCTGCTCAGCAACTCGAAGACGCTGTCAGGTTCGACGCGATCATTGTCGACGAAGCCCAGGATTTTGCCGACGACTGGTGGACGCCACTGCTGCACGCACTGCGCGACGAGCAAGTCGGTGGACTTTACGCGTATTCAGACGAACGCCAGCGCGTCTTCGCGCGGTTCGGACGCCCACCGGTCGCCTTGGTGCCGTTGGTTCTCGACCACAATCTCCGTAACACCCGCCAAATCGGCGAGAGCTTCGTCTCGCTCGCCCCTACGTCCATGGAGTTGCGCGGAGGCGACGGCCCAGCGGTGAGCTTCGTCCCCGCGCCAGTTGGTGAGTCCGTCGAGGTGGCCGACGAGCAGGTGGAGGTGTTGCTCGAAGAGGGCTGGCGTCCGCGAGACATCGCACTGATCACGATGGGCGCGCGTCATCCGGTGCAGGTCGAGCGGCAGAAGACGATGGGATTCGCCGAGTACTGGGGTGACTTCTGGTCGAACAATGACATCTTCTATGGCCACGTGCTCGGCTTCAAGGGGATGGAACGCCGAGCGGTGGTCCTGTGCGTCAACGAGGACGGCACTCGCGATCGTGGCCGGGAACGGCTCTACGTCGGGCTCTCGCGGGCGACTGATCGGCTAGTAGTGGTGGGCGACCTAGCCGCGATCGAGCGGATGGGCGGCGAAGCGGTTGCTCGATATCTCAGCACCCCGTGAGTCGTCGTCTACGTCTGCCCGAAGCTGTGACGCGTACCTGGGCGGCGCGCGATGATGTGGGTACCCCCTTGCAACTGATGACGGCGGAGGACCGATGAGAGACAGCTACCGGCACAAGCTGGAGGGCCTCGTGGCCGATGTACTGACCATGACGCACCTCGTCCACAACGCGGTGGAGCGCGCCAACTGGGCGTTGTTCGAGGCCGACTTGGATGCGGCGCAAGCCGTCATCTCGGGAGACGACGTGCTCGACCAGATGTATGACGATCTGGACGCCCGGTCCCTCGCGTTGCTGGCGACCGAGCAACCAGTTGCCGGTGAGCTGCGCACTCTGGTCGCGATGATCCGAATGTGCGCCGACCTCGCCAGGAT
This sequence comes from Brooklawnia sp., assembly GCA_012517115.1. Classification (GTDB taxonomy): domain Bacteria; phylum Actinomycetota; class Actinomycetes; order Propionibacteriales; family Propionibacteriaceae; genus Brooklawnia. Next base: position 389 of record JAAYVP010000142.1, on the reverse strand, counting down.
GGGTGATTTGGCAGCGCACGTCGCCAAGATCGCCAGGATGCGCTACCCCGAGCACGCGGTGCCCGAATCGGTTCGCCCCAACATGGAACGGCTCGGCCGGATCGCCAAAGAGATGGTCAAGATGGCGGCCACCGCTTTGGAGCAGCGCGATGTCTTCGACGCCGAACTGATGGCCGAGTATGACGACGAAGCGGACGCCTTACGCACCCAGCAGTTCGAGATACTGCTGTCGGCGGAGTGGGCCGACGGCGTCCGGGCTGCGGTGGATGTCGCGCTGCTTGGCCGCTACTTGGAACGCATCGCTGACCATGCCGTGCTGATCGGCAGCCGGGTCGTCTACATCGTCACCGGTCTGCACCCTCAGGGTGCGCAATGGACGATTGCTTGAG
>JAAYVP010000141.1 GCA_012517115.1 Brooklawnia sp. | reverse complement strand
CGCAAGCAGATGCCCCGCCACCGACTCCACATCCAGCACGTCCCGCTGGGAACTCGACTCACCCTGCACAACCCAAGAATTCCAGCCGCGAACCGATCAGACCGGTCGGCACGCAGGCGGATTGTTCAGCAGTCTCCTAGGTGGTGGTTCGGGTCACTGAGTGCGTGAAACCGAAACCCGGATAGCGTTCACCACTGCGGGGATCGAGAAGACGAACGCCCAGATCGCCCCTGCCAGGCTGACGACCGCGAAGACCAGTGCCATGAACTGGTCGCCGAGGCTGACCACGATGAACGGCAGCCAGCCGTGCACGATACCCAGCACCAGTTGCAGTACGAACGACGTCGCAATGTGCACCATCAGGACGATCGCCTTCAGGAACCTCTGCTGGGCGAGCACCAGTAGGACAAGGAAGGCGAGCTTGAGGAAGAGCAGCAGGCCGAGCACTGTTGCTGCCCGCGTGACCACTGCCGCCACCGGCCCGGCGCCGGACATGGTCGACGGCCTCAGCAGCAACGCGAAGCGGGCCAGGAAGAACTGCGGTCGGTTGGCTGCACGAGTCACGCGCAGCCACGGAAACCTTCGTCCAGCGGGCTCACCTCGATCACGCAGCCGCCGATGAAGCTGAGCGTGGCGTCCTGAAGCACGCAGCCTGGGCTGAGGCACCACGCGGCCCTGCGGCTGAATGCAGTCACCCCGTCGGCGGTTCAGGCCAACAACTGCCGATCCGTCGGGTTGATGGGTCTCGGCAGCACACTGGGCTCGCCGGTCAGGAACGCGTCCACGCCGTTGGCGCAACTGCGCCCTTCGGCGATCGCCCAGACGATCAGCGACTGCCCGCGCCCGGCATCGCCGCAGGCGAAGACGCCCGGCACGCTGGTCCCGAAGGCGTCGTCGCGGACGATGTTGCCGCGCTCGTCTACCGCCACACCGAGTTGTTCGACCACCCCTGCGGTCTCCGGGCCAAGGAAGCCCATCGCCAACAACACCAGCTGCGCCGGAATCTGCCGTTCGGTACCGGGGACAGGCGCGAATCGGGTCTCGGGTCCCCCGACCTCGACCAGCCGCAGCCCGCTGACCTGCCCGTTCGTGCCGACGAACTCGGTGGTGTTGACGGCGTAGACGCGCTCGCCGCCCTCCTCGTTCGCTGACGAGATCCGGTAGATCATCGGATAGGTCGGCCAAGGCTGGACATCTGGACGCTCGGCAGGCGGGTGCGGCATGATCTCCAACTGCGTCACTGAGCGGGCGCCCTGCCGCAGTGCGGTGCCCAGGCAGTCGTTGGAGGTGTCACCGCCGCCGATGACGATCACGTCTTTGCCTGCGGCGCTGAGCTGCCCCGCGACCGGCCCCGCCAGTGCTTTCGTCGCTTGCGTCAGGTAGTCCATCGCTTGATGAATGCCATCCAGTTCGCGTCCGGGTACCGGCAGATCACGCGGACGGGTAGCGCCGATCGCCAGTACCACGGCGTCGAAGCGCTCCAAGAGCTGTTCGCCGGTGATGTCGGTGCCGATCTGGGTGCTCGGCTTGAAGGTGGTGCCCTCCAGCGCCATCTGCTTCAGGCGCCGGTCGAGGACCTTCTTCTCCATCTTGAAGTTCGGGATGCCGTAGCGCAGCAGGCCACCGATAGCGTCGGCGCGCTCATAGACCACCACGGTGTGACCGGCTCGGGTCAACTGCTGGGCGACCGCAAGCCCCGCAGGCCCCGACCCAACGACTGCGACCGTCTTCAGCGTGTGCCAGTCGGCCTGCTGTGGGGTGATCCGGCGATCCGCCCAGCCCTTGTCCACCAGCGCAACCTCAATGTTCTTGATGGTCACCGGGTCCCGGTTGATGCCGAGCACGCAGGCGGTCTCGCACGGCGCCGGGCAGAGCCGGCCGGTGAACTCGGGGAAGTTATTGGTGGCGTGCAGTCGCTCGAGCGCGTCCTGCCACTCGTCCCGCCAGAGCAGATCGTTCCATTCCGGGATCAGGTTCCCAAGCGGACAACCTTGGTGGCAGAACGGCACGCCGCAGTCCATGCAGCGGCCGGCCTGCTTGCTGATGATCGGGAGCAGGACAGCGCCGGGCGTGCCGGGGTATACCTCGTCCCAGTCTCGCAGCCGTTCGGACACTGGGCGGCGGGTCGCCACCTCGCGTGGCGTGGTCAGGAAGCCGGTGGGATCAGCCATGTGCTGCCTCCATCATGATCTGGGTCAGTTCGGTCTGGGACAACCCGCGTCCGAGCGCGTCATCGCGCGCTTTGACGATCCGTGCGTAGTCTCGCGGCTCGATCTTGGTGAAGCGCTCTGCAATCACGGCGGGGCCGCCAGCGAGCAGTTCGGCAGCACGCTTCGAACCGGTCACCTCGTGATGGCGTGCCAATAACTCCAGGACGCGCCGGATGTCAATCTCGCTCATCGGGACCGGGTCGACGTACTCGTCGTTCAGGTCTGTCAGGTTCAGGTCGATCACCCACGCCACACCCCCCGACATGCCAGCCGCCAGGTTGCGTCCGGACGGACCGCAGATCAGCACTTCGCCGCCGGTCATGTACTCGCACGCATGGTCACCCACGCCCTCGACCACGGCTGTCGCGCCGGAGTTGCGGACGCAGAATCGCTCGCCTGCGCGACCGTTGAGCAAGATCTCGCCGGCGGTCGCGCCGTAGCCCACCACATTGCCCGTGATGATCTGATCAGCGGCCTCGAAGCCAGCGTCCGGGTGGACACGGACCGCGATTCGGCCGCCCGACAGGCCTTTGGCGAGGTAGTCGTTGGCGTCCCCGGTCAGCAGCAGGCTGACTCCGGCCGGTAAGAACGCCCCGAAGCTTTGGCCTGCGGTACCCACCAATTCCAGGTTGATGGTGTCATCGGGCAGACCCTGACCTTCGGTCGCCATCGTGACCCGGTGGCCGAGCATGGTCCCGACGGTGCGGTTTGTGTTCCGGATGGGCAGCCGGGCTTGCACCCGCCCCCCACCTTCCAGTGCGGGCGCGGCCAGCCTGATCAGCTCGACGTCCAGCGATTTGTCGAGTTCGTGGTCCTGATCGGTGACCTGGAGTCGCGGCGCGTCGGCCGGCAGGGCCACCTGGTACAGGATCGGCCTCAGGTCGAGACCCGCCGCCTTGTAGTGCTCGACGGCTCGCCGAGTCTGCAGGCACTCCACCCGGCCGACCGCTTCGGCAAGGGTTCGGAAGCCGAGTTGGGCCAGGTACTCGCGCACCTCTTGGGCGATGAACTGCATGAAGTTGACGACGTACTCGGGTTTGCCAGCGAACTTCTTGCGCAACTCGGGATTCTGAGTCGCCACCCCCACCGGGCAGGTGTCCTTGTGACAGACCCGCATCATGATGCAGCCCGTGGTGACCAGCGCCGTCGTCGCGAACCCGAACTCCTCGGCGCCCAACAGCGCAGCAACCATCACGTCGCGGCCGGTCTTCAACTGCCCGTCGCACTGCACGACGATGCGGTCCCGCAGACCGTTCAGCAGCAACGTCTGTTGGGTCTCGGCTAGGCCGAGTTCCCAGGGTCCGCCGGCGTGTTTGATCGACGTCAGCGGAGCCGCACCGGTGCCACCATCGTGACCCGAGATCAGCACCACGTCCGCCTTGGCCTTGCTGACGCCCGCCGCGACCGTGCCGACACCGATCTCGCTGACCAGCTTCACGTGTACCCGGGCCGCCGGGTTGGCGCACTTCAGGTCGTGGATCAGCTGCTTGAGATCTTCAATCGAGTAGATGTCGTGGTGCGGTGGCGGGCTGATCAGGCCGACGCCCGGAGTTGAGTGCCGAGTCCGGGCGATCCACGGGTAGACCTTGGGGCCGGGCAGCTGCCCGCCCTCGCCCGGCTTGGCGCCCTGGGCCATCTTGATCTGCAGATCGGTGGCGTAGCTCAGGTACTCCGAGGTGACGCCGAAGCGTCCGGACGCGACCTGTTTGATCGCCGAACACCGTTCCGGGTCGTGCAGCCGCTCGGGGTCCTCACCGCCTTCGCCGGTGTTCGACCTGGCACCCAATCGGTTCATCGCGATCGCCAGCGTTTCGTGGGCCTCCTGGCTGATGGACCCGTAGCTCATCGCACCGGTGCTGAAGCGCTTGACGATCGAACTGACCGGCTCCACCTCGTCGATCGGGATCGGATCGCGCTGCGGCACCAGTTCCAGCAGCGAGCGTAGCGTCATGAGCCGTGACGAGTTGTCGTCCACCCGCGCGGTATAGCGCTTGAAGACGTCGTAGCGTCCGGTCTTGGTGGCGTGCTGCAGACGGAAGATCGACTCCGGATCGAACAGGTGTTCTTCGCTTTCGCGTCGCCAGTAGTACTGGCCACCGGTGATCAGGGTGCGGTGCGGCAGCGCATTGGTCTTCGGGTAGGCGCGCTGGTGGTGCGCGGTGATGTCCTGAGCCAATTCGGCCAGTCCGATACCCTCGATCCGCGACGTGGTGCCGGTGAAGAACTCGTTCATGAACTCGCTGCTGAGCCCTACTGCCTCAAAAATCTCGGCGCCCTGGTAGGACGCCATCGTCGAGACGCCCATCTTGCTCATCACCTTCAGCAGTCCATGCTCCAGCGCATGGCTGACGTTGGCGATCGCGGTTTCCGGTGCGACGCTGACTAACTGCTCGCGACGAGCGAGGTCCTCGGCGCTCTCGAAGAGCAAGTAAGGGTTGACCGCTGCCGATCCGTAGCCCATCAGCAGCGCCACGTGGTGCACCTCGCGCACGTCGCCGGCCTCCACGACCATGCCGATCTGGACGCGCTTCTTCATCCGGACCAGATGGTGGTGCATGTTCGCAGTCGCCAGCAGGGACGGGATGGGTGCCCGGTCCTCGGTGGCATGCCGGTCGCTGAGCACCATGTAGAGGGCGCCCTCTTCGATCGCCTTGGTCGCCTCGTCGCGCATCTCGGCGAGCCGAGCGCGCAGCGCGTCCACCCCGCCGTCCACGTTGTACAGGCAACTGATCACTCTGGTCAGGCCACGGGGCCGATCAGCCCGTTCGCCCAGGTGGACGATCTTGGCCAACTGTTCGGAGTCGATGACAGGTGATCTGAGAACCAATTGGCGGGCCGACTCCGGGCCGGGGGCCAGCAGGTTCGCCTCCGGCCCCGACCTGGTCTCCAAGGAAGTGACCAACTCCTCGCGGATAGCGTCCAGCGGGGGGTTGGTGACTTGTGCGAACAGTTGACTGAAGTAGTCGAACAGTGAACGCGGCTGGGACGACAGTACCGGCAGCGGGGTGTCGCTGCCCATCGACCCGATCGCCTCGGCGCCGCTGTTCGCCATTGGTGCGATGATCGAGGTCAGGTCTTCGTGCGAGTAGCCGAAGAGCTGCTGACGGCGCGCCACCGAGCTAGGGCTGTGCACGATGTGGGTGCGCTCCGGCAGATCGTCCAGGAAGACCCGGCCGCGCTCCAACCACTCCCCGTAAGGATGCTCGGCCGCCAACTGGTCCTTGATCTCCTGATCGTCGATCAACCTATGCTCTGTCAAGTCCACCAGCAGCATGCGGCCGGGCTGCAGACGCCCCTTCTGGCGCACCTGCGCGGGCGGCACGTCCAGCACCCCGGCCTCGGACGCGAAGATCACCCGGTCGTCGGTCACCCAGTAGCGCGCCGGACGCAAGCCGTTGCGGTCCAGGGTGGCGCCGATCAGCGAACCATCGGTGAAAGCGATGCAGGCCGGGCCGTCCCATGGCTCCATCAGGCAGGCGTGGTAGTCGAAGAAGTCACGATGGGCCTGTGGCATGGCATCGTTGCGCTGCCAGGCCGCGGGAATCATCATCATCACCGCATGCGGCAGGCTGCGTCCACCCAGGTGCAGCAGTTCGAGCACTTGATCGAAAGACGCCGAGTCGGAGTCGTCCGGTGGGCAGATCGGGAAGAGCCGTTCCAGATCGCCGGGAATCAGGTCGGATTCGAGCAGTGCCTCTCGGGCCCGCATCCAGTTGCGGTTCCCCTTGACGGTGTTGATCTCGCCGTTGTGGGCAATTATCCGGTAGGGATGGGCGAGCGGCCACGACGGGAAGGTGTTTGTGGAGAACCGGGAGTGGACCAACGCGATTGCGGACGCGAAGGTCTCATCGGTCAGGTCCGGGTAGACCTCAATGAGCTGACCGGTGGTCAGCATGCCCTTGTAGACCAGCGTCCTGGCCGAAAGGGACGCGAAGTAGACCCCCGCCTCAAAACGGGCGCGGCGCCGCAACGCGTAGACCTGCCGGTCCAGGACGATACCCGCGGCGTGCTTCCGGTCGCTCACGAACAACTGCGCCATATGCGGCATGGCGTCCAGCGAGATGGGGCTGAGTGTGCCGATATGCACCGGTACTTCCCGCCAGCCATGCACTTTCAGGCGCTCCTCGAGGGCGATCTTCTCGATCGAGATCATCGCCATCTCGCGCTCAGCCTCATCGGTGGGCAGGAAAGCGATGCCAACCGCGTACTCCCCGGCCGGGGGCAGTGGGAAGTCGACCTGGCCACGCAGGAACTCATCCGGTACCTGAACCAGGATGCCCGCGCCGTCGCCGGCAGCCTCGTCCGCTCCGGTGGCGCCGCGATGATCCAGGTTCGCCAAGGCGGTCAACCCGTCGACCACCAGGTCGTGGCTGGGCTTGCCGTCCAGTTTGGCCACGAACGCGACACCGCAGGCGTCATGCTCGAATGCAGGGTCATACAGCCCTTGGCGTGCGGGCGCTGTGGTGTACGAGCTCATCTGCGCTCCCTCCGGTTGAGATCATCGGCACAGTAACCGCGGCGTGTTACGAACAGTTTTCAGCCGTGTGAGAGTTAGTCGCGTGGGCGTCCGACCAGTGATCGCTACCCTGGGGTCATGAGCACCGCGACCGAGCGCCCGCAAGCCGCCGGCGTAACCGACGCCGCCGGTCGAGTCGTGCGATGAACCAGCCGCACGAGCCGGTACGGGCGGAACTGGTCGCCGTCGCGGTTGGGGTACTCGACGGCGCGCCGCGTGTCCTGACCACCTCCGCGTCCCAGTTGCAACTCCCCGCCGGGCCATTGCGCGAAGACCACCGCTCGATGCAGGCCGGGCTGCGCGCTTGGGTGGAAGAGAAGACCGGGTTGCGGCTCGGCTACGTTGAACAGCTCTACACCTTCGCCGACCGAGACCGTGCCGGCTCTGAACGGACGATCTCGGTGAGCTACCTCGGCCTCACCTGGATGGAGCGCGGCGACCTGGATCAGTGGGTGAGCTGGTACGACCTGTTCCCCTGGGAGGATCAGCGCGACGACGGCGTGCTCCGCCGCGCGCTAGAGCCCCATCTGCGAGCCTGGGCGCAAGCGGAGGACGCCGAGCGGCGCGTGGTGCGTTGCCGGGTCACTTTCGGTCTCGACGGCATCGACTGGCATCCCGAACTGGCTCTGCAACGCTACGAAGTGCTCTACGAGGCGGGCCTGGTGCCGGAGTCGCCCGACTGGCGCAAGGCCCTACCACCCCAGATCGTCGGTCCCTGGATGGTGCACGACCACCGCCGGATCGTGGCCACCGCGATGGGTCGGTTGCGCGCAAAGATCCAGTACCGCCCGGTCGTCTTCGAGTTGATGCCGCCGGAATTCACGTTGGGACAGTTGCAGGCCTGCGTGGAGGCGATCGCGGGCCAGCACGTGCACAAGCAGAACTTCCGCCGGATCGTGGAGCAACAGCACCTAGTGGAAGAAACCGGCGGCACCACCTCGGAAACAGGGGGACGCCCGGCGCGGTTGTTCCGCTTCCGGCGGGAGATTCTGGACGAGCGTGCCGCCGGCGGAACCAAACTCCCCCGCACCCGCTGAACATCGCAACCGCCAGGGGCTTCCCGTGTGTCTTCAGAAGTGCTAATCTTGAGCAAATCATATGCTCAAGACAAGCATAAGGGGGATTCGCTGATGTCCCAGACCACCATTCCCGCAACCACTCACCGCTCCTCAGACTCAACTCCCGCGCGTCACCTGCCGATCCGACCGATGGCCGCGGCCACCTGGGACGCAGCTGCCGCCGATATCGACGCCATCACCGCTCTTAAGCGCGAGAAGGACGCGATCGTGCTTGCCCACAACTACATGACCGGCGACATCTTCCATGGCGTGGCCGACATCACCGGCGACAGCCTGGCTCTCGCCCGTGCTGCCCAGCACGTCGCCCAGTCCACAATCGTGCTTGCGGGAGTCCATTTCATGGCCGAAACCGCGAAGCTCCTCAACCCGGGTAAGCGCGTCCTGCTGCCCGACCTGCGGGCCGGATGCTCCTTAGCGGCATCAGTCACCGCCGCCGATGTCCGCGCCCTTCGTGCCGCCAACCCCGGCGTCCCGGTGGTCACCTATGTCAACACCTCGGTGGCGGTGAAGGCGGAGTCGGACATCTGCTGTACATCGGGCAACGCGGTGCGGGTGGTGGAGTCTCTCGGCGTGGATCGCGTCATCATGATCCCCGACCAGTACCTCGCCCGGAATATCGCAGCCCAGACCGGCGTGGACATGATCATCTGGCCCGGGGCCTGCGAGGTCCACGAGCAGTTCACCGCGGCCGAGGTCCGTGCCCTACGCGATGAGTACCCCGGCGTCACCGTGCTCGCCCACCCGGAGTGTCCGCCGGAGGTCGTCGCGGCCGCCGATTTCGCGGGCTCCACCGCCCAGATGTCGGACTTCGTGGCCGGTCGGCGCGCCAACATGGTTGCCCTGGTCACCGAATGCTCGATGAGTGCCAACCTGGCCGACGCCCACCCGGAAGTGGAGTTCATCGGCATGTGCCGGTTGTGCCCGCACATGCAGCGCATCACCTTGAAAGGTATCCGGACTGCCCTCGAGACCGGTCGACACGAGATCACAGTGGACCCGCAAATCGCCGACCGGGCCCGTCTCGCCGTCGAGCGCATGCTGGCCGTTTGACCCGCGAGCCGAGGAACTCACGATGACAATCATCATCGGCGCTGGCCTGGCCGGTCTGGCGACCGCACTCCACCTGGCCCCGCAACCGTGCGTCCTGATCACGGCGGGTACCTTGCAGACCGAGACTCGATGGCGCGAGCAGGCCTCCGGTTGGGCGCAAGGAGGCATCGCGGCTGCCGTGTCGCCTGCCGACGATCCCAGCTGCCATGCCGCCGATACCCTCAGCGCTGGCGCTGGGTTGTGCGAACCCGACGTTGTCGCCCTGATCACCGCAGCGGCCCCCTCAGCCATCGCCTGGTTAGTCGACCAGGGCGTGCCCTTCGACCGTGAGCCGGACGGCACCTTGGCACTCGGTCTTGAAGGCGCGCACGGTAGGCGCCGTATCGTGCACGCCCGCGGCGACTCCACCGGCGCCGAGGTGATGCGAACGCTGGCGGCGGTGGCAGCGCGCACACCATCGATCACCGTGCTTGAAAAGACCTGCGCCACCCGGATCGTGACGGTGGACGGCGCGGTGGCCGGCGTCGAGCTTGAGTGCGCAGGCGTCCGCACTGTGCTCCCGACGGCAAGGGTTGTCCTAGCGACCGGCGGGATAGGCGGACTGTTCGCCCGCACCACCAACCCGCTCGGTTCCTACGGGCAAGGGCTCATGCTTGCCGCCCGTACTGGCGCACGGCTTCGAGACCTCGAGATGGTCCAATTCCACCCCACCGCGCTGGATCTGGGCGGTCTCGACCCGATGCCACTAGTCAGCGAAGCGGTGCGCGGTGAGGGGGCGGTGCTCGTCACCGCCGACGGCCGTCCGGTGCTCGATAACCCGCTTGCGGCGCGCGACGTCGTCGCCCGCGCGGTCTTCGCCAGCCTGCAGCGCGGTGAGCAGGTCTTCCTCGACGCTCGGGACGCGATCGGCGCCGAGTTCCCCGCTCACTTCCCCACCGTCACGGCGAAGTGCCGCGCCGCCGGATTGGATCCCGTCACCCAACTTATTCCCGTCAGCCCGGCCGCCCATTACCACATGGGCGGCGTGCTCACCGACGCCACCGGACGCACCACGGTGCCCGGTCTGTGGGCGGTGGGTGAGGTAGCCAGCACCGGGTTGCACGGCGCGAACCGGCTGGCCAGCAACTCGCTGCTCGAAGCTGTCGTGATGGGGACGCAGGCCGCCCGGGATATCGGCGGCGCACCCGCATCCGGCACGACCGGCGCGTTGACTGCCGTGTCTTCGCTCCGGGACACCAGTCGTCTGCTGGTGAGCACCGACCGCCCTGGCGTCAGACTGCGGCGCGCCATGTTCGACGTTGTTGGGGTGGTGCGTGACGGCGCCACGCTGCGGCCGTTGGTCGCCCGCCTGCAGGACGAAGTGGCGGCGCAGCTACGCCACGGCGCCGGCGATGCCTTCGAGATGGTCCCCCTCACGACCCTGGCAGCACTGGCTGTTGCGTGGGCTGCCCTGCAGCGCGAGGAGTCCCGTGGCGCCCACACCCGCGCCGATTTCCCCGAGCCGGGCGTGGCCGCCCACCAAACCCTGGTCCTCGAAGACCTATTGCTGACCGACATGCTGACCGGAGGACTCCGATGACCCTGCCCATCGCGCTGCTTGAACCCATCGTGCGCCAGGCCCTCGCCGAAGACCTGGGCGCTGCCGGCGACCTGACCACGAACGCGATCGTGCCTGCCGATCACCGTTCCAGTTTCGATGTGGTAGCCAGACAACCCGGCGTCATCTCCGGGATCGACGTCGCAACGCTCGCGTGGCGACTGCTCGACCCCGAAGTGCAGGTGAACGTCCGGCTCGGCGATGGTGCGTCCGTGACGCCGGGGGACGTCGTGGCCACCGTCCTCGGCCCCACTCGCGCGCTGCTGACCGGCGAACGCGTTGCGCTGAACCTGCTCTGCCATCTCAGTGGCGTGGCGAGCGCGACGGCGGGGCTGGTGGCCGCAGTTGCGCACACGCCGGCTCGGATCACCTGCACCCGAAAAACCACTGCAGGTCTGCGGGCACTGGAGAAGGCGGCGGTGCGTGCGGGGGGCGGGGTGAATCACCGATTCGGGCTGCACGACGCCGTGCTGATCAAGGACAACCACATCGCGATCGCAGGCAGCCTGCCGGAGGCGATCCGGCGTGCCCGGGCAGGTGCGGGTCATCTGGTGGCGATCGAGTTCGAGGTGGACACTCTCGACCAACTCGACGAGGTGCTCGCCGATCCTGACCTGGTGGCTTCCTGCCGGGCGGTCCTGTTGGACAACATGGAGCCGGAAACCCTGCGCCAGGCTGTTGGCCTGGTGGGCAGACGACTCGTGACCGAAGCGTCCGGGCGAATCACAGCCCAGACCGCCCCCGCTCTGGCGGAGGCCGGCGTCGACCTGATCTCCGCAGGCTGGATCACCCACTCGGCACCGGTCCTGGACCTCGGACTCGACGCCTAGGAGACTGCTGAACAATCCGCCTGCGTGCCGACCGGTCTGATCGGTTCGCGGCTGGAATTCTTGGGTTGTGCAGGGTGAGTCGAGTTCCCAGCGGGACGTGCTGGATGTGGAGTCGGTGGCGGGGCATCTGCTTG
>JAAYVP010000140.1 GCA_012517115.1 Brooklawnia sp. | reverse complement strand
TCCTCAGACGGGCGGAACCACCTCGTTGTCGCACTCGCCAATGCTGACTCAAACACGCCGCTCGACGGCCCCGGCGAAATCCCGCCCGTCGCCAATCCCCAACACGCACTCAAAATGGCGCTTTGTTCAGCAGGCTCCTAGCCGGCATCGGGAATCGTTCGACACAGCTGGCGACGTCTAGGTCCTCAACCGGTCTGACGGAGATAGGCTGACGGCGCTGCCTGCAGGCATGAGCGCGAAACCACCCGGGGTGGCCGGCGGGAGTCATCCTGCACCCCAGGTATCGTGATGCAGGTTGCGCCGGGTGGCGTCTGGAAGGGTAGGTAGGTCTCGATGACGCGGGGGTTCGTCCATCTGCACAACCACACCGATTTTTCGATGCTGGACGGCGCGGCCCGAGTGGACGACCTGATCAACGCGGCCAGCCAGCAAGGCATGCCAGCTCTCGGCATCACCGACCACGGCAACATGTTCGGTGCCTACGAGTTCTACAAGGCAGCCCAGAAGTATCAGGTGAAGCCGATCATCGGGCTGGAGGCGTACCTCACCCCCGGCACGCCGCGCTGGGAGCGCAAGCGGGTGCAGTTCGGTGACGGCACCGGCGACGACGTGGCTGCCAAGGGCGCCTACACCCACATGACACTTTGGAGTCAGACCCGAGAGGGCATGCATAATCTGTTCCGATTGGCGTCCCGCTCCAGTCTGGAGGGGTACTTCTACAAGCCGCGGGCCGACCGTGAACTGCTGCATGAGTACCACGACGGACTCATCGCCACCACCGGCTGCCCGTCGGGCGAGGTCCAGACATACCTGCGGCTCGGGTTGTTCGATGAAGCAGTCGCCTCAGCTGCCGAGTTCCAGTCGATCTTCGGCAAGCAGAACTTCTACGTCGAGTTGATGGACCACGGGTTGTCGATCGAGACCCGGGTGCGCGGCGACCTGCTGCGGCTGGCGAAGAAGATCGGCGCTCCGCTGGTGGCCACCAACGACCTGCACTATGTGCATGCCGAGGACGCGAAGTCCCAAGACATCTTGCTGTGTGTCTCGTCCGGCTCGCGCCTGAACAGCCCCGACCGCTTCAAGTTCGATGGCACGGGCTACTATCTGCGGCCAGCTGACGAGATGCGGACGCTGTTCAGCAACCTGCCCGAAGCATGTGACGCGACGCTGGAGATCGCCGAACGCTGCCAAACCGGCTTCGACGAGGGCAACGGCACCTTCATGCCGATCTTCGAGGTACCCGACGGCCAGACCGAGGAGTCCTGGTTCCGGCACGAGGCGGAGGAGGGTTTGCGCCGCCGCTATGGTGACCCGCTGCCGACTGAGGTGCGGGAACGCGCCGACTACGAGATGAACGTGATCTTGGCCAAGGGATACCCGGGCTACTACCTGGTGGTCGCCGACTACATCGGCTGGGCAAAGCGCAATCGGATCCGAGTCGGGCCCGGCCGTGGTTCGGGAGCCGGGTCGATCATCGCCTATGCGATGGGGATCACCGACCTCGATCCGCTGGCTTACGGTCTGCTGTTTGAACGGTTCCTCAACCCGGAGCGACCCTCGTTGCCGGACTTCGACATCGACTTCGACGAGCGTCGCCGCGGCGAGGTGCTCGACTATGTGACCGAGAAGTACGGCAAAGACCACGTCGCTCAGATCGTCACGTTCGGCACCATCAAGGCGAAGCAGGCGGTCAAGGACTCCGCCCGGGTGCTCGACAAACCTTTCTCGGTCGGTGAGCGCATCACCAAAGCCATGCCCCCGGCGGTGATGGGCAAAGACGTGCCTTTGAAGGAGCTGTTCAACTCCGAGCATGACCGCTACGCGGAGGGCGGCGAGTTCCGCGAACTGTACAACTCCGATCCCGAGGTCCGCGAGGTCGTAGACACCGCCCAGGGCATTGAGGGCCTGAAGCGTCAATGGGGGGTGCACGCCTGCGGCGTGATCATGGGTTCGGTGCCGCTCACCGACGTCATTCCAGTGATGAAGCGTGAGCAGGACGGCGCCATCATCACGCAGTTCGACTACCCGAGCGCAGAGGCGTTGGGTCTGGTGAAGATGGACTTCCTGGGTCTGCGCAACCTGACCGTCATCGACGACGCGCTGCACAACATCAAGCGCAATCGCGCGATCGAGGTCGTCCTGGAAGATCTGCCGCTGGACGACTCGGCGACCTTCGAACTGCTGCAGCGTGGTGACACGCTGGGCGTCTTCCAGCTCGATGGTGGCCCGATGCGGGCGCTACTGCGCTCGATGCGTCCGGACAAGTTCGAAGACATCTCAGCGGTCTCGGCGCTGTACCGGCCCGGGCCCATGGGCGCCGATTCGCACAACAAGTACGCCCGCCGTAAGACCGGACGCGAGACGATCACTCCGATCCATCCCGAATTGGCTGAGCCGCTAGCCGAGATCCTGGACGAGACCTATGGATTGATCGTCTACCAGGAACAGGTGATGGCGATCGCCACCAAGTTGGCGGGCTACACCCTGGGTGCGGCAGATGTGCTGCGCCGCGTGATGGGCAAAAAGAAGAAGAAGGACTTGGACGCCCAGTTCGACATCTTCAAGGCGGGCATGCTGGAGCGCGGCTACTCGGCCGAGGCCTTCCAGACCATTTGGGACATCCTCGTCCCGTTCAGCGACTACGCGTTCAACAAGTCACACTCGGCCGCGTATGGCATGGTCAGCTATCAGACTGCCTGGCTCAAGGCCAACTACCCGACGGAGTACATGGCAGCACTGCTGCAGTCGGTGAAGGACGAGAAGGACAAGTCGGCGGTCTACCTGGCCGAATGCCGACGCATGGGCATCAAGGTGCTGCCACCGGACGTGAACGAGTCCGACGCCATGTTCACCGCCGTCGGTAGCGACATCCGGTTCGGCCTCGGGGCGATCCGCAATGTTGGCGCCAACGTCGTCCAGGCGATCGTGGCCGCCCGCGACGAGCACGGCCCGGTCCGCGACTTCTACGAATTCCTCGACAAGGTGCCGCTGGTGGTCTGCAACAAGCGGGTCATCGAGTCGTTGATCAAAGCGGGCGCTTTCGACTCGCTCCAGCACCCGCGGCGCGGGTTGATGGAGATCTACGAGAACGCCGTCGATCAAGTCGTGGAGATCAAGCGGAATGAGGAGCACGGCCAAGACAGCCTGCTGGGGGGCTTTGGGCTGGAGCCCGGCCAGGCAGCGGGGAACCATGAACCGATTCCCGAGGTGGATGACTGGGACAAGCGCACCAGGCTCGCCTTCGAACGCGAGATGCTCGGACTGTACGTCTCCGACCATCCGCTGAACGGTTTGGAACATGTGCTGTCTGCCGAGCGGACGACGACTATCGCCGGCCTCAGCGAACGCGGCGAGGGCGCCGGTGGCAGCACCCAGCTGATCTGCGGTCTGATTACCCAGGTGCAACGCCGTCAGACCAAGCAGGGCAACATCTGGGCCTCAGTGGTGGTGGAGGACCTTGACGCTGCCATCAACGTCTCGGTCTTCCCGAAGGTCTACGAGCAGGTCGCCAACGAGCTGTTGCCCGACTCGGTCGTCCGAGTCAAGGGTCGGGTCAACGTCCGCGACGAGGTGGTGGAACTGCACGCCGACACCGTGACCAGCCTGGACGTCAGCTCGAATGACGCCCGCCCGGTGGTGATCCAGCTCAAGGCAGCCCGTTGCACTCCCGGCGTGGTGGAGCGGCTACGCACGGTACTCAGCGCACACCCGGGCGGCACCGAGGTGCGGTTGAAGCTGCTATCCGCCGAGCGGACGACCACCTTCCAGCTTGCCGACGAACTTCGAGTGCAGCCTTCCCAACCCCTGATCGCCGACCTGAAGGCCCTGTTGGGTCCTTCCTGTCTGGCCGTCTAGAGTAGTTTCGTCCAAGCTGGAAGGTTGCCCATGAGCGAACCGACGCGGGTGCACAGACGTTCCCGCTCACGTCCCATGCGTACCCTGATCACCGGATTCATCTTGTCCGCGGTCACCGCTGGCGCGGTGTCCGGTTGGCTGTGGCATCTACTGGTTTCGCTGCCCACCTACCTGACCAGCGACGACGGGTCCGTGCAGATCACCGAGCGTGCCCAAGGAGAGGTCTTCGCGACCGATGCTGTCTTCGTCATCATCGGCCTGATTGTGGGTGTCGCCCTCGGGATCGCCGCCTGGCACTACTTCCGCCGGCTGGGTTGGCCGGTGGCATTCCTGGCGGTCGGCGGCGGACTACTCGCCGGGGTGACCTGCTGGTTGGTCGGCGTTGCCCAAGGCCCGAGCAATTTCGCCGAACGGGTGGCTACGGCGATGCCGGGCGAGATGGTGCCGATCGACTTCGAGCTGCACACCACCTCGGCGCTGCTGGTGTGGTTGCTCGGAGCGATCATTCCGGTGATGCTCTACGCCAACCTCAGTCGCGAAGAGACCGCTTCGCCGCTGCGCCGGTCAGGCTCTGGCCAGCCGGGCGAAGCTGGCAGCGAGCAGCGCGACGAGATCCTCAGCGGCGACCTCAACTGACAGCCCTCGGCGTCCGCCCGAGACCAGAATGGTGGGAAACGCCTGCGCAGAGGCGTCCACGTAGACCGGCAGTTGACGTTTGTGGCCGAACGGTGAGATACCCCCGACCAGATAGCCGGTGAGCCGCTCGGCGGTTGCTGCGTCAGCCATCGTGGCCTTCTTGGCACCGGTGGTCTGCGCGAGGGCCTTCAGGTCTAGTTGGTGGGCCACGGGCACCACCGCGCAAACAGTCGCCTCGCGTCCGCCGACCAGTTGCGCGACCAGAGTCTTGAAAACCCGGTGGGCCTCCACGCCGAGCGCCGCCACCGATTCGTCGCCGAAATGGGTGTTCGCTGGGTCATGTTCGTATTCGTGCACCACGAAGGGGACGCCGGCCTTGGCGAGTGCGACCGTCGCCGGTGTCCCGGCGGTCTTCCGAGTTGCCACCTCAGACCACCAACTCCACGGCCCACACCGCGATCGGTGCGACTAGGAGGCCAGGCAGCATGTCTGCCACTCGGATGTCCTTGATCGACAGCAACCGCAGCCCCAAACCGCCGAGAATGACACCACCCGCCACCGTCAGGGCGTCGATCTGCGCCATCGGTAGCACATCGCCGAGCAGCCAGCCGATCATAGTCAGCAGACCCTGCAGCAGCGCCACGGTGATGGCCGAGGCGACCACCCCCACACCTAGGGACGCGGCGAAGGCCATCGCTGCGAAGAAGTCCAGCCCCGACTTCAGGTAGAGCTGTTCGGCGCCGCGTCCCAGGCCGTCGTTGAGCGAGCCGAGGATGGCGAGCGGGCCGATACAGAACACCAATGATGCCGTCACGAAACCGTCGATGAAGCGGCCCTCGGCGCTAGCCTCGTCGACCGTGCCCTCGGGTCTCTTGCGGATCAACCGGTGTCGCAGGAAGACACCGAAATGCGCTAAGGCTTCTTCAAGCCGCAGCCCAGACCCGATGAGCGTGCCCAGCAGCATCGCGACCATGATGACGATCATCCCTCCGGCCCCGACGGCCGCCGTCAGCGGTTCACCTGCCAGCGGCACGATCGACGTGCCCGCGATCACCAAGGTGAGCAGCCCCAGCGTGTCGGTGATCGTCTCACGTGTTCGCGCGCCGAAGCGGTCACCCAGCAGCATACCGAGGCCGGCGCCCGCCAGCACCGCCACGACGTTGACGACGGTGCCCATGCCGAGGATGTGGACGATCACGCTGTTCATCACACCACGTCGCTGGGCCGGTCCCGGTCGGCGTCTCACCGTGTGACGCCCTAGAATCGATGGGTGCTCTGTTTGATCGACCTGACCGACCGGCGACTCGACGACTACGCGGGCGTGCTGCCTCGCGGTCGTTTCGATGTCGATCAGGCGGTGGCGGTGGTGCGGCCAATCTGCGATGCCGTGCGCGACGATGGCCGTGAAGCGCTGGTGCGGTTCAGCGAGCAATTCGATCATGTGGTGCCGGCACAGTTCAGGGTGCCTGCTCAGGCCCTGTCCGCTGCGCTGGCCAGCCTTGATGGTCAGTTACGGCGGGCGATCGAGCTGTCGATCGCCCGCCGCCGCACGGTCTGTGAAGCCATCGAGGGGGAGGAGCCCTGGCGCAGCGTCGAGCTGGCGCCCGGGGCCATGATCGGCAACAGACTGGTCCCGGTGGGCCGGGTCGGGTTGTATGTGCCGGGCGGACTGGCCCCGCTGGCTTCGAGTGTGGTGATGAACGTGGTGCCGGCGCAGGTCGCCGGGGTGGGTTCGCTGGCGGTGGCCACCCCACCGCAGGCCGAGTTCAATGGGCTGCCGCACCCGGTCACGCTGGCGACCTGCGAACTGCTCGGCATCGAAGAGGTTTACGCGGTGGGTGGAGCGCAGGCGATCGCCATGTTCGCCCACGGTGTGCCCGGTCTCTGCAAGCCAGTC
>JAAYVP010000011.1 GCA_012517115.1 Brooklawnia sp. | reverse complement strand
CGGGTGAAGATGAAGGCCTGCACCAGCGCGAACGGGAAGGTCAGCAGCGGCCCCCACGACTGGTAGCCGAGTTCCCACAGGAAAGCCACGAAGATGATCGCCTGCAGCGCATTGGCGACTGCCATCGAGAAGTGGCGGCGCAGCAGCACGAAGCAAGTGCAGATGAAAAAGAGCTCGTCCCAAGTGCCGACCGCGTTCACTCCGATGAAGAAGCGGACATGTTCGCTGGGCGTGGTTATCACCGGCCAATTGGTGTAGGCGCCGGAGCGGATGAAGTAGAACGGCAAGATGAGATAGGCCAGAAACGGCACCAGCGCCAGGTAGCCGATCTGGGCCCGCGTCCAGCGGCCACCGCCGCGCCACGGGAAGCGGATCACCTTGCGGCGGTAGATTCGCCGGTCGACCAGGAACGGCACCAGCACCGCGAGCCCGAGCGCCGTGCCGATCGCGAAGAACCGCGGCCAACTAATGTCCGCCCGTACTGAGGTGGACGCCAGGATCGTCAAGCCCAACCCGATCAACAGCAGGTCTTGGCAAAGCGACGGGTTGGTCAGCCAGGCCAGTGTGAGGCTCGCCAGCAACAGCGCCAGACCGAGTGGCAGGTGCTGGACGACGAAGAGCACGACGGCAGCCAATGAGACCCCGGCAGCCGCGGACAGGCTGCGCCACGAGGCCGGTTCGGCCACCACACGCGTGTTCGCGGCTCCCATGCGCCCAGTTTGGCCGACGGGGCCGGACTAGGGGATCAGAAGCACTTTTCCGGTGGTTAGGCGGCCTTCCAGTGCGCGATGCGCGGCGGCGGCCTCAGCGAGCGGGAAGCTCGCACCGATCGGCACCTGCAGTTGACCGGAGGCAGCCGCGCCGAAGACTTCGCCGGCCCGCCAAAGCGTCTCGTCTCGCGTCAACGTGTAGTGCTTGAGCGTCGGGCGAGTGATGAACAGCGATCCGGCGGAGTTGAGCCGCTGCAAGTCGAATGGCGGCACCTGCCCCGAAGAACCACCGAACAGCACCATCATCCCGCGAGTGCGGAGGCTGGCCAGGGAGGCGTCGAAGGTCGTCTTGCCGACCCCGTCGTATACGACATCCACCCCGCCCTCGACCAGGCCGCGCACTTTGACCGGCAGATCAGCGGTCAGATCGTCCAGTTCGGTGTAGATGATCACATCGGACGCGCCGTAGCTGCGCGCCAACTCCGCCTTGGCGGCCGTGCCGACGGTGGCGATGACGCGCCCGCCGTGGCGGACGATCAGCTGGGTGAGCAGGCCGCCCACCCCACCCGCTGCGGCATGCACTAGGGCGACGGTGCCCGGGCGGACCTCACAGGTTGACCGGGACAGGTAGTGCGCGGTCATGCCCTGCAGTGGTAACGCAGCGGCAACCTTCGAGTCGAGGCCCGCCGGAACCGGCAGCAATTCGTCGGCTGGCACTTTGACGTATTCGGCGTAGGAGCCCGGTCCAGCGCTCCAGGCGACCAGGTCACCGAGCTGGGCGTCGGTATCGGGGCCGACCTGGACGACCGTACCGGAGCCTTCCGAACCCACGACGTGGGGGAATGGCATCGGGTAGACCCCGGCGCGACGGTAGGTGTCAATGAAGTTGACCCCCGCGGCGGCGACCTTCACCACCACTTCCGATGGACCTGGGACAGGTTCGGGGACGTCGGTGTATTGCAGGACTTCCGGCCCGCCGGCGGCGGTGGCGATGATCGCTTTCATGCGGTCATTCAAGCACCGCCCGCCGACAAAACTCAGCAGTGCGCCGCGGCCAGCGCCAATCGCAGTGCGCCCGCAAACCGGGTCTCCCGCTCCTCCGAGGTCAGTTTCTGGCAGGGATCGAGCAGCAGGTCGGAGACGGTTAGCACCGCGAGGGCTTGCTTGCCGAACTCAGCCGCCACTCCGAACAATCCGGCGGCCTCCATCTCGACGCCGAGGACGCCGTACTCCGCGAGCCTCGGCAGCCGACCCGGATCGGGGTCGGGGGTGTAGAAGTGGTCGTGCGACAAGATCATGCCGATATGCACCGGCTGCCCGTCCAGCCCGCCGACCGCCGCGTCGGCTGCGGCTCGAACAAGTTCGAAGCTCGCCACCGCAGAGAAGTGCAGTCCCGGCAGTCGCTGCTGGTTCATGTTCGAGTCGGTGTGGGCCCCAACCGCCACGATCACGTCCCCGAGCCCGACCTGTGGGGCGATGCCGCCGGCGGTACCGACCCGGATGATCCGCTGTACACCGAACTGCGCGAACAGTTCGTGGGCGTAGATCGTGATGGACGGCATACCCATGCCCGAACCCAGCACCGACAGCGGCCTACCATCGACGGTGCCGGTGAAGCCGAGCATGCCGCGCACATCGGTGACTAGGCGGGCGTCCGGCATCAGCGTCCGGGCGATGCGTTCGGCACGTCTCGGGTCGCCGGGCATCAGAACGGCCGGGGCGAAGTCTCCAGGTTCGGCTGCGATATGGGGAGTGGCCACGTCCGCAAGCTAGCATCCCTAGCGCGGGCAGACCAGCGGGCCGTCGGCGTCGGTCGCCCGCCGGCACGCCAATTCGACGACATCGGGCGGCAGTTCGTCCGAGACCTCTCGAATGACCCGCACCGCGTAGTAGTGGCGGTGGTCGCCCGGCCAACCGATGCCGAGAAACTCGCCGCTCTGGTCGATGATCAAGAACGCGAGGTAATCGGTCTGGGGGTCGGCGATACCGATGGCGAGGCCAGCCCGATCGTCCGCCTCGACCCGCGGGTGGATGACCTCCACACCGGGCACTTCGACCAGATACTCGAAGACGGCCGCCCGCTGCTCAGCTGTCAGGTAGCCGGTTCCCAGCAGGACGCTCGCCTGGGCCAGCACCTGCTCCTCGATTGGTGCCGGACCCCAGGCCCGCCCTTCCAGCAGGCGGCCCAGCCGTCCCGCATCGACCGGCAGCTCAGAGCGCCAGAACAAAGCGTTGTCGCCCGAATAGCAGGTGATGCCTGCAGACTGAGGGCTGGGCGGTTGGCGCGGGGTGCCGAAGCTGGCGACCACGTCGCCGCCACGTGTATCGAAGCAGATGGGCTGTTTCCGGTCGGTTGACAGGTAGGTCACCTGGTCGACCACCAGCGCGTAGCCGCCGGTCGGCTGCCGGTCGACCTGATCGCGCTCGATACCGCGTTGGGTGATTCGCCAGTACTGGCCGGGACGCCGCTCCGGATCTGCGGCGCGGTCGGCTGCGAGCGTGAGCACCTCGTCCGCCCACTCGGCCCGGTCGCTGATGAGGAAGGCCAGCCGCTCGCGGTTGCTGAACACAGCCGCGGCGACCAGTGCCACGCTCACCAGCAGGACTATTGGCCACCACAGCCGCGGTCGTGGTGGCGGTGGTGGCACCGGTGAGTCGGCGGGGGAGTCGATGATCTGCTCGACTCGCGCGTCCTGCACTTCGGGAGGGGTGGCGATCAGTCCGGCGGCCGGATCTGCGGCGCGAAGCAGTTCGCTGACGGTGGCGACTGGGACGCCGGGCCCGATCCCGGCAGCCAGTTGATCGGCGGCCAGCCGTTCGGCGCGTCGGAGTCTGGCTGCCGCGATGGCCGGTCTGCTGCCCACAACTGTGGCGATTCCTTGTCGATCGAGTCGCTCCCAATGCGCCAGCCGCAGCAGTTCCGCTTGCGCTGCCGGCAGCTGAGCCAGCACTTGGTGGACGCCCGGCAGCGGCAGATCGGCGCGCAGCATGGGGCTCGGTTGCCGGGAACCAGCTGGCGTCAGACTCGCGGCCACCCGGTACAACCACGGCGGCAGCGAGTCCGGGGCGACGGCGCGGTGCCGCCACAGACTGCCGAAAACTCCCGATACCATCGAGTCTGCCTCGCCGACTCCGACCCGGCGCACCGCGTACTGCCGGACCGCATACTCATGGTCCCGGTAGACGGCCTCGAACCACGCCTGATCCCGGGTGGCGTCCATGCACAATTATCGGCGGGGGATCAGCGCTCCCAAAGTGGTGGCTGGACACCGGCACCGCGTTCGTTGACCGAGACCCGGAACCAGGCCTGCGCAATCTGCTCGACCAGACGCGTGCGCTCGGCATGATCCAGGAAGAGGGCGGACGCGCCAGCCAGCGCCACCTGCGCCAGCTGCATTGTCGACAGCCCAAACCCTTTGCTGACCAGGGCATACTCTCGGCTCAGTGTGGTGGCGCCCAGTAGCCGGTTGTCGCAGTTCAGTGTCACGTTGAAGTCGAGCCACAGCAGCGTCCCGACCGGGTGTTCACCGATAGTTGCGGCGACGCCGGTCTGCAGGTTAGAGCTGGGGCAGACCTCCAGCGGGATGCGTTGGTCACGGACGAACCGGGCCAGGCGTCCCAGCTCGTGGCTACCGTCCGCGCGTCGGGTGATGTCGTTGACGATGTTGACGCCATGCCCGAGCCGCAGTGCACCGCAGACCTGTACGGCATCGTGGATGGACGCCAGCTCACCCTCCTCGCCCGCGTGGATGGTGTAGAAGAAGTTAGCTTCCCGCAGCCGCTGAAAGGCGGGCAGATGCCTGCCGGGTGGGTTGCCAGCCTCACCGCCCGCGATATCGAAACCAGCCACCAGATCGCTGTCGCGGTGCCGGATCGCCAGTTCGGCGATTTCCAGGCTACGGTCGGCGTGCCGAAGCGCGGTGATCAGCTGTCGCGCGACGAAGGGAGTACCCGCGATCTCGGCGTCCGCCATGCCCTGCCGCAGGCCCTCGGCGACCGCCTCCACCGTCTCATCCAAGGTGAGCCCCCGCTGCAGGTGCTGTTCGGGTGCCCAACGGGCCTCCCCGGCGATGACGCCATCGGCGACCTGGTCGGCCACCCACTCGCGGGCGACCCGGCGGAGGTCGTCAGCGCGTTGCAGGCAGGCCACGGTGTGGTCGAAGGTGGTGAGGTATTCGCGCAACGAACCGGAGCTGGCGGTCTGGTGGAACCAGCGCCCCAACTCGTCGGGGTCCGTGGTTGGCAGTCGATGCCCGACCTCGTCGGCGATCTCGACCATGGTGGCCGGACGCAGACCGCCGTCCAGGTGATCGTGCAGCGTTACCTTGGGCAGGGTGCGGAAGAAGCTCTCATCGGCCATGCCGCCATCGTAAGGTCAGCTCAGCAGCGTCCGGTCGCTGAGGCCGCCGCTGCCACGGAACTTCTCGAACTCGGCCAACAGATCGCCGACGCTGGCCATGCGCTTGGCTTCGCCGCCGAGCTCGAAGATGATGCGTCCCTCATGCATCATGATCAGCCGGTTGCCCAAGGACAAGGCCTGTTCCATGTTGTGGGTGACCATCAATGCGGTCAACTGGTGCCGGGTGACCAACTCTTCGGTCAACCGGGTGATCAGCGCGGCACGTTGCGGGTCGAGTGCTGCGGTGTGTTCGTCCAGCAACAAGATGCGGGGCTGGGTGAATGCGGCCATCACCAAGCTGAGGGCTTGTCGTTGGCCTCCAGAGAGCAGCCCGACTCGGGCGGTGAGCCGGTCTTCCAGCCCGAGTTCGAGGATCTTGAGTTCTTCCCGGAAGACTTCCCTGCGCTGTCGGGTGACACCCAGCCGCAGTCGGCGTTTGCGGTTGCGGGCGTAGGCGATCGCGAGGTTCTCTTCGATAGTCAGATGGGGTGCGGTGCCAGCCATCGGATCTTGGAAGACCCGGCCCACCTGCTGGGCCACCTTGTAGTCGGGCAGCTTGGTGACGTCTGAGCCGTCGATCCAGACGGTGCCGATGTCGGGACGATACCGCCCGGCGACCACGTTCAACAGGGTCGACTTACCGGCACCGTTGCTGCCGATCACCGTAACGAAATCGCCGCTGGCCAGTTTCAGGGAGATGTCGCGCAGCGCGATCTTCTCGTTGATGGTGTGCGGGAAGAAAGCCTTTGAGACGTTGCGTACCTCAAGCATTGTTCTTGCGTCCCGCCTTCTTGGTCACGCCCTGGCTAGGCGGCCGGGCGTCTCCGGAGTCGAGTTCCTCGGGGTCGGGGGTGTCCCACGGCTCGACGACGAACTGCCTCTCGCGGCTGCGGGCTCGGACGCGGTTGAAGACGTCCCAGCGGGGCAGTAACAGCGCCACGATCACGATGAGCGCGCTCAGCAGCTTCATGTCGTTCGGGTTGAACCAAGGGATCGACAACGCCGCCTGGATGATCAGGCGGTAGATGATCGAACCGACGACCACTGCGACGGCGGTGATCCACAGCCTTCCGTTGTTGATGATCGCGGTGCCGATGATTACCGAAGCCAGACCGGCGATGATCAGACCGATGCCCATGCCGATGTCGGCGGAGCCCTGGTATTGCGCGAACAAGGCCCCGGACAGGGCGACCATGCCGTTGCTCAGCGACAGCCCGATGCACTTCATCAGGTCGGTGTTGATGCCTTGGGCGCGGGCCATGCCCTCGTTGTCGCCGGTGGCGCGCAACGCGAGCCCGACATCGGTCGATAAGAACCAGACCAAGGCGCTGACGAACAGTGCGAGCAGGCAGGCCAGGATGCTGACCGAAACGAACGTGCCTAGCAGGCCTGCCTCACGCAGCGGGGTGAACAGGGTCTCGGTGCGCAGCAGGGGGACGTTGGCGCGTCCCATGATGCGCAGATTGATCGAGTACAGCGCGATCTGGGTCAAGATGCCCGCCAACAGCGGGTGGATCTTCCCCCACGTGTTGAGCAGTCCCGTCATCAGCCCGGCGACCAGCCCCACGCAACCACCGGCCGCGGTCGCGGCCAGCGGCGGCCATCCCCCAACGAGGAGGATGGCCGCGGTGGCTGCGCCGGTGGTGAAGCTGCCGTCAATGGTCAGATCGGCGAAGTCGAGCACACGGAAGGTCAGATAGACCCCCAGAGCCATCAACCCGAAGATCAGACCCAGATCGAGCGCAGCGATCATCGACTATGAGACCTTCTCGTCTGCCTCGTCGAGCAGCGATTGCGGCAGCGTGACGCCCATCCGCTCGGCGGCTGCGGTGTTGATGACCAGCCTGGCCTGCTTCTGGAACTCGACGGGCATTTCGGACGGATCGGCGCCCTCGGTGAGGATCCGGATCGCCATCTCGCCGGTCTGCACGCCCAGCGCATGGTAGTCGAGGCCCAGGGTGATCAAGCCGCCACGCTTGACCGAGTCGGTCTCGCCGACAATGACCGGGATCTTCCGCTCCTCGGCCACCTGCAGCACCGACTCGAGGCTATTGACCACCAGGTTGTCGGTGGGCACGTAGATGGCGTCCACGTCTAGAGTCTGGGCGGCCTGCAAGACCTGACTGCCCTCTGCGACGGTCTTTTCGACCACCGTCAGCCCTTCCTTCTGGGCAGCGTCCCTGGCCAATTCAACCTGGACGACCGAGTTGGGTTCGCCGGAGGAGTAGATGATGCCCACGGTCTGGGCGTCAGGGGCGACCTGTTTGACCAGTGCGATCTGTTCCGCAACTGGGTTCATGTCGCTGGTGCCGGTGACGTTGGCGCCCGGCGCCTCGTTGCTGGCGACCAGTTCGGCGGTCTCGGCGTCGGTGACGGCGGTGAACAAGACCGGCACGCT
>JAAYVP010000139.1 GCA_012517115.1 Brooklawnia sp. | reverse complement strand
GACGCGATCCCGCAGGTGTTGTCTGGCCAGATCAACCCTGGCCGGGTGTTCGACCGCACTATCAGCCTCGCCGACGTGCCGGCCGGCTACCAGGCGATGGATGACCGCACCGCGCTCAAGGTGATGGTCACCCCGTAACCCGGAGTCTCGGAACCCGGCCGTCCCCCTGCGGCCGGGTTCCTTGAGACGAAACACCGCGAGGGGGGTTCCGCCAGTACCTGGGA
Organism: Brooklawnia sp.; assembly: GCA_012517115.1. Classification (GTDB taxonomy): domain Bacteria; phylum Actinomycetota; class Actinomycetes; order Propionibacteriales; family Propionibacteriaceae; genus Brooklawnia. The sequence goes on along the minus strand of JAAYVP010000139.1, from coordinate 2,086 downwards.
CACCCGTCACTGCCACCGATCCCGCTCCGGTGGTGACATGGATCTGGGAAAGGAAACCAATGACCTCGACAACCAGCGCGATCCGCACCACACCACTCCACAAGGGCGCCATCCTGACGATCATCCTCGTCAGCTACTTCATGATCCTGCTCGATAACTCCGTCATCTTCACCGCGCTGCCCAGCCTGCAAGCCGACCTGCAGCTGAGCGGCACGGAGCTCGCCTGGGTGCAGGACGCCTACACGCTCGTGTTCGGCGGGCTGCTTCTGCTCGGCGCCCGCGCTGGCGACATCCTCGGCCGCAAACCGGTGTTCATCTTCGGGCTCACCGTGTTCTCCGTGGCATCGCTGCTGATCGCGGTGTCGCCCGCCGGCTGGTGGCTCATCGCGTCCCGCGCGGTCCAGGGGATCGGCGCCGCGGTCGTCGCCCCGTCTGCCCTGTCGCTGATCACCGCGACCTTCGAGGGAGCCGAACGCTCCCGCGCCGTCGCCTGGTACTCGGCCACCGCCGGGATCGGGGCGAGCCTCGGCCTTGTCGTCGGCGGCGCGATGGCGTCCTGGTTCTCGTGGCGCGCCGGGTTCTTCCTCAACGTTCCGATCGGCCTGGCGATGCTGGCCCTTGCGCCCCGCTACCTGCCGCACACCCCGAAACTGCCCGGCCGGTTCGACATAGTCGGCGCGATCACCTCGACCCTCGGTGTCGGGTCGCTGGTGTTCACCATCCTCTACGCCGCCGAGTTCGGCTGGGGCGCCGCCCCCGCTCTGATCGGCCTCACCCTCGCCGGAATCGGCCTCGCCATGTTCGTCGTGGCCGAAGCGCGCGCGGCGCAGCCGATCATGCCGCTGCGCCTGTTCACCAGCCGGCTGCGCACCGGCGCCTACCTGACCCGGCTGCTGTACCTCGGCGCGATGATCGGGTTCTTCTTCTTCACCAGCCAATATCTGCAAGAAGCGCTCGGCTTCACCCCGCTGCAGGCGGGGCTCGCGTTCCTGCCGATGACGCTGGTCAACTTCGCCGTCGCCCTGGCGGTGCCCCGCCTGGTCACCCGGTTCGGCAACACCGCGCTGCTGATCGCCGGGGTGATCCTCACCTTCGCCGGAATGGTGTGGCTCAGCCGGATCGACGCAACCAGCAACTATCTCACCGCCGTCGCCCTCCCGATGCTCCTCATCGGCGCGGGCCAGGGCCTCGCGTTCGCCCCGATGACGACATTCGGGATCAGCGGAGCCACCGCCTCCGACGCCGGTGCCGCATCCGGGGTGGTCAACACCTTCCACCAGGTCGGATCCTCGCTCGGACTCGGCATCCTGGTCGCCGTCGCGGGAGCCGCTGCCTCCGGCACCACCGGGACCGTAGCCGCCACCATCAGTGCGGAGGCGGCCGCCGCGCTCACTGCCGGCAGTGTCTTCCTCGCCGGCGGCCTTGTCATTGTGATGACGCTCGTGGTCCCGGGCGCTGCCGCGCTCCACCGCCGCACCCCCCTAGCACCCGCGCCGGCCCTCGTCGGCGCTGCTCACAACTGATCGAAAGGAATCCCATGAACAACCTGACTCTCAACAACGGCGTCACGCTGCCCACTCTCGGCCTCGGCGTCTTCCAGAGCGCGCCGGAGGAAACCGCGGCCGCCGTGGAGACCGCTCTGCACGTCGGCTACCGGCACATCGACACTGCGGCCGCATACGGCAACGAACGCGAAGTCGGCGAGGGCCTCCGCCGCTCCGGCGTCGACCGCGACGATGTCTTCCTCGAGACCAAGATCTGGCCGACCGACTACGGGTACGAGAAGACCTTGCACGCGTTCGAGAAGTCCGCCGGCAAGCTCGGCGTCGACACCCTCGATCTGCTGATCCTGCACCAGCCGATCCCGAGCCGCTTCGAGAACACCATCGCCGCCTTCAAGGCGCTGGAAACCCTCCTTGCTGACGGCAGGGTCCGCGCGATCGGGGTGAGCAACTTCATGCCCCACCACCTTGATCGGCTGCTGCAGCAGACCCACGTCGTCCCGGCGGTGAACCAGGTCGAGCTGCACCCCTACTTCACACAGCCCGACGTGCAGCAGGCGGACGCCGCCCTCGGCATCCTCACG
>JAAYVP010000138.1 GCA_012517115.1 Brooklawnia sp. | reverse complement strand
TAGGCGATGACCTCACCCTTGGTTGTGCCGGTGGCTGGGTACATCACTTTGTCGGGATTGGTGATCTTGATCGAGTGCCCGTCTACGACGAGTTGGCTACCGTTGCCCGCCATAGATCGATCATGTCAGGTCGGCGAGGAGCGATACGCGATACTGGCTGCGGGGTCCGTGTGCCTGGCGTGTGCCCGATGGAGGGTGCCACGGACCAGAACATCCCCTTGCAGTGCTGCTGACGCTTGGTCGCCACGGTGATCTTCGCGGCCGCGAACGGCCGTCCCGCTAGGACCTGATTTGGGCCACGTTTGCGCATCCGGCTGACTGATTCGTGGCTTGGCAAGGTCTGCCTCGCCCGGCGAGCTGAGGATTTGTGCACTAGCCGGTGGGTGTGATCGTGGCGTACGTGCGGACCGTTAAGACCTCGTCGAGACGATCGCCGTTCAGATCGTGCAGAACTACCGTCACGGCGCGGAGATCAGGCACCACAGCCGGCACCCGGGCGGACGCCGACTCCAGGACCGCGACGCGACGGATCGCCCCACACCAGGACCGTGACCAACTTCCTTCACTCAGCTCAGTTTCAGCGCCGTCACTACGGCACCCCGCACACGTCGGCCATCACCCGACGACAAGAAGGAAACCTGTCACCCAAATTGGGCCAAGCTCACAGATCCGGCACCGCCGATCGCCTGAACGCCGCGACCAGCAGAGATACGGTGTTCGAAGAGTCCGCGACTGCCCCATTCATCAAACCCAGGCCAGCGATCCTCGCCCAGTTCCACAGCCAGGATGCGCACTAGAGGTGGCCCAACTCTCCTCAGATGGGTAAGGTCCGGAATCTGGCAGGTGCGGCGGGCTACCGGTCGAGGTCTAACCCTTGGTGACCGTATGCCACGGCCGCCCCGCTAGCACACAGACCCGACTGGCAACATATTGCAGCGCGTAACGCAACTTGTTGCCATCGATTCGAGGGGTTTGGAATCGTTGAGCGTAGCTTCGAGTTGTACCGAACGAAACACCGATAGAGAAGGAGCAACCGAAATGCTGAACATCCTGAGCAACCTCGCTGATCGCTATACCGCCGACCCCGACCCCACTCCAGAACTGACCTTCGCGCGTTTCATCGTTGGACTGGTTAATCGGGGCGATCAACTCGGACACTGAGTCTCGAGCTCAGATCGGCCCAACCAGAGCCTGATCAGCGACAATCGCCCCCATCGCCACGCCAGTGGCGATGGGGTTTTTCTTTGCCTCTAAGACTTCGCTCAGTGTCTGACGAGTGCGTCTGCTGGTCGACCCCGGCGGCCTACTGGATTGCCTGATCTGCCCTACTCCGGGTGGAGCGGAGTGTCAGCTTCGTGTCCCTTCAGAGCCCGACCGGGTGCCATGGGGATGGTGATGCCATCCTCGGGGACCGGGGCGGGATGGTAGCCGGGCGCGACCATACCCTCCTCTTCGGCGCTGGGGCCGGGCGCAAAGGGCACCGGAATCGCCTCGGTACCGCTCTGCGACTCGACCAGGGCCGCAAAGCGCTCCAAATCCCCCTCGACTTGTCTGGTCAGGACGACCTGTTCGTCCTCTTCGTCCGTCACGTAGGCACTGAAGTCGTACTCGAGTTCGAAGTGCACTTTCGTTCGGCCTTCGCTGACCTCAGAGAGTGTGACAACCGCGCTATGCGTGGGCCCGTCGGTGGCAGCCCAGGCCACCTGACTGTTGGGGACCAACTCGGTGATTTGGGCCTTCCACTCCCGAAGCTCGCCGGCGATCTTGGCAGTCCAGTGCAATTGGTTGTCTTCGAGCCTCTTCACCTCTTTGACACCACCCATAAACCGGGGATACTCCTCAAACCGCGTCCACTGATCATAAGCCGTACTCACGGGCACTTGCACGACAACCGACTTCTTGATCATCTTCGTCATCGGTCTCCCCTTTCCAGTTCTGCCTTCGGCCGATGCCCCAAGTCTGGCACCCTACCGAAGTCCTAAACGGGAATCGCGACAAGACTCGTCAGGCCGGTCGGCTCCATCCAGCTGCGGAACCGGACCAATGTCCGTGGAGTTGCCATCCCCACCCTGCGGCCCGAGCCACAGGCAATGGTCACCGAAGCCGGCGGGCGGCACACCAAGTCCGTGGTTGAACCGCGCCCAGTAATTCACCGACGCGATGGTCGCCGCCAGCACGACCAGTTGATGCTCGTCGAAGGTCTCCGTCATCTGGGCGAGCAACTCGTCTTCCACCGCCAAAGGGGTCGACGACAAACCACGCGCATAGGCGATGATCAGGCGCTCTGCGACGCTGAACCCTGGCTCTGCCGCCTCGGTGCCATCACGGAGTGCGCATACCTCGCGATCGGATAGGCTCGCCTCCCGATGGGCGTGAGCATTCATGTCGATGCAGAACGCGCAGTTCGAGGTCAGGGACGCGGTCAGCCTCGCCAGTTTCAACTGCCGGTGACCGAGGCCGGGTATGCGGTGGGTGGCCGTTGCCTCCAGCATCCCGGCACCCAGCGCGGTGCGCGGCGACCAGGCCAGCAACCGCGCTGGCACGGCCGCCCGGCCCATCGTCCGTTCGGCCACAAAGATGCCCAGCCGCAGCAGCGGGTTCATTCGCCGTGGTTCATTGATGATCGCGTTCATCAGCCGCCTTTCGCCTGCCTTGCCCCCAGTCAAGCACGGCGATTGACAGTCACGGACGCTGCGGATCGGCTGCGGCCACGCACGCGCAGGTTCATCGGGTGACCATCGGGAGGAACCGGTGACACGAACGGGACTGCGATCAAAAGGTGCCCCCGAGCGAGGGCAACTGCTTGGCATCGAACTCCTTAGGCGCCGAGATCACCCTCGGCATCGAAATGCACAGCCGAGGGCTGACCGGCGACATAGCCACAATCCGATAACACTGCACCGTACGACGATTCAGGTGGATGCAGCCAACCCCTAGCATGAGTCAATGACCGCAGAGACCGATCTGAAGCAGGCCAGCTTCGTGCGCAAGATCTTCGCCCTTGTCGCGATGGCGTTGATGGCAGTGCTGTTGACTGGCTGCGGCTTGAGCGGATGGACTTGGGGCAGCAGGGAATCGGGGCGGTCCTCGGGCGGTGCGGCGGCCCCGACCGAAGATCAGGTGAGTTTGCCCGAGGCGACCACCGCCCAGCAGGCCCCGCAAGACGATGCAGACCGGCTCATCATCCGCGCACAAACGCTGCGTTTGAAAGTTGAGAGCACCACCGACACGGTTGACCAGTTGCGAAGGCTGGCGGACGAGCATTCGGCCACCATCACCAACATGCAGGTGGCCACCGACACCGACGAGTGGCTGTACCGCTACGACCGGGAGGGCGGGTCGGCGGGCGACGGCGCCGCGCTGCGCGGCTGGGTGACCGTCCGCGTGCCAGCCGAAGACCTCGACGCGTTCGTCGCGGACGCTGCCAAGCTGGGCACTGTGGTCTACCAATCCGAGTCCGCGGACGACGTCACCCAGGAACACATCGACCTGACCGCCAGGCTGGAGAACCTGCGAGCCCAGGAGGCGCGGCTTCGCGAACTTGTGGCGGCCGCCTCCAACGTCGAGGAGATGCTAGCCGTCGAGAAGGAGCTGTGGCGCATCCGTGGTGAGATCGAGAGCCTGGACGCCCAGGTGCAGTATCTGGAGCGCCAGGCGGCGCGCGCGACCGTCACAGTCGAGCTCACTGAGGAACAACCTGTCGTACGTCCGGGCGGTAATTCCTGGGGCTTCGTCGAGGCGATCACTGCTGGCGTCCAGGGGGCGGTGGGTGTGCTGACGGCGACGGTCACCTTCTTGATCGCCAGTTCGCCCCTCTGGTTGGCCGGGCTGTTGGTCTTCGTCCTGGTCCGCAGGTCCAGAAAACGTCGGCGAGCCAGTGCGGCAACCGGAGCCCCCGCCCCCACAATGGCGTCCCCGCCAACGGCATCTGCGGCGACGGAGTCTGCGTCGGCGGATGAACCAGCCACACCGGTCAACGGACCTGCCACGAGTTCCGGCGGTGCGTCCTGACGTCCCACACGAGCCAGCAAACGGCGCCGTTAGCGCCATCGCCGCTTCATGGTTCGGGGTGAAGGAGACCCGCCGTGTCGATGTCGTCGTGGATGATGATGCGCTCCTTGTCGCGGGACTCCTCCGTCGCGGACAAGAAGCTGACGCCGGGCACCTACCGCAGGGTGCTGGCTTACGCGAAGCGTTACCGCGCTCAGATCTCGGCTTTTGTCATACTCGTCGTCAGCAATTCAGTGCTGGTGGTCGCGGTGCCGCTACTGCTACGCCAAATCGTTGATCAGGGGGTGATCCCCCGCGACTCGGCAGTCGTGATCCGGCTCTCGTTCATCGTGGCCAGCATCGCTCTGGCCGAGGCCGTGCTAGCCGTCGTCCAGCGCTGGTTCTCGTCTCGCATCGGTGAGGGTCTGATCCTTGACCTGCGCACCGAGGTCTTCGGGCATGTGCTTGACCAGCCCATCGCGTTCTTCACCCGCACCCAGACCGGCGCCTTGGTCTCGAGGCTCAACAGCGACGTGATGGGCGCCCAGCAGGCGTTTACGTCGGTGCTGTCGAACCTGGTGAGCAATATCGTCTCGGTCACGCTGGTGGTCGTGACGATGCTGGTGCTCTCGTGGCAACTCACCCTTGGTGCCCTGCTGCTGGTTCCGGTCTTCCTCTTCCCGGCGAAGTACATGGGACGACGACTCGCCTCGCTGACTCACCGGCAAATGACGTTGAACGCCGATCTCGGTTCGCGGATGACCGAGCGGTTCAACGTGGCTGGTGCACTGCTGGTCAAGCTCTTCGGTAGCCTTGAGCGGGAACGAGCGGAGTACGCCGAACGTGCCTCCCGGGTACGCGACATCGGCATCAGCATCGCCCTGAACAGGACCACGTTCATGTCTGCGCTGACCCTGGTAGCCGCCTTGGCGACCGCCATGGTCTACGGCTTCGGCGGCCTGATGGCAGTGCGCGGCTCTCTCACAGTCGGCACACTGCTTGCGCTAACCGCGCTGCTGACCCGGCTCTACGGCCCGCTGACCGCGCTATCCAACGCGCGGGTCGACGTGATGACGGCGTTGATCTCCTTCGAGCGTGTTTTCGAGGTACTCGACCTGAAACCGCTGGTCGCCGAACGGTCCGGCGCGATACCGCTGCCGGCAGGCCCACTCGACATCGTGGTCGACGCCGTCTCGTTCGGCTATCCGTCCGCCGACGAAGTCTCATTGGCGTCTCTGGAATCCACAGCTACCGGCGACCGGCTGGCCGGCGGGCTGGTGCTGCATGAGGTCAGTCTGACCGTAGCCGCCGGACAATTCGTGGCTTTGGTCGGGCCATCCGGCGCGGGCAAGACAACGCTGGCCGCCCTGGTCGCTCGGTTCTACGACCCCACGGCAGGGTCGGTGCGGATCGGCGGGATCGATCTGCGGGACGCCACTGCGGCGTCCCTGCGCGAGCGGGTCGGCGTCGTCACGCAGGAGGCGCACCTGTTTCACGACACCATTCGGGCGAACCTGCGCTACGCGCGTCCCGACGCCAGCGACGCCGAGATCGGACGCGCATTGCAATTGGCCCAGATCTCGAACCTGGTCGCCGATTTGCCAGAAGGGCTCGACACCGTGGTTGGTGACCGCGGACACCGACTCTCAGGTGGCGAGAAACAGCGGTTGGCGATCGCCCGGCTTCTGCTGAAGGCCCCCGACGTGGTGATCCTGGACGAGGCGACGGCCCATCTCGATTCGGAATCCGAGGAGGCTGTGAAGCGGGCGCTGGACGAGGCGCTAGCCGGACGGACATCGCTGGTCATCGCACACCGGCTCTCCACGATCCGGCAGGCCGATCTCATCGTCGTTGTGGATCGTGGCCGGATCGTCGAGGCCGGTCGTCACGACGAGTTGCTTGCCCGCGGCGGGCTCTACACCGAGCTCTACACCACCCAATTCCCGGCGTGAGAGGTCGGCACAGCGACTACGAGAGCCCCGCAGCTGACCGAGGCGATCGCGACCGCCGTGGCATGGTCTTGGGCGTGCGACAGTGACACGGCGATCTGCGTAATCGACTGGGCTTCCGCCAGCGACTGTGCCTGGCCGGTGAGCTGGGCGACCGGCGCACCAGTTGGGTCGTGCAAGATCTCGATCTCGCGCCATGGCACCGGGCCGGCCCATTGCCAGCGGATGGCCTTCGCCACTGCCTCCTTCGCGGCGAGCCGGGCGGCGTAGTGTGCGGCCGGCCGGGCCTTATCGGAACAATAGGCGCGTTCGGCGGGTGTGTACCAACGATCCAAGAACGCGGACTTGCCCAACTCGATCAAGCGTTCGAGGCGAGCGATCTCGACGATGTCGGTGCCGATTCCGACGATCACCATCAAGCCGCCGGGTTGTTCCGGCCAACCATGGCCAAGAAACGGTCAGCGGCCACGACCGACGCCGCGGCATTCAGGTGACCGGAATCGCTCGCGTTCTCCGGCGCCAACGCAAGGTGCTGCTGTCCATCGTGGGAGACCACTGTCAGAGAACCGTCGGGTGTGGTGGCCTCGATGGCTGCTAAGTCGAGTAGGACGTCGTCACCGTACTCAGCACGCATTAGTGCGTTGTAGCCCTCCCGGGCAGCGTTGTCGTTGGGGCGTCCGAGCATTTCTTTGAGTCGCCACTTCAAGTCGATCGGCTCAGTCTTCAGTGGGGTTGTCACATGCAGGAAGGTCACCTCCGGGTAGTCGCGTTCGAGATCAGCCAGGGTGCGCCGGTACTGCTCGAAGAGAGCCTCGACGTCGGTCTCGCCTGTGATGTCCAGATAGCAGAACTTCATCACGGCGACATCGACCTGACTTGCCAACCCGGCACGCATGCGAGCGTCGAAGTCGGCCAGTTTGCCCAGCGGGTCGCCGTTCTTGCCGATGGAGGCGTGGGCGAGCACCGGCTGGTCCGGTTCACCCGGCACCACGAAACCATCACCGACGTCGACGATCGTCGGCACGGGCAGTTGCGCTGCGTCGTAGACCTCAGGTACACCGCTGAGCACGTTCTTACCAACCGATTGATGGCCGAAGAAGATGCGGCGCTCGGAGGCGGTGACCAATTCCGCCTGGGTTGCCGATGGATTCGTCACGGGTTCGATGGCCATTGGGTCGCCTGGGCGAGTGGTGCTCCAAAGCAGCGTACCGACGCCGACCCCCGCGGCGACTGCGACGGCTACCAAGGCGACACCGATCGTCCGTGCTCTCACCATGAGATATCTCCCCCCGAAGATGCAGTTCTCTTACTGAGCATGTTGGTGGAGTCTAGCTAGGGTCTGTGTCTCACAACATAGACCGGAGTCTGGCCTTCGAAACCTTCCCGTTCTCATTAAGGGGGAGGGCGTCGATCAGCCTGATGGACTGCGGAACCATGTGTTTGGCGAGGCTCGCCCGCAGGTGCGCTGCGATCTCGTCCTCGCTGAGCGCTGAACCGGCCCGCCGCACCACGAACAGGACGATCGCCTCTCCAGCGTCCGGATCGGGGACGCCAACCGCAGCGGCCGACACGAGGTCGGTGAGCCGCAATGCGGCTGCCTCAATCTCCTGGCTGGAGACGCGGTTCCCCCACGATTTGATGAAGTCGGCCAGCCGATCGACGATGAAAATGAAGCCGTCAGTATCGCGGACCGCCAGGTCGCCAGTGCGTAGCTTGCCGTCCGCGAACTTTTCCCGGGTGGCCTCGGCATCGCCCAGATAGCCCGGAGAGATGTTCTCGCCGCTCGCGATGATCTCGCCAGTCACCCCAGGACCGACCGGCTCACCGCGCTCGTCAACCACTGCGAGCTCCACACCCGGGATCCCGCGTCCGATCGAGCCTAGCTTGGTGCCGAGCAGCTCGGGGGGCAGGTACGACAGCCGGGCAGTCGCCTCGGTCTGTCCGTACATGACGAAGACCCGTGCTTGCGGCTGGGCCGCGATCAATTCCTCGATGAGCACCGGCGGGAGCTTCCCGCCCGCCTGCTGCAGGTGACGCAACGAAGGCAACTGCCGCGACGCAAAGCTGGAGGCGCGCAGCAACAGCTGGTACGTCGACGGGACGCCCGCCAGGCCAGTGCATTGCTCACGGTCGAGCATCTCCAACGCGGTCTCGGGGAACGCGAAGGTGTTGCACAGCGCCACGCTGCCGCCCACCCGGAGGTGGGTGTGTAACAAGGACGCGCCGTAGCAGTAGAAGAACGGCAGCACTACCAGCATGCGGTCGTCGTCACGCAAGCCTAAGTACTCGATGATGGACGCGGTGTTGGCCCGTAAGTTGCGGTTGGTGACACGAACCGCCTTGGGGCGAGCGGTGGTACCCGAGGTGAACATGAGGGCAGCGTCATCGTCCAATCCAACTTCGGATTCGGGCCAGGGCGGTGTTTGCCCACCGGTCAGAACTGTCTCGTTGATACGCGGACGCTCGCCGAAGGCTTCGGCATAGCGGCGTTCGTAGCGGCGCTCAATCGCGACAGCGTCGCAGCCCGCCCAATCGGCCAGCCGCTTCACCTCGTCCGCAGGCAACTTAGTGGAAAACGGCACCGCGACATGCCTGTGCAGCGCCGCCAGATAGGAGGCGACCCAAAAAGTCGAGTTGTCGGCCAAGATGGCCACCCGCGAACCCGGATGGACACCATGGTCGTCCAGCGCTGCCAGCACCCGGGCGATGTCGGCACGCAACTGGCTGTAGGTGACGACCTGTTTTGGCTCGATGATCGCCGGGGCATCCGCCGCCCCGGCTGCCAGTAGATGTTCGGTCGTGCTCTCTTGTCGAAGCAACGTGCCCCCTAAGTCGCTCTTCGGCCTACTGATTACGGTGAGTCGCCGATAGACCCATAGACTCATGGTAGGGATGCGCCTCGCCACGCAGGACGCCGACCGCTCTGGGAGGACAGATGGAACAACAAGTCAGGTCTCGCATTATCAGCTTCATCGTGAGCAACTTCTTGTTTGGTGACGAGTCGCGTTCACCGCGAGACGATGAGTCGCTGCTGGAGAGCGGGATCCTCGACTCCACGGGGATCCTGGAGCTGATCCAGTTCCTTGAGACTGACTTCGGGATTGAGGTTGCCGACTCAGACACGGTGCCCGACAACCTGGGTACGGTCGCCAACCTCACGCGTTTTGTCCTAGCGCGGACTGCAGATGGCCTGCCAAGCGCCTGACGGCGCGCTACAAGACCGAATTGATGCGGTCTTGGACGACTTCTACACGCTGCACGACACGTCGAACGACCCGGTACTGGATGCCGTGCGGGTCGCGATCTTCGTTGAAGACGCTTTCGGAGTAACCCTGGCCGAGGCCGAAATCGCCCCTGCACACCTGTCCGATCGAGCGGCCGTACGCAAGACGCTGCAGCGGCACCTGGCCGGCTGATGTGCGGTATCTGCGGTCTGGTGACCGGTGGCCCCCCGCCCGAAATGGACCTGCTGCTGGGCATGATGGCACGCCTCAAGCACCGCGGCCCCGACGGGAGCGGGTACCTGCGTGACGAAGGTGCTGGCCTGGGTCACACTCGGCTGGCCATCGTCGACACCGCTGGCGGCGCTCAGCCGCTGTCGAACGAGGACGGCAGCCTGTGGATCAGCTTCAACGGGGAGATCTTCAACTACGTCGAACTGGCTGCCGAGTTGCGCGCGCGCGGGCATCGGTTCCGTACCGCCAGCGACACCGAGGTGATCGTGCATGCCTGGGAGGAATGGGGCGAGCAGGCCTTCAACCGCTTCAACGGGCAGTGGGCGGTCGCACTGTGGGACCGCACCCGCCGCCAGCTCGTTCTGTCCCGAGACAGGCTTGGCGTCCGGCCGCTGTACTACGCACACAACGGTGATCGGCTGGTCTTCGCGTCCGAGATCAAGGCACTGTTCGCCGACCCGGCGATCCCGCGGGTCCTCGATCCGGTGGGCCTGAACGAAACGTTCACCTATTGGTCGACCGTCGCCCCTCGGACCCCATTCACCGGCATTCAGCAGCTGGAGCCTGGGCACGTCGCCATCATGGACGCTGACGGCTTCCGCAGTCATCCCTACTGGTCGATTGATTTCCCGCTACGCGGCGAGGAACCCTGCCAGGATACGCAGGCCAATGCGGACGCGCTGCGGGAGCGGCTTGTGGAGGCGAGCAGACTGCGGTTCGTGCGCAGCGACGTGCCCGTCGGCGCTTACCTATCGGGTGGCATCGACTCTGCGGTGACCGCCGCCGTAGTCACCCGCTACACCGACGCCCCACTCGACACCTTCTCGCTCCGCTTCGCCGACGCCGAATTCGACGAGGGCCGCTACCAGCAGCTGATGGCCGCCCGACTGGGCACCCGGCACCACGACGTGGTCGTCTCGGAGCGCGAGATCGCAGATGTCTTCCCCCAGGTCATCCGGCACGCTGAGGCACCGCTGTTGCGGGCAGCGCCGGCCCCGCTGTTCCTGCTGTCGCGACTAGTCCGAGACAGTGGTTACAAAGTGGTCGTCACCGGCGAGGGGGCGGACGAGGTGCTGGGTGGCTACGACATCTACCGGGAAGCTCGCGTCAGACAGTTCTGGACCCGTGATCCTTCCTCTGAAGTCCGCGGCCGCGCCGCCGAGTTGCTCTACCCCTGGATGGCCCGGTCGCCAGGACGCGCTCCCGCGTTCGCGCGCGGATTCTTCAGCCAACACCTAGACGCCACCGACCCCGCGATGTCACACCGACCGCGCTGGCAGTCCACGGCGGCCCTCAAGAATCTGCTCACGGAGGACGCGCGGGCTGCGTGTTCGGTTGGCGCGGCGCCCGACGACCTGATTGCGCGGATGCCCGCTCACAGCGGGGAGTGGGACCAACTGAGCCGTGCCCAATGGCTGGAGATGACCACTCTGCTGCCCGGTTACATACTCGCCTCGCAGGGTGACCGGATGCTGATGGCGAACTCGGTAGAGGGCCGGTTCCCCTTCCTGGACGCTGAGGTCGTCGCCCTAGCCAACATGCTGCCCGCGCGGCACAAGCTGCTGGGGTTGGAGGAGAAGTACCTGCTCAAGCGGGCCTTCGCTGATGTTCTTCCGCGAGAGATCCTGCAGCGTCCCAAACAGCCCTACCGTGCGCCCGACGCCGCCAGTTTCTGCGCACCGGACGCCCCCGACTGGGTCGGCGATATTACCGGGGCGGACGCGGTGACCTCCGTGGGGCTGTTTGAGCCACGCGCGGTGCAGGGCTTGTTCGCCAAGGCCCGCCGCAATAGCGGCCGTGACCTTGGCAACACCGACAACATGCGGGTGCTGGCGATCTTGTCGACCCAGTTGTTGCACCATCTGTTCATCGCCGGCGACGGCGGTAACTCCACCGATTCTCCGACAACACCTCTGACCGCCATTGATCTGACCAGACAAGGACAGCCATGACAACCACTGATCACCCCTTCAGCGCTGAGACCCTGAGGATCGATCCCGAGCAGGAGACCGCCCGCATCACTGCGTCCCTCACTCATTACCTCGCACAGACCAGGCGGCGCGGCGCGGTCGTCGCCTTGTCGGGCGGTATTGACTCGAGTGTGGTTGCCGCGCTTTGCGTCCGGGCATTCGGTCCCGAACGGGTCTTCGGGTTGCACATGCCCGAGAAGGAGTCCTCGGATGACACTCTGGTCTTCAGCCGACAGGTATCGGAGGCTTTCGGCATCGACTCTGAGCTTGAGGAGATCTCTGCGATCCTTGAGGCAGCCGGCTGCTACCGGCGACGCGACGACGCGATCCGGCTGATAATGCCTGAATACGGTCCCGGGTACCGCTCCAAGATCGTGCTGCCCAGCGTGGTGGACTCCGACGCGTTTCGGCTCTACTCGGTGGTTGTCCAGGCTCCGGACGGCACGACGACGCAGCATCGGCTGACCACCGAGGCGTACCTCGGGATCGTGGCGGCCACCAACTTCAAGCAACGCGTCCGGAAGATGCTTGAGTACCATCACGCGGACCGCCTCAACTATGTGGCGACGGGTACGCCGAACCGTCTGGAGTATGACCAGGGGTTCTTCGTGAAGCTGGGGGACGGCGCGGCCGACGTGAAGCCGATCGCCCATCTGTATAAGTCGCAGGTCTACCAGTTGGCCGAGTACCTCGGTGTGCCCGCGGACGTGCGCAACCGACCGTCCACCACAGACACCTATTCGATGCCGCAGTCGCAGGAGGAGTTCTATTTCTCGCTGCCGCACCAGCGGATGGACCTCTGCCTGTACGGCAAGAACAACGACGTGCCAATCGAGCAGGTTGCGGAGGCCTGCGCGCTGAGCGTCGAGCAGGTGAAGCGGGTCTACCGCGACATCGACCAGAAGCGCTCGACCACCAAGTACCTTCACCTGCCGCCGGTGCTGGCAGTCGAGGTGCCTGAGATCAGCCACAACCTCAGATGACGTGGTGAACGTGCACCGACCCAAACCCGACGAGGGTCCCCCTGGGGAGTCAATGGGCCGCAGCATTCTGCGCGGTGGGTCAGTGCTCGCGGCCGGGACGCTCGTCGAGCGCCTGGCACGCTTCGGGCGCAATATGGTGCTGACGCGCATCATCGCGCCCGACCAATTCGGCTTGATGGCCATCGTGCTCGCCACCATCGCACTATTCGAAGCGATCACCGAAGTCGGGGTCAGCCAGGCGGTGATCCAGAATCGACGCGGGAAGCTGCCCGAGTTCTTGAACGTCGCCTGGTGGATCAACACGGTCCGTGGTCTAGCGATCTTCGTGATCGCCGCACCGCTCAGCCCGCTCATCGCCGACTTCTACTCAGAACCGATGCTGGCACCGATCCTCGTAGTCGCCTTCAGTTCGATGGTTTTCGCAGGGATGACCAGCCCGAAGGTGTACGCGTTGCAACGCCAGTTCAGATTCGGCGAGAGCGTCGCGATCACCCAGGGCGCCGGCCTGCTCGGCACCGGGTTGACCCTCGTGCTGGGGATGGTCTGGCAGAACGTTTGGGCGCTGGTGATCGGTACCGTCTTCGAGGCCTTCGTCCGGTTCGTGCTGTCGTTTGTGCTGTGCCCGATCAGGCCGTCGTTGCGTATCGACAAGCAGTCGCGGCGTGAGCTGTTCGCCTTCACCAAAGGCATGATGGGGTTGGCGTTCATGACTTTCTTGGTCTCGCAGGCCGACATTTTCGTGCTCGGCCGGGTGGCAAGCACCCAGGTCCTCGGGCTGTACTCCATGGCCGTGACGCTGGCGATGTTCCCGCAGTCGCTGTTCGCTAAGATCGTCCAACCGCTTGTGGTGCCGATCCTGACGGCCTTCCAAGACTCGATCGAGCAAATGCGGGCCGCCTACCTGCGTCTGGAACGGCTGGTCTGGCTATTCGGGCTCCCGATGGCGGCGACAATGACAGTCGCGGCCAAACCGCTGCTCACAGTGGTATATGGGCTGCCGTACGCGGCAGTCGCGGTTCCGTTCGGTGTGATTGCGTTCTACTCCGTGGTCTACATGGCGTCGATGGTCAGCTTTTCGGTTTACCTGGCGATGGCCCGGCCTGAACTGCAGCGCAGTTTCACCCTGCTGCGTGCGCTGTTGCTGGTGGCGTCCATCTATCCGCTTTCGGTGACCTTTGGGCCGGTCGGGGCCGCTTCGTCTGTGCTGGGCGCGCTGGTGCTGGCGATGCTGCTTCAAGTACGCAACCTCAAACGCGTCATCGGTCTGGGATTCGTCGAATACCTGGGCACATTGCGCGCTGGAGTGTTGGCCGGGCTGGTCGTCGGCGCGTTGGTCTGGCTGATCGGTCTGCTCGGTGTGCCGGTGTTGGCCCGCGCAGCGCTGTCCGCGCTTCCGTTGTTGGGAGCGTGGAGCCTCTTGGCGTTACGCGAACGTGCCGGCTTTCGGGCGCTGCGAGCCGGAAAGTGATCTGACCGTCAACTCGCGGGTAGCCCGGTGTCGTGCCAGACGTTGGTCTCGTCCCAGACACTGTTCTCCAGGTTCCCTTGAACGCCATAGCGGTAGTCGCGCCCGAACCGGTTACCGGAGTAGACCGCACTGTCGACCTCACCACGACCCCCACCG
>JAAYVP010000137.1 GCA_012517115.1 Brooklawnia sp. | reverse complement strand
CCGGAACCTCGCTGGTCGTGATGGTGGTGGCTTCGATCAGCGGTCTGCTGTCGCGTATCGGCACCGACGTGGCCGTGGATTGGCCGCTGACTCTCGCCTTCACCATCGCCAGCATGGTCGGTGGTCTGTTCGGCGGCCCGGTGGCCAGCAGGGTCAAGACGTCGCTACTGATGCTGATCTTCGCCGTCTTGTTGGCGGTGGTCGCGGTCTTGATCGGCGCTTCATCGGCACTTGGCGTCGTCTCTTGACGGGGCATCACGCCGAAACCGACGGCCGCGGGGTGGGCGTTTGTGCCCGCTTGACGGGGAAGTTAGCCTGAGGCCAAGTGGCCCCCAGGGCCAACGCTGCAATAGGAGTCCCATGGCCCGCCAGTCCAATTCTCGGCCCGTGCAACCGCCGAACACCGATGGCAAGTTCTCGATCAATGAGGATTGGCTCGCGTTCGCAGTCGGCTTAGCACTGCTCGCGCTCTGTCTGACCGGCATTATCCCCGAGGGGCTGATCCCGTGACCGAGCAGAACCCCTTGACCGCTCCGCCCCAGGCGCCGGACGGCCAACCCGCTGACCAGCCTCGTCGGGAGGCGCCGGCGGCGTCCCGCATCGCGCCTCTGTGGACGGCCGCGGGTGTGATCGTCCTGCTGGGCCTGGCAGTGCTGGTGCATTGGCTCACCGTCTGGGTGCCGCAGGTCACCAAAGAGACCGGTTTCGGGCGGGTCGCCAAGTCGATCGAGTTCCCGATCTACGCGATCATCGTCGGCTTCGGCGCCAACGCCCTGCTTTCGGCGCTGGGCTTGCGGAAGAAGATGTCAGCAGCGTTTCGGACTGAGTTCTTGATCAAAACCGGCCTGGTGCTGTTGGGCGCGTCCATCAACTTCGCCGTCATCGCGAAGGCGGCGTTGCCCGCGGTCGCGCAGGCGGTGCTGCTGATCAGTGCGGTTTTCATGTTCACTTGGTGGTTCGCCGGACTGCTGGGGGTGGACGACAAGTTGCGCGCCCTGCTGAGTTCGGCGGTGTCCATCTGCGGTGTCTCGGCGGCGGTCGCCGCTGCCGGTGCGGTGCAGGCGAAGAAGGAACAACTTGCCTACACCGCGTCCCTGGTGATCGTCTTCGCGGTGCCGATGATCTTCTTCCTGCCCTGGGCAGCCGATCTGCTGGGGTTGTCTCCGGCGGTCACCGGCGCGTGGATCGGCGGCAATATTGACACCACCGCCGCAGTGACAGCCGCCGGCACGCTGGCCGGTGAGCAGCCGTTGCAGATCGCCACCATCGTGAAGGTGACACAGAACGCGTTGTTGGGCGTGGTCGCGGTACTGCTGTCGATGTACTTCACGTTCAAGGTGGAGCGCGCGGCCAGCAACCAGCGTCCGAAGCTGATCACCTTGTGGCACAGCTTCCCGAAGTTCGTGCTCGGCTTCCTGATCGCCTCGGTTGTGGCGACCATCTTCTCCGCGGTCGCCGACCCTGCGATCGCCAAGCCGGCCATCGGGGTGGCCAATGACCTGCGCACCTGGTTTCTCACTCTCGCCTTCGTCAGTATTGGCTTGGAGTTCAGCTTTGGTTCGCTGAAGGAGGTCGGCTGGAAGCCGGTGGCCGTGTTCGGGGCCGCCACCGTGGTGAACCTGGCCGTCGGCCTGCTGCTCGCCAGCGTGCTGTGGGGTGGCTTCGGGTTCTGAGCGGCGTCCGATTGACTCAGCTCAGCGACCAACCATCGGACGCGGTCGTTCGTCTCCGGTCAGCGAACCTAGATTTGGCCTGACCGACCGCAACGAAAGGCTGTCGACGTGGCAAAGAAGCTACTGCTGTCTGGCAATGAGGCGATCGCACTGGGAGCGTACGAGGCAGGTGTGGCGCTGGGCTGTGGGTATCCAGGTACGCCGTCCACCGAGATCATCGAGACGTTGGCCCAGCATGCCGACGTGTACACCGAATGGTCGGTGAACGAGAAGGTGGCACTGGAAGTGGGGCTGGGTGCGGCGCTGGCTGGCGGGCGCGCGTTGGTGACCATGAAGCATGTCGGCCTGAATGTCGCCGCGGACCCGCTGTTCACCTCGTCCTACACCGGGGTGAACGCTGGGCTGGTGGTGGTCACCGCTGACGACCCGGCCATGCATTCGTCCCAGAATGAACAAGACAGCCGCAATTACGCCGTGGCCGCGAAGCTACCGATGTTCGAGCCGTCCGATGCCGCGCAGGCGCGCGAGTTCACCGCTGCCGCCTTCGAGATGTCCGAGGCCTACGACACTCCGGTGCTGCTGCGTTCAGCCACTCGGCTGTCGCACTCGACCTGCGTGGTCGAGGTTGATGAGGACGCCCCGCCCCCGCAGCGTCACGCCTTGGGTTTCATTCCGCAGCCCGCCAAGTACGTGATGATCCCCGGCAATGCCAGACGCCGCCGTCTCGATATCGCGGCCCGCTGGCAGCGGCTGGAGGACGCCGTTGAAACCCATCCCGCCAACAGCGTCGAACATGCTCCTGGCGAGGTGGGCGTGATCACCTCAGGGGTCGCCTACCAATATGTCAAGGAGGTCATGCCTGAGGCGGGGATCTGCCGACTGGGTATTGTGCATCCGCTGCCGCGGCGCCTGATCACCGAGTTCGCCCGGCAATACCAGACGGTCTACGTGGTCGAGGAACTCGACCCGGTGATCGAGACCCAGGTTCGTGCCTGGGGCATCGACTGCCATGGCAAAGATGTCTTCCCCAGTGTCGGCGAGTTCAGCCCGGGGACGCTGCGCGCCGCGCTTGGCCTG
>JAAYVP010000136.1 GCA_012517115.1 Brooklawnia sp. | reverse complement strand
TCCGACCGGACGGGCTGTCGGCCCGAATTGAGGCCGACCAGCGCCGATCCCATCAAGACCGTTCCCAACTCGGCGGCCGTCGCCGTGGTGGACAGCGTGGTGCCGAGCAGTTGCGGTGTGGGTGCTGCCGGCTTGGCGTCCGGCGGATTGCCGCAGTAATTGCAGTAACCGTCGATGACGGTGCCTGGACAGCCAGGTTGGGGGCACCGTCCGCCACGTTTGCCGAGAGTGGCGCCTTCGGTGCGCCGGGCTGCCGGGGGCTGGGTGCGGGCCAGTCTCGGGTCGCGCGGGGGTGGCGTGACCACCTCGCCGGGTTTCCCACCGCGACTGGCTGCCTGCCGGAGTCGGGGGTCGCCGACGGATCCAGGCCCGGCCACCGGTGGGGCCTGGCTCGCGCGCGGACGCGGCGATTCTGCAGGCGAGCTGGCTTGGCTGGTCGATGCCGACGGCGGCATGCCGCAGATGTCGCAGTAGCCGTCCACAATGGTGCCCGAACAACCGGGCTGGCGGCACTTCACAGCTGCTCCTCGCCTTCGGGACGCCGGGTAAGCCAGCCTACGTAGTGCCGGATGGCCTCCAGGAGCGCGGTTATCGCCTCGTTGGGCTGCGGTGACAGCTTGACCCACTCGTCGGCGACCCGGAATAGCACGGCCAACCGCTCATCACCGACCCCATGCTGCTCAACCTCGGCGCGCAACATGATCAACTCGTTCCCAAGCACCTGAGTGCCCCGCACCGCCTCCGCATAGGCTCGGTCGATCACGTCCATCGCCTTCGCGATCTGCTGTAGTCGTCGCAGGTACCGCTCCAGGTCCGCCGGATCCTCCGGGACCGGCCCCAGTGAGGTAACGTCGGGCACCGCGTACTTGGGCGGGTTCGGGACCGCGGCCGCCACCCGATCGACCAGTTCGTCCAACTGCTGCCCGCGTACGATCAGGTCAGCCCGCAGCCGGCCAGCCACCTCAAGCCGCCCGGTCTGGGTCACTCGGGTTGGCCCGGCCGACGGCTGCGCGTTTCCCTGCGTCTGGTTGATGGCCTGCTGACGGCGTAAGACGCCGCCGACGATCAGGTCACGCTCGAAGGTCGCGGCGTCTGCCTCCAGCGGCCCTAACAGCCCGCCGACATCGCCACCGCGTCCGGCCTTGTCCTGGATGTTGGTCAAGCGCTCTTCCAGCCGGTCCAACTTCGCCCGGGCGGCAGCACTGGTCGCTGGGGGCTCCAAACCCACCTGGTCGCGCAACCGTTCCATGCTCGCCCGCAGGTCTCGCAGGCGACCGACCGCTTGGGTTCCAGCCGGGTCCAGTTGCAGGCGGCTGCGTAGTTGGCCGGTCAGTGCATCCGACATCCGGCAGGCCTCCGGCAGTGACAGCCCGGACGCGGCATGGCCGCCCCAGACCTCGTCGTCCAGTCGCCCCCAGACCAGCGATGCCAGTTGCTCACGTTCCTTGACCCCCACCCGGCCTCGGTCCCAAACCTGCAGCAAGCGGCGGTAGCGGGTCTGAATCGCCTGCCACAGCTGCAGACCGAGCGCGACATCGGGTGTCAGGTCGTCCGAATGCGCGCTTGCCCGGACAGCCTCGTCGAGGGCGGCCAACTCGGCGCGGCGGGTGTCCAGCCAGCCGTCGAGAGCGATCAGGTACGTGCGCAATTGGATGGCGTCGATGGGTTCTCCGAGCCGCCCGGGCGCGGCGGGCGCGCTTGTCGAGCTCATTGATACCTCCGCAGCGGCTGGCTGAGGCCGATGCCGGCGGCCAAGGCTGCCGCCACCATGCCCGCAGCGACCAGGCCGAACGCGTTCTGGACGGTGTTCGCGTGCTCGCTCAATTGCTGGTCGAGGTCACTGCCGATCTGGGACGCTTGCCCGGCGAGCCACCCGACCAGCGCGTTGTAGGGCTCCTGGGCCGCGGGGAGAAGTTCCGGGAACTGCTCAGCCGACGCAGCCATCAACTGGCCATGGGTGGTGACCATCGCCTCCAACTGGTCGACCATGCCGCTGGCCTGGGCCTCGGGCAGCTGCGCCAACGCCTGGCCTGCGGTCTCGATGGCCGCACTGTAGGCGGCGCCACCCGCCTGAGCCGGCGTCACGCCGAGCAGGATGCGTCCCTCGACCGCCTTTGCCTCGGTAACCGCGGCATACGCCCCGGCTACGGAAGTCGCCTCAGTGACCCCTGATGTCTGCACCACGCTGACGCTCTGTGCGCTGGTAGTGACCAACTGGGTGACCAGGACCAGGATCGCCACCGAGATCGCCAGCGCGGCAACGAGCCCGAGATTGAGAACCCGTCGGGTGCGGCGCGCGACGACCACGCTCGCGACCAAGATCAGTACGATGGGCACCGCCACCAGCGCGCTCAGCCACCGCTGGTCGGCGGTCGAAACCTCCAACCAGACCAGGTTCTCGGCGATCAGCTTGTCGAGTTGCACCAACAGATCGTCCTGCAAGAAGACGCTGGCCTGCCCCATCGCCGTGCTCGAACTAGTTGCCATTGCCCGACTGAGTTCGGCGGCGAATCGGGTGACCGATGCCCCCACCGACGCCATCCCAGCGGCATCGGGAGGGTTGAGCATGCTCGCCTGGACGAGCTTCTCGGACGCCGCGGCTAGGTCATCAGCGAACTGCTGGTCAGGTTCTTGACCCTGAGCGGTGAGGAGCAGCGCATAGGTGCCGCTGGCCTCAGCAGCCAGCAGGTCACCACGGACCGACTCCAGCAACAGCACCTGCTGCGCTGCGGCATTCACCCGCTGCAGAGAAGCCCGGTTGTTGTTCAGCACCAGCGGCCCAACGACGGCTACCGCCAGGCAGCCCACGACGACCACCAACCGCCACAGCGCGAGCACCCGCGAGGTGGTCATCGGGCGTCGCTCGCGCACCTTCGGCGGGGACGCCGACTTCGCTGGTGTCATGCCTCGCCCTCGGCTGCCCCGGGTAGCCTGCGCCGGCGGCATGCCTGGGCCGAATGGCCGGGTGGGGTTGCCAGGCGGCTGCGTCACGGTTTCGTCTCCTGCTCGGCGGACCCGACGGCCCGATCGTCGTCGGCCGGGCCCTCATCGACCGCCTGGGGGCTGGCGGACTCATGGCCTTGTTGGTCACCCGTCTTGGCGAGTTCATCACCGGGCGTCAGCACAGCCTCACCTAGGACGTCCTCGACGGTCAGCGTGCGCAACTGCTGGACGGTCGGCGCTGTCTCGTTGCGCAGCCGCCAGGCCTGGTGACCGATGGCAGCCTCCAGCAAGTTCCGGCAGTATCGTCCGTTGCCGAAAGCCGCGTCACGGACCTGCAGCGAGAGATCGAATTTGAATGCGTCCAGGGCGCCCTCGCCGAGGTCGTAGTCGGAGTTGGCTACCATCAGTTCGAAGATCGCCACCAGTTCGGCGTCGGCGTAGTCGTCGAACTCAATAGTGGTCCGGAATCGGCTCGTCAGACCGGGGTTCTCGGCGATGAACTTGGCCATCGGTGCCGGGTAGCCGGCCACGATCACGACCAGATCGTCGCGGTTGTCCTCCATCTCTTTGACCAAGGTGTTGATGGCCTCTTCGCCGTACTGGTCACCGGACAATGCATACGCTTCGTCGATGAACAGCACCCCACCGATGGCGGACGCGCACACCTCGGCGGTCTTGAGCGCAGTCTGCCCTAGATAACCAGCCACTAGTTCGGAGCGGTCGACCTCCACCAACTGGCCCTTGCTGAGCAGGCCGAGCGCCCGGTAGATGCCTGCCACCAGCCGGGCCACGGTGGTCTTACCGGTTCCGGGGTTGCCGACGAAAACGAGGTGCCGGGTAATGGTGGGCACCTTCAGGCCAGCCTCCTCACGCAACGATTGGACGCGCAGCACCGCGGCCTGCCGCTTGATCTCAGACTTGACGCCTGTCAGACCGATCAACGCGTCCAGTTCGGCCAGTAGCTCCTCGACGCTGCGCTCCGGTTCAGGCTTGGCAACTGCCTGCGCGGTGGCGGGCTGAGCGGACGCGGTCGCCGTCGGGGCGGGATCTCCAGTCTGGCCAGGCGTCCAAGCGCCTTGCCCGGCACCACCGCTCCCCGCTGCGGGCTGCCCGAACATCCCGTTCGGGTTCACCATGGGCGAGCTTCGCAGTTCGGCGATTCGGGCCTGGTTCTGCTGCAGTTGGTCGAGCACCGAGGCGAAGGCGGCGTCCCCGACTTTGGTGAACTCCTCCATCGCCCTCAACCGGTCTTGGGATTGCTGCAGTCGGGCCAGCAGGCTGGGGTCGAGACCGCCAAAGTTGCCGGGCACGTCGTCCACCGAGGACAGTGCCGCGGGAACGCTGCCGCGTGCCTGATCGGTGCCACCGTGAGCCACCTGTGCTGCCGTAGCCGCGGCGGCCAGGCCGGCAACCTGCGGCGTGGGCTGCCCCAGGGTGCAGGCCGCAGAGATGACCCCGCCGAGGGCTGACGAGTACTTCTGGGCCTGGGTCGGTGCGGTGTTGTTCAGTTGGGTCATCAGCGGCGTCGGCCCGACCCGCCAGCGGCGCCCCTTAGAGGCCGCTGCGAAGTACTCCTGGGCGTCTGGTTCGCGGTTTTGCTCTCGTGCCCAATCCCGGTAGGCGCCCACTGCCGGCTCCGAGACGGCGGCCGCCAACTGAACGCCCTCAGTGCGAGCCTGCTCGGGGTCCAGCCCGGCCTCGGCGGCGACGTCGGCCAACTGGTCGAGGGCGCTGCGTAGCGTGATGCTGGTCATCTGACAACGGCCTTTCGAGGCTTCACTAGAGATCCAATGGGTTGGTGCTGGCCGGGGCCTGGTCGTCCATCCGGGTGGCTCGCATCGGCCCGCCGAACTTGGTCGTCAGGAAGTCGCCTTGGGCGACCAGCGCAGACGCGTCCATCCGATTCACTGCGTCGTACATCCGCGAGATCGTCAGGCTCAGCAAGTCGAGCTGGTCGATCAAGAGCAGCAGCGAAGACTTGCCGTTGGCGACCGGCCGGGTGTCAGCCCAGTCGCGGGGCAACGCCAGGTAGCCCGCCACCGACTCAGGCAGATAGTCGGTGGCGGTTGCGACCACCGTGTACGCGTCCCGCGAATCGAGGCCGAGATTCGACAGCCTCGGCAGGATCGCTTTGACGGCAGTGGTGATGCGCAGGACGCGAGCCAGTACCGGCGTGGGCGCATGACCGTCCAGCACCATGCGCTCCGCTTTCACCAAGGCCTGCTCGATGTCCTGCTTGGTCGGCGGGGGGGACGCCAGAGTCGCCGGCTCAGCCGGCTTGTTGGTGTCGCCCCGCAGCCATGCGAACAGCCCCATCGCGTCCTTCTATCGTTGTGCAGCCTCAGCCGAGGTCGTAGTTCGGAGTGCTGGTAATGCCCTCGGCGAGGCCGCGTCGCTCGTCCGACTGCCGTGCCCGCTCGAGATAGGCGCGCGACTTGGCGACCTCGGTCTCGAGGGTGCCGATCGTCTGGCTCATGGTGTTCAGAGCCTCGATCTTGAATGAGTCGATGGAGTCCATCGTCTGGTAGACGTTTGCGAACGCTTTCTGCAGAGACTCGACCGAGACTGTGGAACTGGCCGCCTGCTGTTGAATGGTGACGGAGTTGTCCCGCAGCATCTCGCTGGTGCGCTCGATCAGTCCTGCGGTGGTGGCGTTGAGCGCGGTGATCTGGTCGAGGACCAGCTTTTGGTTGCCAAGCGCCTGAGCGGTGATGACCGCGGTGCGCAGCGCCGACACCGTGGTGGTGGACGCGCGATCGACACCCTTGATCAACTCTGCGTTGTTCTTGATGATCACGTCGATAGCCAGGTAACCCTGGATCGAGACCGCCAGCTGAGTCAGCAGGTCCTGGTGCTTCTGACGGACGTAGAACAGCACGTCCTTGTTCAGTGCATCAGCCTTCATCGGGTCGGTCACTTGCAGTTCGGCGATCGCCCCCGAAAGCCGGCTGTCGAGTTGCTCGGCCAGATATATGTACTGGTTCAGCCGGTTCATGGTGTCCCAGAGCTGCTGCTTCTCCATGTTCAAGCTGACATTGTCCTTGGTCAGCTCGTCTTGGCCGGAACGCAAGGCATGCAGGATCGCGTTGAGGTGCTTCTGGCTGGACTGGTACTTGCGGAAGTAGTCCTGGATCTTGTCACCGAAGGGGATGATGCCGAGGAACTTCTTCTGGGTGCCCACCTCGCCGGGATCGAGGTCTTCGATGATGCGGCGCAGCTCGAGCAGAGTGCTGGAGACTTTCGACACTTCGGACAACCCGCCGGTCTTCATCTCGTTGATCGGGGTGTCGAGTAGCCGGTTACTCATCTCGGCGGCGCGGCGGATGTCGGCGTCCCCCATGCTGCGCACCGCGTCAGCCTGCCTGCTGAACTCGGGGCTACCAGATTCTTCGCTCATGATCGCGCCCATGAACTGGGTCACCTTGCTATCTAGGACAGGACGCTGCTCCTCGGTGACCGGCGGCGCCATCTGGGGGGCTTGGGTGATCTGGACGACCGGTGGAGGGGCGGGGGCCTGCAGCGTCAGGACGGCGGCACCTTCAGGTGGGCTGAGCCGGGGCGGCACCCCCGCCCGTGACAGGTCCTGCGGGCCGGTTTGACTCGGCTGCCCCGGCTGGGCGTAGCCCCCGGGCGGGCCGTAGGCGCCTTGCGAGTTCTGACTCATCGATGGTCCTCCATGTGTGGGTGCACGAGTCCCTTCGAGAGTACCGGCCCGAAAGCCTTCGGCAGGCTGATTACTCCCCGGATCATCCCTCAGTCGCCGACGGACGAACAGGGGCGACGCTTGGCGCGGCGACCGAGCTAACATGGTTGGATACCCACGGGGGTACCGCGAAAGGGGTTGGCCATGCAGTTGTCCGCAGAAGATCTCGACGGCGCGGTCAAGCGTCTACAGCGGGCGCAAGGCCAGCTGGGCGGCATCATCCGGATGATCCAGGAGGGCCGCGACTGTCAGGACATCGTGACTCAGATCGCAGCGGTCAGCAAAGCCATCGATCGAGCCGGCTTCGTAGTCATCGCCAGCGGCCTCAAGGAGTGCGTGATCGACGGGGACGGCGACACCGCTCAGATGGAGAGACTCTTCTTGTCGTTAGCCTGAGCCACTGCGCCGACACGCTGCCGGATAGCCCGACTGCGCCGGGTGGGCTGCTCGCCGCGGTAACCACTGGCATGGTCGAAAATCGTGCATCGGTCTGTTGCGAAGGCTGCGAAACGCCGCCCAGCAACAAACCGGTGCACCGAAATCGACGGCTTGCCCGCTAGGCGCCCGCGCCGGCCAGCCAGGTCTTCATGCCGCCGTCCAGGTTGCGGATCCGCCCCCAGCCGTAGCCCGAGCGGTGCTGCTCCAGCACACGAGTGGCCAGGTAGCCGCGCAGACCGACCGCGCAATGCACCACCAGATCACCGGCAGGCACCTCGTCGAGGCGGTCACGCAGCTCGTCCAGCGGGATCAGCACCGAGCCGGGGATCGCGTTCGCGTTATGCTCCGATCGGGTACGCACATCCAGCACGGTCGCGCCGGCGGCCACCGCGTCGTCCAACTCGTGCCACTGGATCGTCTCGGTAAGTCCGTCGCGCAGGTTCGCCGCGATGAAGCCGAGCATGTTGACCGGATCCTTGGCCGAACCGAACTGCGGCGCGTACGCCAGCTCCAAGTCAGCCAATTCACTGGCCAAGATGCCGCCGGTGATTGCCGTGGCGATGACGTCGATCCGCTTGTCGACGCCGGATTCGCCAACTCCCTGCGCGCCCAAGATCTCGTCGGTCTCGGGATCGACCAGCAGCTTGAGCGAGATCTGGCAGCTGCCCGGGTAATAGCCGGCATGGTTGCCCGGATGGGTGTGGATTGCGCGGTAGGGTCGTCCGGCTTGGCGCAACCGCTTCTCGTTCCACCCGGTGGACGCCACCTGCAGCCCGAAGACTCCAACGATCGCAGTGCCGAGCACCGGGCGTCCGTATGCTGGGCGACCCATGATGACGTCGGCGACCCGACGTCCTTGCAGGTTCGCGGTCTGGGCGAGCGGCACCAGGGACGCGGAGTCGTCGATCGCGTCCACCTTTTCTACCGCGTCTCCGATGGCGTAGATGTTCGGGTCGCTGGTGCGGAACTGGTCGTCGACACGGATGCCGCCACGCTCTCCCACGGCTAGTCCGGCTCCGACGGCCAGGCTGGTGTCGGGACGCACACCGATCGCGGCGACCACCACATCGGCACTCACCCTGGTGCCGTCCGCGAGAATCACGTCGTCCTCGCCGATGGATGCGACCGACTGCCCTAGGCGTAGATCGACGCCGTTGTCACGCAGCCGGTCATGGACGATGGCGGCCAGTTCCGGGTCGATCGGCGCCATCACCTGCGCAGTGGCCTCGACAATGGTCACCTGGAGGCCGCGGTGCACCAGATTCTCGGCCAGTTCGATGCCGATGAACCCACCCCCGACGACCACCGCGGTGGTCGCATCGGTACAGGCCGCGACGATCGCGTCGGTGTCCTCGACGTTGCGCAGCGTCAGCGCACGCTCGATGCCGGGCAACGGCGGACGCACCGGCTTCGCACCCGGCGACAAGATCAACGAATCGTACTCAAGGTTGTAGACCTCGTTGGTGGCCAGGTTTCGTACCTGGACGCTTCGGGCGGCGGGGTCGACCGCGATGGCCTCCTGGCCGACTCGCACGTCCAGCCCGAACCGTGCGCCTAGCGAGGCGGGGGTCTGCAGCAGCAGGGAATCGCGCTTGGCGATCACGCCCCCGACGTGGTACGGCAGTCCGCAGTTCGCGAACGATACGTGGCCGCTACGCTCAAGGACGATGATTTCGGCCTGCTCATCGAGACGGCGGAGGCGGGTGGCGGCCGACATGCCGCCGGCCACGCCACCGATGATGACGATTCTCTTGGAATTCATGAACCGCGATTATACCCCCTAGGGTATAAAATCCCCTCATCGCCGACCTAGCCCAGCTGCTCCAGACGATTTCCGTGTCGTCGAGCCACCATCCGGCTGGGCGTACACTCATGGAGTGCATCGTCGCCGAACCCAGCGGCACCAGCCATGCCTAGGGTTCGGCTTTTTCGTGCGCCGCGCCATAGTCCACTTCACCAGCTCAGGAGCCCGATGCCCGTTCGATCCGAACTCCGCAACGTCGCCATCATCGCCCACGTCGATCACGGCAAGACCACGCTGGTGGACGCCATGCTGTGGCAATCGGGAGCCTTCCGGGAGGGGGCAGATGTCAACAGCCGAGTGATGGACTCGATGGATCTGGAGCGCGAGAAGGGCATCACGATCCTCGCCAAGAACACCGCCGTCCGGCACACCATGGCCGACGGAGCTCAACTACTCGTCAACATCATCGACACCCCCGGCCACGCCGACTTCGGGGGCGAGGTCGAGCGGGGTCTTGAGATGGTGGACGGGGTCGTGCTGCTGGTGGACGCATCCGAAGGGCCGCTGCCGCAGACCCGTTTCGTGCTGCGCAAGGCGCTCAGCAAACAGCTGCCGATCATCCTGGTCATCAACAAGGTCGACCGGCCAGACGCCCGCATCGACGAAGTGATCGACGAGACCTACGAACTCTTCCTCGACCTGCTTGAGGAAGACAACACCAGCGCCCTCGACTTCCCGGTCATCTACGCGTCCGCGAAGACCGGCCGCGCCTCAGGAACCAAGCCGGCCGACGGTCAGTTCCCAGACGCTACCGACCTGGAGGTGCTGTTCGAGACGATCCGCAACCACATCCCCGCGCCGACCTATACCTTGGGCGCGCCGCTGCAGGCGCACGTCACCAACCTCGATTCCTCCCCCTACCTGGGGCGCCTGGCGCTCTGCCGCATCATCGAGGGCACCATCAAGCGCGGACAGCAAGTGGCCTGGTGCCGCCGAGACGGCTCGATCAAGACCGTCAAGCTGTCCGAATTGTTGATGACCCAGGCGCTCGACCGGGTGCCGGTTGACGAGGCCGGCCCCGGCGACATCATCGCGGTCGCCGGCATCCCCGAGATCACCATCGGCGAGACCCTCAGCGACCCGGACGACCCGCGCCCGCTGCCGCTGATCCACGTGGATGAACCGTCCATCTCGATGACGATCGGCATCAACACCTCACCGTTGGCGGGCCGATCCGGCAAGCACCTGACTGCACGGCTGGTCAAGAACCGCCTCGACCAAGAACTCGTGGGCAACGTCTCGATCAAGGTGCTGACGACCGAGCGTCCTGACACCTGGGAGGTGCAAGGTCGCGGTGAACTGCAACTGGCTGTGCTGGTCGAGATGATGCGCCGCGAAGGCTTCGAGTTGACGGTCGGTAAGCCCGAGGCCGTCATCCGCGAGATCGACGGAGTGCGTAGCGAACCCACAGAGCGGTTGACCGTCGACGTCCCCGAAGAACACCTGGGTACCGTGACCGAGTTGCTGGGGACGCGTAAAGGCCAACTGGAACTGCTCACCAACCACGGCACGGGTTGGGTGCGGATGGAGTACGTGGTCCCCTCCCGCGGGCTGATCGGTTTCCGCACCGAATTCCTGACCGCTACCCGTGGCACCGGCATCATGAACCATCTTTTCGAGGGTTACACACCCTGGGTAGGCGAGATGCGCAACCGCACCACCGGCTCCCTGGTGGCCGATCGTCTCGGCACGGTGTCAAGCTACGCCCTGTTCAACCTGCAGGAACGCGGCGTGCTGTTCGTGGCTCCCGGGGACGAAACCTACGAGGGCATGGTGGTCGGAGAGAATGCCCGTCCCGATGACATGGACGTCAACCCCACCAAGGAGAAGCACCTCACTAACGTGCGCTCGTCCACAGCCGACGAGTTAGAGCGGCTGATCCCGCCACGCCTGATGAGCCTTGAACAATCCCTCGAGTACTGCGCACCTGACGAATGCCTCGAGGTGACTCCGGCGATAGTTCGTGTCCGCAAGGTGGCGCTGCGCGCACATGACCGGGCCAAAGCGCGAACTCGCGCGAAGGCGATCAACCAGGGCTGAGCGCACCACGCGACCGTTTGGCTGAGCTGGCGTGGGTATCCACAGCTACAGCCGAGGTCGGAAGTGTTCCCCCACGTCGGGGTCGACCAGCGCCTCCTGGGACGCAGCGATCCCGCCAACTGTCAGGGTCGCCGCCACCGGCACCGCGCGTTTGACCAGGGCGAGCCCGATCGGCCCCAGTTCATGGTGCTGCGCTACCGAGGACACCGTCCCAACCTGGCGGTCATCATCGATCACTGCGGAGCCGACCTCTGGCAGGCTGCCGTCGAACAGCAACAGCACCAGCCGCCGCGGCGGACGCCCCAGGTTGTGGACCCGAGCCACGGTCTCCTGCCCGCGGTAGCAGCCCTTGTCGAGGGCTGTTCCGAAGAGCCCGATCTCGTTCGGCAGCGTCCTGTCGTCGGTGTCGATGCCGATCCGGGGAACCCCGGCGGCGATCCGCAGCGCCTCGTGGGCCCACTGGCCGGCTAGCAGGCCCGCGTCCGGGGTTGTGTCGACCAGCACGTCGCGCCCCAGGCCGATTGCCGATCGCCGCGCCGCCACCAACCCGGCTGGATCATCAAGGCCACTACCCATCCACCACAGCTGTACGTCGTCTCTTGCCACCAGATCCACCGGCGTCCAGAATTTCATCGATTCGAGCCAGCCGAGCAGGCCCGCCCGGGCACCAGGTTCAGCCCAGCACCACGCGGTCGTACCGTCGTCGATCAGTGCGAAGCCGTGCTCGATGTGACCGTTCGGCGAGAGCAGGAGAGCGTCCGCGCCCTGACCCGTCGGCAACGACTTAAGGGCCTGGCTAGTCAGCGAGTGCAGCCAGGTCAATCGTTGCTCACCGGAGATGGTGAAAACCGCACGGTTAGTCAGTGCGACGGCTGCCGTCCCCGACTCCATGGCTCGTTGCTCGCCCAGTGGATCTCCGAAGTGCCAAGCCAGCCCTGCATCCGGGCCACCCGCTACGTCCACCCTCATGCCCGCTGCAACCTCGCCCACATGTAGGGCTGCAACCGCACGTCGGTAGTGGCACGGTCGAAAGCCCACATCAGGTCACCGTCTACGTTGCCGTACAGCCGGTGGCCCCCGGTATAGGGCAGTTTCGCGGTGTCGGTGCGGGCGACTAGGTCGGTCGTCAGCTCGATCTTCGCCCCGAGCAGGGCGCCCACCCATACTTCGACCCAGCCCTCAGGGCTGGTCAAGACCACTTCGAGACCGCTGGCCCCCGCTGGACGCCAGAATCCGGTCTCCATCGCCAGCGGCAACTCCGGCTGACCGTCCGCGTCCAAAGTCCAGGTCTGCGAGAGGTAGTGCAGATACGGACCGCGGTTGGTCGCGAAATCGACCTGCTGACCGAACTGGAAGTCCCCCACATCCGGCCAGTTGCCGTGGCCGTTTCCCTGCCACCGGCCGATCAGCCACGCGATGGGGGTCAGGGCGGGGTCTAGGTCGGCGGGAATCTCAAAAGCCACTTCAGCTCCTGTCAGGGTCGTCGGTGTCGGTCAGCGTCCGCCGCGAGACCAAGGCCAGGATTTGCCAGAGGATGACCAGCGCGGCGATGCCGATCAGCACTGCCACGCCAGCCATCACGAAGACCGTCACCTGGGCCATTCCTCAAGCGTACCGAGTGGTCGGCAGACTCCGCCGTGACAGGCTTCCTTCTACTCTCCGCCAACGGGCCGCGCAGGCCGTGCAGAGACGACACTCACCACGCAGTGCCGGCTGCCTGCCAAGGAACCTGGTCACGCCCGCGGCACGACCCCGATAGGGTGAGGCAATGCGAGTCGTCTTGCAGCGGGCTAGCAGCGCCAGGGTGCTGGTCGAAGGTCGCGTGAGCGGCGAACTGGGCCGACCCGGGCTCGTCGCCCTGGTCGGCATCACCCACGACGACACCGAGCAGATCGCCCGGCGGATGGCCGAGAAGACCTGGTCGCTGCGCATCTTCGAGGGCGAACTGTCGGCATCCGACCTGGCAGCGCCGATCCTGGTAGTCAGCCAGTTCACCTTGTACGCCAACACCCGCAAGGGACGGCGGCCCTCCTGGAGCGCCGCCGCACCCGGGGCGGCCAGCGAACCCTTGGTGGCCGCCTATGCATCGACTCTGACCGGGTTGGGGGCCGAGGTGTCCAGTGGGGTATTTGGCGCCCATATGCAAGTGGAATTGGTCAACGATGGACCAGTGACAATCATTCTCGACTCAGCGGATTGGGGTCGCTGACCCACGTCCCAGATGCTCCGGCTGGGTATTCTGATCGAGAACCTCGCCTTCGAGCGAGTGGCAACAGAAGGCGGCAAGCGTGGTAGAGATCGCGTTCGTCACACCGCGAGGTGCGATGTCGCCACTGCCCAGCGCACTCGAACTGCTGAACCACGAATTGCGGCGCGTAGTCGGTGGCGACAACATCGGCAAGCTCGCCCCCGAAGCCAGCCTCGTGATCGTCGATGCACGCACCGACTTGATCGCAGCTCGCACCGCCTGCCTGGTGGTGCACGGCAGCGGGTCGGATTGGCCGATCCTGCTCTTAGTACCCGCAACCGGTCTGTCTGTTGTCGGCATGGACTGGCAGATCGACGACTTCGTTCTCGAGGACGCCGGGCCTGCCGAGTTCGAAGCCCGCATCCGGATCCTCTTGCAGGCCCAACCTGCGAACAAGACCCTCAACGTCGGACCAGTGATGATCGATGAGGACGCCTACCTAGCCACCGTCGGAGGCCAGCCCCTCGACCTCACCTACACCGAGTTCGAGTTGCTCAAGTACCTGGTCGCGCACCCCGGGCGCGTCCTGACCCGCGAACAGCTCTTGAGCGAGGTCTGGGGTTATGACTACTACGGCGGCGCCCGCACCGTCGACGTCCACATCAGGCGGCTACGCGCCAAGCTCGGGCCCGAGTACGACGCCTGGATCGGTACCGTACGCAACGTCGGCTACCGTTTCGGCGCCAACCGCTGACCAGCCGTTCGACGCAACCGCGTGTAACGGGTTTCTGTCCGGGCAGCGGCGGGTATGGTCAAGCATGATCACCGAGCATGCGGATCTGACCGACAAGCAACGCAATGACGTGCTCGACATGGTTGGGCGCGCCCAGAAGGCCGACGGCGCCAGCCCACTGAACGAGGCCGCCCGGCTCGCGCTGCGGGGCGCAGGCAACGCCGGGGTCATCCACTGGCTGTCCCGTGAGCACGACGACCTGGTCGGCTACGCGCAACTCCAGCGACGCGACGGCAGCGTTCAGCTCGTGATCGACCCGGCCCGTCGGCGCCGCGGGCTGGGCCGCGAGCTTGCGCAGCGGGTCCGCAGATCCCGCCGGGCCCGCACCTGGTGGGCCTTCGGTGACTCGGCTGCCGCCAAGGCACTGGCGCGTTCACTCGGTCTCGTGGCGGTGCGAGGGCTGCTGATCATGACGCTGGACGCCAGACGCTACCCCTGGGCGGATGACCTGGCCCTGCCTGCTGGCACCACCCTCGACCATTTCCGTCCGGCTGACCTTGATCGGCTGGTGGCGGTGAATGCCTCCGCCTTCGCCAACCACCCGGAACAGGGCGCCCTGACAGCCGACGATTTCCGGGCGCGCATGGCGTCGGAGTGGTTTCGCGATGAGGACTTACTGGTCGCCCGCGATGCCACCGGTCGCTTGGTCGGCTATCACTGGACGAAGTTGACCGCCCCCAACGGCGTAACCCGCGGCGAGGTCTACGTGCTCGGTGTCGACCCCGACTTTGCTGGCCGGGGTGCTGGCCGGGCGCTGCTCAGCGCCGGTATCATACACATGCGCTCACTAGGTGCCACCCACATTGATCTCTACGTGGAGCAGTCCAACGAGCGCGTTGTGGCCATGTACCGCACCGCGGGCTTCGAGGTCACCCATACCGATGTCGCCTATGGCGAGGCCGAGGAGGATTGATGGCCGAGATGCCTGTCGCACCGGACGAGCAGGCGGAGCTGCCCGAGGGCAGGTACTCCGACCGCGAGCTCAGCTGGTTGGCCTTCAACAACCGGGTCCTCGATCTGGCGAAGGATTCGCTGCGTGTCCCGCTGCTGGAGCGCGCCAAGTTCTTGGCGATCTTCTCATCCAACCTGGACGAGTTCTTCATGGTGCGGGTGGCGGGGCTGAAGAGACGCATCGACGCCGGGGTGGCCGTGCCGTCCAACGCCGGTATCCGCCCCCGTGACCTGTACGACGCGATTCTGACTCGTACTGCGGAATTGGTCGCCGAGCAAGCCAGGGTCTTCTCCGAAGATGTCCGGCCGGCGTTGGAAGCGGAGGGCATCCGCATCCTAAGTTGGCGCCAGCTGGCTGAGCCCGAGAAGCACCGCATGCACCAGTTGTTCAGCGAACGCATCTTCCCGGTGCTAACTCCATTGGCGGTCGACCCGAGCCACCCGTTCCCCTACATCTCGGGGTTGTCGATCAACCTTGCGGTGCTGCTGCGCCACCCGGTTACCGGTGGCCGCCAGTTCGCCCGCGTCAAAGTGCCGGCCATCCTGTCCCGCTTCGTCGCACTCGGCGACGGCCGGTTCGTCCCGCTGGAGGAAGTGATCGTCCAGCATCTGGAAGAAATCTTCAGCGGCATGCAGGTGCTGACTCACACGACCTTCCGTGTCACCCGCAACGAAGACCTCGAGGTGGAGGAGGACGACGCCGAGAACATCCTGTTTGCACTTGAGAAAGAGTTGCTCAGCCGCAAGGTCGGGCGTCCACCAGTGCGCCTGGAAGTCGAGGACACCATCGACGACGAGATGCTTGAGCTGCTCATGGGTGAGCTCGACATCTCCGAGAAAGAGGTCTTCAAATTGTCGTCCCCGCTCGACCTGACGGGGTTGTTCGCGCTGACCAACATCGATCGGGAGAACCTCAGCTACCCAGGGTTCTTGCCGAAGACCCACCCCGACCTGGCCCTCGGCAAGGAAACCAGCAAGCCTGCTGACATCTTCACCGCGCTGCGCAAGAAGGATGTCCTCGTCCAGCACCCCTATGACTCATTCGCTACCAGCGTGCAGCGGTTGGTCGAGCAGGCGGCTGCCGACCCTCAGGTCTTAGCGATCAAGCAGACCCTGTACCGGACCAGCGGCGACTCACCAATCGTGGACGCGCTGATCGAGGCTGCGATGGCTGGCAAGCAGGTGCTGGCGCTGGTCGAAATCAAGGCACGCTTCGACGAGCAGGCGAACATCGACTGGGCGAGGAAGCTGGAGAAGTACGGCGTCCACGTCGTCTACGGCATGGTCGGGTTGAAGACGCACTGCAAGCTGATGCTGGTGGTGCGAGACGAACCGGACGGGTTGCGCCGCTATGCGCATCTCGGAACCGGCAACTACAACCCGAAAACCGCGCGGCAGTACGAAGACATGGGGTTGTTGACCTCGAACCCGATCATCACCGACGACGTGGCTAGGTTGTTCAACCATCTGTCGGGCATGACCCAAGAAACCCACTACCGGCGGCTGCTGGTTGCCCCGGAAGGCATCCGAAGCGGTTTGATCGCCAACATCGATCGCGAAATCGCGAACCGCAAGGCCGGCCTGTCGGCGCGCATCCGGATCAAGATCAACTCGATCATCGATGAGGCGATCATCGATGCGCTGTATCGGGCGTCCCTGGCCGGCGTCCCGGTCGACATGTGGGTGCGGGGCATCTGCGGCCTCCGGCCGGGGGTGCCGGGCTTGAGCGAGAACATCCGGGTGCGGTCCATTCTGGGCCGCTTCTTGGAGCATTCCCGTATCTTCTGGTTCGAGAATGCCGGGCATCCCTCGGTCGGCATCGGCAGCTCCGACTTGATGCATCGCAACCTCGACCGCCGGGTCGAGGCGATCGTCTCGCTGACCAACGCGGGGCACATCGCGCAGATCGACGAGATGTTCGAGCTGGCGTTCGACGACGCCACGGTGAGCTGGCGGCTACATGATCAGGTTTGGACGCCGGTCACGACCGACACCGAAGGCAGGCCGTTGCGGGATCTCCAGGAGTACCTGATCGAACGCGTGTCGACGCGCAGGCATTGAGCATGTCCGGCAAGTTGATCAGCGCCAGTGGCGTGGTGGTCTTTCGAGGCCCCCGGGATGATCGCGAAGTCTTGGTGGTGCATCGCCCCGCCTATGACGACTGGAGCTTGCCGAAGGGCAAGGTCTCCAGCAATGAGTACCTTGCGGTGGCGGCGGTGCGGGAGGCGGCCGAAGAAACCGGCTACCGCGTCCGGATCTGTCATCACCTGTCGCCAACTCGTTACCAGGTGGCGGACCGGCCGAAGATCGTGCATTGGTGGCTGGCAGAACCGACCGGCGAAAAACCCGGCGAATTGGACGGTGAGGCTGACGCGGTCGAATGGTGGCCGGTGCAGCGCGCCATCGCGCAACTCAGCTACCGCGACGATGCAGCAACCATCCTCCAAGCGTTGCGCAGCCAACCGAGACCCCCAATCTTGATGGTCCGGCATGCCAAGGCGATGAACCGCAAGCAGTGGCAGGGCCTCGACGCCGACCGTCGCCTCACCGAGCGTGGCCGTCGTCAGGCAAAGGCACTCGTCCCGCTCTTCGAAGCGTTCGGTGTCGGCGAACTGGCGAGTTCCACCTCAACGCGGTGCATGCGGACGCTCGCCCCCTACGCCGAACATGCCGGGCTCGAAGTGCGCGCCATCCACGCCATCAGCGAAGAGGCCGCCGAAGCGGACCCCAGTGGCGTCATTGATGCCATGGCACAGCTGTGGTCGGTGGCCCAGGAATCGGCCCGCCCGCTGGTGATATGCGGGCACCGCCCAGTGTTGCCGGCGATGTTCGACTTCCTCGGGGTTGCACCGGAGCGGGTGCTCAAACCAGCCGAAGTGGTGCTCGTCTATCCCGGCGCGCAGGAGCCCGCCGACAAACCGCATCACATTGCGCCCAAGCTCTGACCTCGTCCGGGCGAACCGCCACACACAGGCGTCGAACATACATCTCTCGTTCACCCAACGTTCACCTGCCGTCGCTGCCTTCTTCATTGGATCGCCTTAGTTTTTCAGGAAGGGCCCTGTTGGGCCCCCGCTGAACAAGGACAATCCCTGAAGGGACTCAAAGTGATGACTCTGCGCACCGGCGCCGCCCTGGCTGCTGTAACCGCCTTGACGCTCACCGCCTGCGGCGGCGTCTCCGGCGACGACGCAGCTGGCAGCGCCAGCGACGGGTACCACGGCACGCTGCAGGGCGTTGGGGCCTCCTCAATGCGCGCCGCCCAGGAGGCTTGGCGCGCCGGATTCCAGACTGCCAACCCGAAGGCCACGATCAATTACTCTCCCGACGGCTCAGGCGCTGGCCGGACCGCCTTCTCAGACGGTGCCGCCGATTTCGCCGGCTCCGACCGGGCGCTGAACGACGAGGAGATGACCAGGGCATTCGCGAAGTGCGTTGCGGGCACCTCCCCGATCAATCTGCCCGTCTATATCTCGCCGATCGCCATCATCTTCAACGTCGACGGCGTGACGGAGCTCAACCTGACCGCTGAGGTCATAGCCAAGATCTTCGCTGGCCAGATCACCAACTGGAACGACCCCGCTATCGTCGCGCTCAATACCGGCGTCAGCCTGCCCAACCTGACGATCACCCCCGTGCACCGCTCGGACAACTCAGGTACCACCGAGAACTTCACCTCGACTCTGTCGCAGGTTGCGCCCGCAGTCTGGACCGAGCGGGCGTCCGGTGACTGGCCGGCTGCGTTCCAGGGTGAAGGCGCCCAAGGCACCAGCGGCGTCGTCGCGGCTGTCCAGAGCGGCTCGGGCACCATCGGCTACGCCGACATTTCGGGGGTCGCCGAAGCCATGACGATGGTCTCTTACAGCCTCGACGGCATGGCCGACTACGTCGGTCCGACCGCCGAGGCCGCCGCACAAGTCGTCGAGGCCTCCGAAAGGGTTGCCGCCAGCACCAACGACTGGACTCTCGAACTCGACCGGACCGCGGCGGGGTACCCGTTCGTCCTGGTCTCCTACGCGATCGCCTGCCAGCAGTACGCCGACCCCGCAACCGGTGAGCTGGTGAACGCATACCTCAGCTACCTGGCCTCCGACGAGGGCCAGTTGGCCGCTGTTCCGCAGGCGGGGAACGCTCCACTGGCGGGCGAACTTGCCCAGGGTGTCCAGGCTGCTGTGGCGACGATCGAGTGAGCTTAAGCTCGGTGAGAACCTTGAAGTACCCCAAGATGTCCGTCCTGGCACCTTCGGGGGCCAGCGGGCTGGTATCGCACCACTGTTCGCCTGTCTACCGCGTATCGGAGATTGCATGACAGTAACTGGCGGGAATGTCGTAAGCGAGGATCTGGCTCCAGATCAATCCCTGCTCGTCGACCGGCGGAAGCTGGGTGACCCGGTATTCAAGGGTTTCTCCGTCGGGTCGGGCATGCTGATCCTCGTGATCCTGGCGGCGGTTGCCGCGTTCCTCATCGTCCAAGCAGTCCCGGCGTTCGTCGCCGACGCTGCAGATCTTCCGTACGGCAACACGTGGGGTTACGTGGCCCCCTTCCTGTTCGGGACGATCTGGTCGTCCTTCCTCGCACTACTGATGGCGGTTCCGGTCGCGATCGGGATCGCCTTGTACATCTCGCATTTCGCACCGAAGCAGCTGGCCTCGCCGGTGGCGTTCGTCGTCGACCTGCTGGCGGCCGTGCCGTCGGTCGTCTTCGGCCTGTGGGGCATCAACGTCTTAGCACCGGCTCTGGTGCCGATCTACCAGTGGTTGGGGGCGAACCTGGGGTGGATTCCGCTGTTCGGCGGCAACGTTTCTGGCACCGGCCGTACGATGCTCACCGCGGCGATTGTGCTGGCGATCATGATCCTGCCGATCATCACCTCGCTGTCGCGAGAAGTATTCCTGCGCACCCCCGGCCTGCAGGAAGAGGCCTCGTTCGCCCTCGGGGCGACACGCTGGGAGATGATCGGTCAGGTTGTGCTCCCCTTTGGCCGCTCTGGTGTTGTCTCAGCCGCCATGCTCGGCCTCGGGCGTGCCCTGGGTGAGACGATGGCGGTCGCCATGGTGCTTTCCGGGGGACGCAACATCACTTTCCAGTTGCTCACCTCAAACAACCCGAACACGATCGCGTCGAACATCGCCCTGGCCTTCCCGGAGGCAGACTCGCACGCGGTTCCGCAACTGATCGCCACCGGCTTGGTGCTGTTCGTCATCACCTTCGTGGTCAATATGGCTGGCCGCGCCATCACCAGCGGCCACGGGTTCCGGCTTGCTCATAAGCGCGCCCACAAGGAAGGCTGAACCAATGACCGCCGATGCTCAGCCCGACGCCCCTCTCGGCGACCAGTACATGCCGCGGATGAGCCTCACCGCGGGACAACTGCCCAAGTTCACCGACCTGGGGTTGCTGGTCATCTCGATTGCGGTGGCGGCCGCCCTGCTGGCCCTGTTCGGCAGCTTCAACCTGGTGGGGGCGATACTGCTGGGCGGGCCGCTGTTTCTCGTCGGCATCTACGCCCTGGCGTTCAGCGTCGAGGGCCGACGCCGCGCAGTCAACCGGGTCGCCCGGTACGTGATCATCGGCGCTTTCGTCCTCGCGCTGGTGCCGCTCGTATCGCTGCTGTGGGAGGTCATCTCGAAGGGGCTGCCCCGCTTCGATTGGCAGTTCTTCACCGAGACCAAGCGCAACGTCGTGGGCGAGGGTGGCGGCGCCGCGCATGCGATCATGGGCACCCTGGTCGTGACCGGGCTGGCCACCGTCTTCTCCGTCCCGGTCGGCCTGTTCACCGCGATCTACCTGGTCGAGTACGGCAAGGGCGGGCCGAAGAAGGTGATCACCTTCCTGGTCGATGTCATGACCGGTATCCCCTCGATTGTGGCGGGCCTGTTCGCGTATGCCTTGTTTTCTGCAGTCATCGGCCCGTCGAAGTCGGGCTTGGCTGGCGCGGTGGCGTTGACAGTGCTGATGGTGCCGTATGTGGTACGCAACTCTGAGGAGATCATCCGGCTGGTGCCGAACAGCCTCCGCGAGGCGTCTTACGCATTGGGGGTCACCCGGTGGCGCACGATCGTCAAGGTTGTCTTGCCGACCTCGATCTCGGGCATCGTCTCGGGGGTTATCCTGGCTATCGCCCGCATCATCGGCGAGACGGCGCCGCTGCTGGTGACGATGGGTTTCACCGATTCAATGAACACGAATGCGTTGCCAGCCGGCGGCATGAACCCGATGACTGCGCTGCCAGTCTTCGTCTACTACGAATACACTCGGCCCGGACGACCTCAGCAGGCGTACTTCGACCGCGCCTGGACCGGTGCGCTGGTGCTTGTGCTGATCGTGATGATTCTCAACGTCATCGGACGATACGTAGCCAAGCGCTTCGCGCCGAAGATCAACCGTTGAGCTCCCTTGGACCGGAAAGCAGAAAGACGCACCGATGGCAAAGCGCATGGAGTTGCAGGACCTCAACATCTACTACGGCAACTTCCTCGCCGTGAAGGGGGTCAACATGGTGATTGAGCCGCGCGCGGTCACCGCCTTCATCGGCCCCTCGGGCTGCGGCAAGTCGACGGTGCTTCGCTGCCTCGACCGCATGCTGGAGCTTACCCCGGGCGGGCGGGTCGAGGGCAGAGTGTTGTTGGACGGCCAGGACATCTACGCACCCAACGTTGATCCGGTCCGCGTCCGCCAGCAGGTGGGCATGGTCTTCCAGCAGCCCAACCCGTTCCCCACCATGAGCATCCGCGACAACGTCCTCGCCGGCATCCAGTTGAACGCCCGCAAGATGCCCAAGGCCCACAAGGACGAAATCGTCGAGCGCTCGCTGCGCGGCGCGAACCTCTGGAACGAGGTGAAGGACCGTCTCGGCTCGCCCGGCAACGGGCTGTCGGGCGGCCAGCAACAGCGGTTGTGCATCGCCCGTGCGATCGCGATCCAGCCCGAGGTGCTGCTGATGGACGAGCCCTGCTCGGCGCTCGACCCGATCTCGACGCTGGCGATCGAAGACCTGATCCAGGAACTCAAGGAGAACTACACCGTCGTCATCGTGACCCACAACATGCAGCAGGCATCCCGGGTGTCCGACAAGACGGGCTTCTTCAACATTGAGGGCACCGGCAAGCCCGGCCAACTGATCGAGTTCGACCTGACCGAGAAGATCTTCACCAACCCATCGCAGAAGGACACCGAACGCTACATCACCG
The DNA here is from genome assembly GCA_012517115.1 of Brooklawnia sp. Classification (GTDB taxonomy): domain Bacteria; phylum Actinomycetota; class Actinomycetes; order Propionibacteriales; family Propionibacteriaceae; genus Brooklawnia. The sequence goes on along the minus strand of JAAYVP010000136.1, from coordinate 12,876 downwards.
GCCAGTTCGGCTGATCCTCCGACCCCGCAGGCGGCACGCCCCCCGACTGGCCGACGGACCCCCGGGCGTCATCTTCTGCCACGAGCCGGGCAACCTCAGTTGCAGGTCATCAAGCCGACCTCGGCCTTGACGGCGAACAACCGGGCCACCTTGTCGGCCAGCAGGGCTGCGAAGCTGGGATCGGACTGGGCAGCGGCCAGTGTCGCGTCCACCATCGATTGTGCGGCCTCGGGATCGGCAACGATCACCATGTCTCCGCCTGCTCGGAGGAAAAGCAATCCGCGCGTCGAGACGTCGTAGGACGCCACCGCCGCCGCAACCCCCAGGTCGTCGGAAATGATCAGTCCGTCGAAGCCCATCCGCTCGCGCAGGATGCCGGTCACGATCTCGGACGAGAAGACCGCCGGGTTCGCGGGATCGACTTGGTTGTAGATGGCCGACGACACCATGACCGAGCTTGCACCGGCGTTGATGGCGGCTTGGAAGGGCGCCAACTCGGCTTCGGTGAGCAGGCTGGTGTTGTCATGGCCAACGGCGAGGTCGGTGTTCTGCGACACGTTACCCAGCCCAGGGAAGTGCTTGACGCTGCTCGCGACACCGGCGGCGGTCAGCCCTTGGACCACCTGAGTCACCCGATCGGCCACCACTGTGGCGTCCGCGCCGAAACCACGACGCAACTGCCCGATCGCCTCGTTGCTGGCTACCTGGTCGGCCGGCACCACGTCCGCTACCGGGGCGAGGTCGAACAGCACCCCCGCCTGAGCCAGTTGGCCACCCCAACGCTGCCAGTCGGCACGCAACTGGTCGGCGGGGGTGGTTGCCTGCTCGATCGCCGCGGGAATGGTTTCGAAGCCCGGTCCCTGGAGCCGTTGCACAAGCCCGCCCTCTTGGTCGACCGCCACCAGAACTGGGAACTGCTCCGGGGAGGCAGCCAGCAGTTGCCGGGTGTAGGTGGTGACTTGAGCAAGTGGGTCGGTGCGGTTGCCCAGCAGGATGACCGCGCCCGCGCCGGAGCGCTGCATCTTGGCGACGGCGGACTCGATCGGGGTATCAGGATTGATCGCCATCATGTAGAGCTGGCCGACCTGCTCAGGCAGGCTGAGTTGCCGTGCGACTTCAAGGCAGTCGGCGGCGGGCAGGGCTGACTTGGTGACGCTGCCGGCGGGGGCCGACGGCGCTGATGCGCTCGTGGTGGGTCGCTGCGGCGCGGTTGGTGTCGAATCACTCGGGGCGACCGGCGGGGGTTGCGTGCAGCTCACCAGCCCAAAGGCAACCAATCCGAGCACGGTCCAGCGCAGCCCCCTCATGAGCGTTCCGTCGGTTTCTCGGCTGCCAACCGCAGCAGACCGAGCAGCGCGTTCTCGACCACCTCGGTCAGGGCCGGGTGGATCCAGTACGGGGCACGCGCAATGTCTTCGATGCGCTGGCTGAAGGTCATGGCCTGCACTAGCGGTTGGATCAGGGTGGTCGCCTGGGGCCCGACTATGTGCGCGCCGAGGAGGTGCTCAGCCGCCGGGTCGGCGATCAACTTCACACAGTGCCCCTGGTCATTGAGAGCCCAACCGTAGGCCACCCAGGCGTACTCGTGCAGGTAGCTGATGTGGTCGATACCGGCTTCGTCCAATTCGGCTTCGGTGAGCCCGACCGTGGCGACCTCCGGGTCACCGAAGATGCCTTGCGGCACGTACCGCTCGTCCTTGGCCTGCAAACCCTGACCGTCCCGTTCAGCAAGCAGGTTCTGCTTGACCAACCGGGCCTGCCGGTTCGCCAGGTGCTTGAACATGACCGGTGAGCAAACGTCTCCGAGTGCCCAAATGTGGGGCACGCAGGTGCGCTGGTACTGGTCGGTCGGCAGGAACCCCATCTCGTCGATGGTGATGCCGGCCCGCTCTAGGCGCAATTGGTCACCGTTCGGGATGCGGCCCAGGCAGACCAACACCGCGTCCGCCTCGTAGCTGTACTCGATACCGGTGGCGTCCTCGGTGTTGAGCACCACCCCGCCGGAATCGCCCGGCTCGATGCTGGTCACCTGTTGGTTGAGCCGCAAGACCATCCGAGCGGCCATCGCGTCGGTGACTCGGCTGGCGATCTCTGGGTCGAGATGACGCAACAGTGGTTCACTACGCGTGATGATCGAGACGTGGCAGCCCATGCCAGCGTAGATGTGTCCGAATTCGACGGCCTCGACCCCGCCTCCCAAGATCACCAGTCGCTTCGGCAGTTCCTCAATCCGCATGATGGTGTCGGATGTGTACACGAAGGCCTGCAGATACGGGTCGTCGAAGCCTGGGACGTCTGGTATTCGGGGACGTGAGCCAGCTGCGATGACGATCCGGTCGGCGGTGATCTGGCGCTGGCCGACCCGGATGGTGTGCTCGTCGACGAAAATGGCCCGGCCGATCAGCACCTGCACGTTTTCGCGGCTCTGCAGGCCTGCCAGGCCCGCCTCGACAACCGCGTCAGTGCGTCCGAAGGTGCGCGCCTGGACCGCCTGGTGGTCGATGCCAAAGAACTTGACGTCTGCGTCTACCCGGCGGGCCTGTTCTGGCACCAGCGAGAACCCAGCCGGCTTGGCGAACATCTTGGATGGGATGCAGCCGGCGTTCAGACAGGTGCCACCGAAAATCTGGACCGGTCCGATGCCGTTGTCAATCAGCGCGATCTGCCAGTCATCGATATCGTCGTCGATCAGGCAGAGACCCGAACCCGAACCTATGATGCACAAGTCGACATGGTCTGGATGTGGCTGGCTGTTGGACTCCATGACTGCCATCATGTCAGACTGATTCGGGTATTGACTGACCCGGTCACTTGCGGCGACGGGTGCGCTGAGAGGGACGCCGGACCGGCTGCCCACGGGCAATCAGGTTCGCGCGCCGCGCAGCAGCGAATTCGGCCAAAGCGTCCACCAGTTCGATGAGATTGGGACGCTTCGGTACCACGTCGACCCGCAGCCCGTGTTCCTCGCAGGACGCCACGGTCGCCGGCCCGATCGCGGCCACAATAGTGGCGGTATGTGGCTTGCCGGCGATGCCCACCATGTTGCGCACGGTGGACGCCGAACTGAACACTACCGCGTCGAAGCTTCCCCCCTTGATGGCATCACGGATCTCGGCGGGTGGCGGCGCCGCTCTGACGGTACGGCAGGCGATCACCTCTTCCACCTCCCAGCCAAGCTCGTTCACGCTGGTCACCAGTGCATCGACGGCGATCTCTGCCCGCGGCACGAGAATGCGGTTGATGGGATCGAGCAGGTCGTCGAAGACCGGGAACTCAGCGGCCAGCGCTTCGCCGCGCTGCTCGCCTTCGGGCACCAGATCTGGGCTGATGCCCCAGTTCTTCAAGGCCTCGACAGTGTCGGCACCCACAGCGGCGATCCGCAACCCGGAGAAGGCACGCGAGTCGAGACCGAGCATCGCGAGCCGTTCGGTGACTGCGAGCACGGAATTGGCGGAGTTGAAGATTATCCACTGGAAGCGGCCGTCGACCAGGCCCTGGATGGCCCGTTCCATGGGCTGCGGATTGCGCGGGGGCTGCACCGATATGGTCGCCATTTGCACCGGGATGGCGCCATGGTGCTCCAGTCGGCGCTCTATCGCACCTGGCAGCCCCTTGGTGCGCGGCACGATTACCTGCCAGCCGAACAACGGCTTCGACTCGTACCAGTTGAGCCGCGGATCCCTCACCGCGGCGTCCCCAACCAGCACGGCGGTGGCGGCACCTTCGCAGTCCTCTGCAACGTCTGGCAGCGCACCGAGGGTGGTTTCGATCGATCGCTGGCTGCTGGACGCGTAGTTCACCGTCACCAAGGCAGGCGTATCGGTTGACAATCCGCGGTCGCGGGCTTGCCTGCTGAGTTCGGCGATCTGGTCGGCTGGCAGCAGTGCCACCACGTTGGCCGGTACTTCGGTCAACTGCGGATCCTGGGTCGTCCGCCACTGTCGGTCACCGCCACAAATCCCGGCAACGGTCAGCGCCAAGGTGGCCTTCGGCAGGCCCGGCACGACGTCGAGGCGGCAGCCTCGGTCCACCAGGGCGGCGGCCAGCGGACCAGCCCCGTCCATCATCGGGTCGCCGGCCACCAGCCAAGCGACGGAGAATCCGGCCGACGTCAACTGCACGACCTTGTCGAGGTCGGGGTCGGCGGCGGCGAGCAGGACCGGCGCTTCGGGCTTGCAACTGACCTCGGGTTCGCCCAGCAGCTCCGCGCTCAGTTCAGAGCTCAGCACCAAAACGTCGGCATCCGCGATCGCCTGCAGTCCCGCCAGGGTCAATCGCAGCGGTCCACCCAATCCGGTGCCGACAAAGACGACATGACCGGGCGCGCCGCGTGACGGCCGGACTTGGGCCACCACTTCGGCAGGATCGCACTCGTCCAGAGGGATCGCAGCCCGGTGCTCACTCATGACGTCTCCTTACGGCATGCAACGCCTGGACGCACGACACCACACAGAGATCCCCCAGTTTGCGGCTACGCACGAGCGGGCCGTCGCGCTGGGGGATCGCACTGGGCAGCAGGTCAGCGGCCCGCGCGACGCCGTTGAATTCGCGTCTTCTTGAGCAACTTGCGGTGCTTCTTCTTCGCCATGCGCTTGCGACGCTTCTTGATGACCGATCCCACTGTGAACCTTTCGGAGACTAATGATCAATCCCGCCTTCAACGCGGGAACAGTACCATGCGGCGGCACCACGTCGGCTTAGTCTACCGCCGCGCCACTCCCATAGAAAACCAACGACGACCGGCGACCGGCCGATCAGCCGCGGCTCCGGTCGTGTGCCGCCCAGATCGCGTCGCCGACGGCGGCCTTCACCGCATGCGCATCCAACCGCCGAATCGCGGCAGCGGTGGTGCCACCGGGCGAGGTGACGCGTTCGCGCAGGACGACCGGGTGCTCACCCAGCGCCAGCAACTGCGCTGAGCCCAGCAGTGTCTGCCTGACCAGCACGCCTGACTGCTCGCGGGTGAGACCGAGTTGCACCCCGGCCTCGATCATGGCCTCCGCAAGGTAGAACAGGTAGGCGGGGCCAGATCCGCTGACCGCGGTGACCGCGTCCTGCCGTGACTCGGGCAGCACGAGAACCTCGCCGACCGCCCCCATCAACCAACTGGCAAGGTCCAACTGCTCGCCGGTGACGGCCGTATTGGGTGACAGGACGGCCATCCCGGCGCCGATCTGAGCCGGCGTATTGGGCATCACCCGGACTATCGGCGTCCCGGCTGGCAGGTGATCGGCGAGGGTGGCGAGCGTCACACCCGCGCAGACCGACAAGACCAGGACACCGGCCGGTAACGCCCTAGCAGCCTGGTCCAGAGCTGCGGTGGCGTCGGCGGGTTTGACGGCCAGCACCACGACCTGTGCGCCTTGAACGACATCGTCCAGCGCCGCGCTGACCGTCAGGCCGGGTTCGGTGGCCAGTTGCGCGCGGCGGGCAGCCGTCGCTTCGACCACGCTGACCTGCGTCCACCCATCACGCACCAAGCCGGACGCGATCGCGCCACCCATCACCCCGCCGCCGATGACGACCACCGGCACCGTGCTGGCCGCACCCACTTCTCAGACCCTAGCCGCCACGAGTTCGGCGATCTGCACCGCGTTCAGTGCGGCACCCTTGCGCAGGTTGTCGCAACTGACGAACATGGCAAGGCCGCGGCCGTCGGGCACCGACTGGTCGACTCGGATGCGTCCTACCAGGCTCGGATCGGCACCAGCCGCCTGGCGTGGCGTGGGCACGTCCACCAACTGGACGCCCGGTGCTGCGGCGAGCAACTCGGTGGCTTGCGTCGGGCTGATCGGACGCTCGAACTCGGCGTTGATTACCAGGGAGTGCCCGGTGAATACCGGAATGCGTACACAAGTACCCGAAACCGCCAACTGCGGCAGGTGCAGGATCTTGCGGGACTCGTTGCGCAGCTTCTGCTCCTCATCGGTCTCAAGCCACCCGTCGTTCACCAGCGCGCCGGCGTAGGGCACCGCGTTGAACGCGATCGGGGCGACGTAGGGAGCGTTGTCGACCGGGGCGAGGACGCTGCCATCGAAGGCCAGTCGGGCGAAGTCTTGCTCGACCGCGGCGGTGGTCTGGTCACGCAGTGCACGGACGCCGGCCAACCCCGACCCGGAGGTGGCCTGGTAGGTCGCCACGATCAGCCGGCGCAGCCCGGCTGCGCCGTCCAGCGGCTTCAACACCGGCATCGCGGCCATGGTGGTGCAGTTCGGGTTGGCGATGATGCCTTTCGGCGGATTGATCGCGTCAGCGGGGTTCACCTCGGAAACCACCAGCGGCACATCGGGGTCCATCCGCCAGCAAGACGAGTTGTCGACCACGATCCCGCCTGCGGCGGCCACCTTGGGGGCGAACTCACTGGACGCGGTCTTGCCGGCGCTGAAGATGGCGATATCGAGGCCGGCGAAGTCGGCGACCGCCATGTCCTCGACTGTGATGTCGTTACCGCGCCAATCCAGCTTCTTGCCAGCCGACCGGGACGACGCGAAGTATCGCATTTCGTCCACCGGGAAGTTGCGCTCAGCTAGCAGCGTCCGCATGACGCTGCCGACTTGACCGGTTGCTCCGAAGACTCCAACTCGCACCATGGGCCAAAGCCTAGCGCCCGCCCCCAGCCGGGCTCGATGCCACCCACGGCTCAGAGCCAATCGAAGGCGTCCGCGAGCAGTGCGTAGCCGACGAAGGCGGCCACGTCGATCAGGGCATGTGCGATGACCAGCGGCCAAAGTCGCTTCGTCCGGGTGTACAACCACCCGAGCAGCAGCCCGAAAACCAGGTTCGATAAGAAGCCGCCGAAACCCTGGTAGAGGTGGTACATGCCCCGGATCAACGCGCTGATTACGACTATCGGCACCGGATGCCAGCCGGACTGACGCCACCTGGTGAACAGGTATCCGATCATGACGACCTCTTCCAGAAAGCCATTCATGAACGCAGCCAGCACGTACATCGGAATCGTCCACCAGGCCGGCGCCAGATCGGCCATCACGACGGTGGTGTTGATCCCGATCTGGCGGGCCAGCAGGTAGAAGCCCAGCGCCGGGCCGAGGATAGCTGCGGCCAAGCCGCTCCCCCACACGACGTCACGCCCGACGTGTCGGCCGTCCAGACCGATGGCGCGCCACGGCGCGTGGGGCGGCGACCAGATCCGCCACAGCAAGTAGAGCGCCAGCATAGGGTGGAAGAACGGGAAGAGGTTGTTGGCCAACTGATAAGCCAGATCGAGGCCCGGACGATCTGGGGTCACGGAGGAGTTCATCGTCGAGCTCTGCTCGGCGAGCGGCAGGTCAGGCAAGGTGAGCCTGTTGATGATGTTGAGGATCGAGTAAACCGCGGATCGTCCGAGTGACAAGCCGAGCACGATCACCGTCTCGACTACTAGATGTGGGCGACCCCGAGCCGCCGTCGCTGCCACCTATCGCTTCCCCATCAGCGAGCGCATGAACAACGCCAGGTTGTCCGGACGCTCCACGAGCCCATGTAGGTAGTACTCGTACCATCCTGGGCCGTACGGCACATAGGAGCGCGCACTGTGGCCTATGTCGGCCAGTCGCCGCAACTCCAGCGGACGAACCCCGTACAGCATCTGGAACTCGTAGCTGTCGGGTGCACGTCCGGCGCGTCGGATCAACTCCTCCGCGATGGCGATCAGCCGCGGGTCGTGGGTGGCCACCAATGGGACTGCCTGGCTCTTCATTAAGATCCGCAGACCTCTCACGAAGGCCAGATCGATCTCATGCCGGTTGCGGAAGGCCACGGCGCGGGATTCCCGGAAGGCCCCTTTGCACAGTCTGATCCGCCCACCCGGCATAGCCAGATTGGCGAGGTCACGCTCGGTCCGGTGCAACGCCGCCTGCACGGTGGCGCCGATGCTCGGCAAGTCCTGGTTCAGCTGCACCCAAGTGCCCAGCGTTGAGTCCACGAACTCCGAGCCGGACATGTCAAGGGTCACCAGCGCGCCAGCGTTACTGGCCATCCGGGTAATGCGACGGGCCGCCTGCAGCGCGAACTCCTCTCCCTGGGCCCCCAACTCCTGGCCGAGCAAGGAGAGACGGACCGAGATCTCGGCGCCCTTGGCGAGTCCCTCAGCGGCGAGTCCCGTGATCAGTTCGAGGTACCCGGCCCGATTTGCCTCGGCGTCCCCAAGCGCGGTCACCGGGTGGCCCAAGTATTCGACGCTAACCAGCAGCCCCTTGTCGACCAGGGAATGTAAGACCGGCACCAGGTCGTCCAAGCGCTCCCCCGCCACATACCTGGCCACCAGTTCCCGGGCGGCCGGCGACGCCATGGCCGCACGGCGCACCTGGTCGCGTCCCGCCCAGCGCATCACTAGCTCACTCACTGCCGCGCCTCCCGATGAGCCTGCGCCCTACCCTGTTGCAGATGCTGCCTGGTCTGGTTGAGGGCCTCGGCGAGTTGCTGTGCGCGTTCGTCATTGTCGGCAGCCCGGCGGGTGTTGATCTCGTGGATGATGTGACCGGTGTATGACCTGCGCGCCAGCTGTTCGACGATCTGCCAGGCGTCCTGATTGCCCTGCCCCGGGAAGAGGTGTTCGTCTCTGCCGGAGCCGAGTCCGTCGGTCAAGTGCAGGTGGCGCAACCGTGCGCCCCAGGCGTCCACGTAGTCGAGCGACCGCGCCTGCGCGGTGGCGGCGTGCGACAGGTCGAGCGTCAAAGCGTCGTAGTCCTGGTGGGTCGGGTCCCAATCGGGCACGTACCCGAACACGGTCGCGCCCGGCGCCCGCCATGGGTACATGTTCTCGACCGCCAAAGTGATGCCGGTCTGGCGGCTGAGCCCCCGAATGCCCGCCACGAAATTGCGGGCATAGTCGCGCTGCCAGAGGAACGGCGGGTGCACGACGACCACATCTGCGCCGAGGTCGGCGGCCGCTCGGCAAGACCTACTCAGCTTCTCCCAAGGGTCGGTGCCCCAGACGTTCTGAGTGATCACCAGGCAGGGAGCGTGCACGCTCAACACCGGCACCTGGTGGTAGTCGACCAGCTTGCGGACATAGTCGATGTCGGTGCTGGGCGGATCGATCCCGACCATCAACTCGACGCCGTCGTAGCCGACCGCGGCGGCCAACTCGAAAGCCTGCGCGGTGGTTCCGGGGTAGACAGTCGAGCTGCCCAGGCCCACCAACGGCAGCCGCCGATTGTTCGGTGCACGGCCGTGCTCGGGCGCGGCACGGGCATGCTCGAAGGGCCGGTCGGACTGCACAAACCCACCGTACTGGCAACGCCGCGTCGCCGCCGCTGCTGCGGATGACCCGGTTTCGCGTTCGGGGGGACCGCTTGACACAATGACCCCATGCATCTGGATCACCTGACGTTCGTAGCTGGCCCGCAAGGTCTGCAGACCACTGTCGCCGAGTTGAGCGAGGCGTTGGGCCGCCAGTTCAAGGACGGCGGATTCCATCCCCGTTTCGGCACCAGGAACAACATTCTTCCACTCGCCGACGGTCGCTACCTGGAGGTCGTCGAGGTGCTCGACCATCCCGCCGCCGACAAGGCGGTCTACGGGCAGGCGGTGCGTGCCCGTCAAGAGCTCGGCGGTGGCTGGCTTGGCTGGGTGATTTCGGTGGCTGACCTCGCCCCCTTCGAGCAGCGGTTGGGACGCGCCGCAGTGCCCGGCTCCCGCCAGTTCCCCGACGGTCGCCGACTGGAATGGGAACAGATCGGCGTCAAGGGCCTGATGACCGACCCACAACTGCCCTACTTCCTCAAGTGGGATTCGCCCGCCGACGTACTGCCCTCTGCCCTGGCCGGTGATGTGCGGCTCGACGCCTTGGAGATCGCCGGTTCGCGGGAGCGTGTCGAGGAGTGGGTCGGCTGCCCCATCGAAGAGATCTTCGACGGTGTCCACATCAAGTTCACCAGTCCGCACGGTCAGCCCGGAGTGTCTGTGGTGGTCTTCGACGTCCCGGGTCGGGGTCTGGTCAGAATCTGACTGTCGGTGGCCCCCTCTATGGTTTGACCGTGGCCACCAAGACCGACGCGTTCCAGTGCACCGAGTGCGGTTGGACGACGGTGCGCTGGGTCGGGCGCTGCGGTGAGTGCCTGGCCTGGGGCAGCGTCGGTGAACGGGGTGCTCCCAAGCTGCAACTTGTCAACGCATCGGTGCCTGCCCAAAGGGCGGTGCCGATCGGCAAGGTGAATCTACAGAGCGCCAATCGGACGCTGACCGGCATCGGCGAACTCGATCGCGTCCTCGGCGGGGGTCTGGTCCCGGGTGCGGTGGTACTGCTTGCCGGCGAGCCGGGAGTCGGCAAATCGACGCTCCTGCTTGAGGTGGCCGCCCGCTGGGCGCGTGCCGATCACACCACCCTATATGTCTCAGGTGAGGAGTCGGCTGCCCAGGTACGGCTCCGGGCCGAACGCACCGGGGCGGTGGCCGACCAGCTCTATCTGGCCGCCGAGACCGACCTTGGTACGGTCCTGGGCCACATCGAACAGACCAACCCGAGCCTGCTAGTTGTCGATTCGGTACAGACCATCGGCACCGCCGAGGCCGACGGTTCGGCGGGCGGGGTCAGTCAAGTCCGCGAAGTGACTGCTGCGCTGGTGCGGGTAGCGAAGCGAAGGGGCATGGCGGTGGTCATCGTCGGGCACGTCACCAAGGACGGCTCGATCGCCGGGCCCCGGCTACTGGAGCACCTTGTCGACGTAGTGCTCTCGTTCGAGGGAGACCGGCACTCCGGCTTCCGGATGGTACGGGCCACCAAGAACCGGTTCGGGCCTGCCGACGAAGTGGGCTGCTTCGAAATGGCCGCGCACGGCATCGTAGAGGTGCCCGATCCGTCCGGGCTATTCACCTCACAGCACGCTGAACCGGTGCCCGGAACCTGCGTGACAGTCACGATGGAGGGCAGCCGCCCAATGTTGGCCGAGGTGCAATCGTTGGTGGTTCCGGTCGCCCAAGACGCCCCGGCCCGCCGGGTCACCAACGGTGTAGACGGCTCACGGGTCGCCATGGTCCTGGCCGTCCTACAGCGAAAGGCGAGGCTCTCGCTGGCCCGCAGGGACGTCTACGTGTCGACGGTGGGTGGTGCCCGGATCGGCGATCCTGCCGCAGACCTGGCGCTGGCGATCGCGATGGCGTCGGCAACGGTTGATGAGAACTTCTTCTGCCGGGTGGTGGCGCTGGGCGAAGTTGGGCTTGCCGGGGAGCTGCGCCGGGTGCCCGGGCTGGAGCGGCGGATCGGTGAGGCTGCCCGGCTGGGGCTCGAGCTGGCCATAGTGCCGGCCGGTAGTCGTGATCCGAACAGCAAGATGCCCAGGATGCACGGGTTGAGGGTGGTCGAGGTTGCGACCGTGGCCGAGGCATTGCAGGCCCTCACTTTGAATCGCACCGAGAAACCAGGTTCGCCGCGGCACTGAACGGTGTACCCGGCTGCACGGCATCGTCAGCAGCCGCGGGAAGGTGCCGCCCGCCCTACACTGACCATGATGAGCAAGCTGCGAGTCCTCGGACACGACGAGGAACGATATCGCCGTTATCGTGCCCTGCTCGCACCGGGGACACCGCTGCGAGAGGGACTCGAACGGATCCGTACCGGCCGCACCGGTGCGTTGATCGTGCTGGGCAGCAATCCGGTGGTCGGCCAGATCTCAACCGGCGGCTTCAACGTGAACACCGACTTCACGCCCACCGCGTTGCGCGAACTGGCGAAGATGGACGGTGGCATCGTGGTCGACCAAGACCTGACAACCATCCTCGCTGCCGGCGTCCACTTCACCCCATCCGCGCAGTTACCCACCATCGAGACCGGAACGCGGCACCGCACCGCTGACCGCATCGCGTTGCAGGCCAACGTGCCGGTGATCACGGTTTCCCAGGCCATGTCGTCGATAGCACTGTTCATGGCGGGTTTGCGTTACCCGATCGAGTCCTCCGAACAGATCTTGGTCCGTGCCGAACAGGCGGTGGCAACCCTGTCCCGTTACCGTGAGCGTCTGGAGTCGACCACCGCGCAGTTGTCCTCGCTCGAGATCGACTCGCTGGTGACGGTCGACGACCTAGTGAAGGCCGTGCAGCCGTTGGCCATGGTGCGCCGGCTCGCCGAGGAACTCGAAGGCCACGTCGAGGCTCTCGGCGTCGATGGCCGGCTGCTGCAGTTGCAGCTGTACGACCTGACGCACGGTATAGATCAACTCGCCACCTTGATCGAGCTCGATTACCGCGCGGAGGGCGATGAACGGTTCAGCCTTGACGTGTTGCGTCATCTGCCGGCGGGCGACATCCTCGACCCGGTGAGCGTTGCCACCGCGATCGGCTTCACCTCCGGCAATCTCGACCAGCACCTCAATTGCCGGGGCTACCGGGTGGTTTCACAGTCCGCGCACATGACGACCTCCTTGGCCGGCAGGTTGCTGGAGCACTTCGGCTCGCTGCAGGGCGTCCTGGCGGCCTCAAGTTCGCAACTGGCGGCCGTACCGGAGGTCGGCGCGGCGCGGGCCCGGGCCATCCGCGACGGCCTGGCCAGGCTCACCGAGACCGCGGGACGCTGAGGCCGGTCAGGGACGCAACGTCATCACGTGCCGAGCGCTGGCCGTCCCGATGTTGGCGGTGGCCACGTAGGTGCCAGCTCCCAGCGTCGCGTCCGACAACTCGCAGTCACTGCCGCGGCGCACTGGCCAGCCGACCTCGTAGCTGACCTCCGCGCCCTGTTTCATTTCGAACGTCCCAGTCAGCTGCCATGCGGGGCAGGAACTGCTCGCCCAGATGCGGTCACTGCCCGAGGTGACCACAACTTCGGCCTGGGCAGTGGCCAGGTCAAGGATGCAGTTGGCCTGACTGGTTGAGGCGGTTACGGTGAATGCCACCGGGTCGGGTCCGGTCACCGTTTCCGGACCAGCGATTTGCAGCGTCAAC